>DATIVG010000340.1:0-6875 GCA_035466075.1 Nodosilinea sp. | reverse complement strand
TACCGCTGCCTGCGGCCCGAACTGCCCCTCAGCCAGGTGCTGGCGGCGGTACCCTCTCCTGCCGATTGGGAATCGCCAGTGCTCATGTTGGCCCGAGGCGATCGCCATTTCGCCATTCAGGTTGACCGCCTGGTCACCGAGCAGGAGTCGGTGATTAAGCCCTTTGGCGCAGCGCTCAGCCCGCCCCCCTACGCCTACGGCTGCACGGTGCTGGGCGACGGCAGCGTGATTCCCGTCATCGACGGTCAGGCTTTCCTCGACGATCTGCTCAACCGTCCCGCCGGGGCCGAGCTATCGGGGGGGGATGCCCGCGCCGACCGTCTGGCCCTACACCCGGCCACCACGGTGCTGGTGGTCGATGACGCCGTCACCTCGCGCCGCACCCTGGCCCTATCCCTAGAGCGGGCGGGGTACCGGGTGCTGCAAGCCCGCGATGGTCAAGAGGCGGTGGAGCAACTGGAGCAAAATCCGGCGGTGGGGCTGGTGGTCTGTGATATCGAAATGCCCAACATGAATGGTTTTGAGTTCCTCACCGTGCGTCGCCAGACCCCGGCCTGGGCGCAAATCCCTACCCTGATGTTGACCTCCCGCAGCAACGATAAACACCGCTGGCTGGCGATGCAGCTAGGGGCCACCGACTACTTCTCCAAGCCCTACCTCGAACAGGAGTTCCTGGGGGCGATTCGCGAAGCAATCCGCACTGGCACCGCATCCCAATGCCAAGCTGCCGCCCCCAGTGTCGGTTAAATATTCTCAGTGGCCCGCTAGAGCGGTCTTCGTGGCCCGGCCCAACAACTGCGGGTTTTGTTAACAACATCCCCGGTGGGGGGATGTTAGCCTAGGGGAGAAAGACATCCCCTCAGAGGGCCATCCCATGGTTGCAACCCCCGACATTATTTCAGCCTCTACCTCAACTACTGCTGCCCAAGGCAGCGGCAAAGTTGCCGTTCTGCTCATGGGCTACGGCGAAGTTGAAAGCTACGAAGACTTTGCCAACTACAACGAGCAGGCCCTCAACTTGCTCACCGCCAAGTTTGCTCCCGTGCCCACCTGGGTCTACCCCCCCCTGGCCAAACTGTTGGCCGCCTTTGACCTGCACGAGTGGAGCCACCAGCACGGCAACTTTATCTCCCCCCACAACGCCATCTTCGAGGCCCAGCGGGCCGGTATCGAGGCCAACCTGCAAGCCCGCTGGGGCGATCGCATCAAGGTATTCAAGGCCTTCAACTTCTGCAAGCCGTTCCTCCCCGACCAGGTGCTAGAGCAGGTCAAGCAGGAAGGCTACGACAAGCTGCTGATCTATCCCCTGCTGGTGGTTGACTCCATCTTCACCAGCGGCATCGCCATCGAGCAGGTCAACGAAGCCTTGGCCAAGCTCTCCGACGGCACCGAGCACTGGGTTAAGGGCATGCGCTACATCCCCTCCTTCTTCGATGCTCCTGACTACATCGACTACCTGGCCACCATGGTCGAAGATAAGATCAAAAACCACCTGGCCGTCGCTCACCTGCCCTCCCAAACCGGCATCGTGTTGATGAACCACGGCTGCCCCCACGAGGCCAAGGGCTTTACCTCCGGCATCGACGAAAGCCAAAAGCTCTACGACAAGGTGCGCGATCGCCTGATCTACAAATATCCCCTGATCTCCGTGGGCTGGCTCAACCACGACACCCCCCTGATCAAGTGGACCCAGCCCAACGCCGACCTGGCTGCTCGCAACCTGATCGACCTCGGTGCCACCGCTCTGGTGTTTATGCCCATTGGTTTCGCCACCGAAAACCACGAAACCCTGCTGGATGTTGAGCACATCATCGAAGGGCTGCGCCGCAAGCGCCCCGACGTCACCTATGTGCAAATGCCCTGCGTCAACGACGACCCGGCCTTCCTGGCCATGGCCGCCACCTGGGCCGACAAGCACATCGCCGACCTGCTTGAAGAAGATGCCCTGGCGATCAACCCCGCCCTAGCGGCCTCCCAGGCGGCGGCGGTGCACAGCCACCACGGTCACACCCACGATCACCACCTACCCGGTCACGACCACGGGCATAGCCACGACCACGGTCACCACCACTAACCCCGGGGCCGGGGGTCGCCTCACACCTTGAGCGACGGCAATCGAATTGAGGTGGATGGGCCCCGGTGGCCCATCCACCTTTTCAGCATATTGGGCAGCGTAATCGGGCTCAGCACCACGGCAAGGGCCAAAAATGCCCAGCTGCTCAGGTGCCGTTTGGGCCGAGCTGGATCGCTCAAAAACGGACCGATGGCCAAAAGAAACACCATCAACGAAGCCAAGAGGTAAAGTTGCAGGGCCATAGAAAGTTGCCGGTGAGTTGTCCTAACTTCAGATTGCCCCGCCCCCACTCTGCCGACCTTGGTGATGGTACTGAATTTGTGGTGGCCTACTCGCCCCTTTGGCCAGTCTTTAAAGGGCCAGGCTGCAGGGGCCGAGCTGACGTGACAAGCCCCAGCAAACCCGCTAGAATCAGTCGTTAATACAGGTGTTCTAAGCAACGGATGGGATATGCCAGTGAGTTCAGGCCAGATCAAAGCCCTGCTTGACCAAAAGCGCGAGGCCTTTAGTTCCTTTAGCCGGGCTAAGTTTGAGCTGCTGCACGCCTACAACCGAGCCTGGATTGACTTTGCTGCCCTGTCCCTGGCGCAGCAGCTCAGCCGCCTGCCCGAGCCCGAAACTCCAGCGGGGGCCCGCCCCCTCGACAAGGTCACCGCTGAAAAGGGCATTTTACCCTTCTTTTTTGCTGAGTCGGGCCCGGTGAGCGACCGCTGGACCAACCGCGAGCAGAGCGCCCAGTGGGTGCAAACGGTGCTGCAAGATATCACCACCTTCGCTGTCGATGGCTCTCAAATTTCCCCTGGCAAAGACATCTCGATTCCGATTGCGCTGCTGCAAATCGGCTGGTTTGAGAACCCCCATAGCGCCACTCGGCCCTACCGCAAAGATGTGCGGGTTGACCTCATGACCCCCGCCGATCTGGGCCCCAATCCGGCCCAGCCGGTGGAGCGCCGGGTCAATATTCGCCGCTTTCAAATGGAGGTGGCCCGGCTGGTGGAGTATATCAACGCCTGCCCAGAGCCGGAGCGCACCCTGGTGTTTTTCGATGGGGCGCTGGTGGTCACCTTTGCCGAAGCCTTTGACCAGGAGAGCCAAACCGCCTACGTGCAGTCGATCCTCTCGCTGCTGGAGGCTAGCGATCGCAGGCGGGTGCCGTTGGTGGGCTACGTCGATACCTCCTATGCCCACGACCTGACAACGCTGCTGCACCACGCCTACGGCCTGGAGGCCACCGAGGGCATCCACGATGCTCAGCTGCTGGCCCGGCTGATGGATTGGGGCGATCGCACCGCTGTGTTTCGGTGCGATCGCGGCGGCATTCTCGACCAGTACGGCACCTACGGCGATCAGATTGCCTTCACCTATCTCAAGACCACCCGCGACGGCTACCCTGTACGCCTGGAGATGCCCCGCTGGATGTGGGAAAGCGGCCACATGACTCAGTACCTCAACTGGGTGCGGGGCGAGGTGATTATCGGGGGCGGCTATCCCTACAGCATTGAAACCGCCGACCAAACCGCCGTGCTGCAGGGCCAAGACAAACACCTCTTTTTGCGGGTGCTGCAAGATTGGGCCGACCGCGAAGCGATTAACCTGCGCCTGTCACGCAAAATGGTCAGCAAACAGCGCCGCCGCTAGGAAATCTGTAAAGCCCTCTGCCAGACTTCGTTGACGAACAACAGTCTCCCGATTATTTACCAGGCTCCCCAGAAAGCCCTCTATCGGGCACTGGGGCTCACGGTGCTGGTGAAATTCGACGCCTGCTGCACATAAAGACTCTGTAAATAGCCGACAACCTCAGTAATTTGACCTAAACGCTTTACCACGGAGGATGTTTAAGTATAAGAGTACGCTCGAAAACCTGTATCCGTCTCGGATAGACCATCAGACGCAAACGCCCCCTTTCGTCTGTGGCTACTGCCTACAGTGCCTACTTAAGGAGGATTTGCCCGGCATGAAAACTTCTGTGATTTTAAGCTCGACCCTGGTGCTGGTGGGCCTTTTGGGCTCCCTGGCCCCAGAGGCGCTAGCCAAGCCCGGCGGCAAGGGCGGCGACAAGGGCGGCGGCGGCAGCACACCCACGGCCCCTCTCACCTGTGCTAGCGGCTCCGTTACCAGCAACCCCCTGGCTGGAGGATCTTCCCTCAGCTACAGCGCCTGTCTAAACCCGGTCTCTGGCAACGATGTGACCAGCACCATTAGCACCGACCTCACGGCGTTTCTCAACGAAACCCTGGGTGCCGATGGCTGGCTGCTGGACAGCAAGTATGAAGGCGGTGCCCCCGCTGGCGATAAAGGCTTTAGCTGGGTGCAGACCGGCAAGGGTACCGGTACCTGGAGCCTCACGGAGGCGATCACAACCCCCTTTGTGATTAGCCTCAAGGCTGGCAATGGCTATGCGGCCTACTACATCGATGGCAATACCAGCACCCTGGGCGGTACCTGGGCCACCTTTGACCAAAAAGACCTGTCCCATGCGTCTATCTTTGTGGCCAAGGGCGGTCTGGCTCCCGAAGAGCCCAACGCTACGGTGCCTGAGCCAGCCTCTACCGCTGCTCTGGTGCTGGTGGGCCTGAGCGCCGTGGGTCTGGTGCGCAAAAAGCAAGGCTAGTTGCTCCGGTTGGTCCTGAATCGAATTACTGCTAGGCCCCAGGGACGAACTCCGTCACTGGGGCTTTTCTCTGTGCCCGTTTGAGGCGGGCTTGTGGTTGAATCGGAGCATACCGCTCTGGGGACTTCTCGCATGGCCGACGCACAACCGCCTACCCGCCAAGAAACCGACAGCATGGGGGCCATTGCGGTGCCCTGCGATCGCTACTGGGGGGCGCAGACCCAGCGTTCGATTCGCTATTTTTCCATCGGCCAAGACAAAATGCCCCTGGAGGTGGTGGGTGCGATCGCACTGACCAAAAAAGCCTCAGCCCTGGCCAACACCGAACTGGGGAAGCTGCCCCCAGACAAAGCCGCGCTGATCGTGCAGGCCGCCGATGAAATTGTGGCCGGACAGCTCAACGACCACTTCCCCCTCCACGTCTGGATGACCGGCAGTGGTACCCAGTGCAACATGAACGTCAACGAGGTGATCGCCAACCGTGCCATTGCGATCGCCGGTGGAGAACTGGGCAGCAAAACCCCCATTCACCCCAACGACCATGTCAACATGTCGCAGTCGTCCAACGATGTCTTTCCGACGGCCATGCACATTGCCGCTGCCCAGGCCCTGACCCAGCAGCTTTGCCCCGCCGTCACCCAGCTCCGCGACGCTCTCCACGAAAAAGCCAACGCCTGGACCGACATCGTCAAAATCGGCCGCACCCACCTGCAAGACGCCGTACCGCTCACCCTGGGGCAAGAGTTTTCGGGCTACGTGGGCATGCTTGACGACAACCTCAAGCGCATCGAGACTTGCCTGCCCGGCCTCTACGAACTGGCCCTGGGGGGCACCGCCCTAGGCACCGGGCTCAACGCTGGGCCAGGCTTTGCCGAGGCGGCGGCGGCGCAAATCGCCGCCCTGACCGGACTGCCCTTCGTCAGCGCTGCCAACAAGTTCACCGTCATGGGTGCCCATGACGCCATGGTGATGGCCAGCGGCGTGCTCAAAACCCTGGCGGTCTCGCTCTACAAAATCGCCAACGATATTCGTCTGCTCAGCTGCGGCCCCCGAGCCGGGTTTGCCGAGCTGCACCTGCCCGAAAACGAGCCCGGCTCATCGATTATGCCGGGCAAGGTCAATCCCACCCAGTGCGAGGCTCTGGCGATGGTGGCGGTGCAGGTGATGGGCTACGACGCGGCGGTGGCCTTTGCCGGTGCCAGCGGCTACCTGGAGATGAACGTCTACAAGCCCATGATGATCTTCAACCTGCTGCAATCGGCCCGGCTGATGGCCGACAGCTGCCGTAACTTCACCGAATTTTTGGTGGCAGGCATGACCCCCAACCGCAAAAAAATCAGTCAATACGTAGAGCAGTCGCTAATGCTGGTGACTGCCCTCAGCCCGGCCATCGGCTACGATAAAGCCTCTCAGATTGCCCACCACGCCTTCGAGCACGATCTCACGCTCCGGCAGGCCGCCCTGGCCCTGGGCTATGTGTCTGAGGCCGAGTTTGACCAGCTCATCGACCCGCGCCGCATGACCCATCCCTAGGCTCACCGGCTGTTGCAGCGTCCACACCTGTGGAATGTTAAGGACTATGTTGATTTACTCAGGTTGCTCAGGTTCGCGGCAGCCATTCCCGTATGATCATCCTTAAAGTTTGTAAATTTTCCTAAGATTCTGGAGATTCAAACGTGTCTCTTCCGTTACTAAACTATTCCCCGTCCAGTCAAAATCAGCGCGTTGCGGCTTACGAAATCGGCGGCGACGAACAGCCCAGATTTTTCTCTACCGATGATCTGTACGATACCAGCGACATGGATGCGCTGATTACGGCAGCCTATCGGCAGATGTTCTTCCACGCCTTTAAGTGCGATCGCCAGACCTTTCTGGAGTCGCAGCTGCGCAACGGCCAAATTACCGTGCGTGACTTTATTCGTGGCTTGGCACTGTCGCCGACCTTCTACAGCAGCTTCTACGAGAAGAACAGCAATTACAGATTCGTTGAACACTGCGTCCAAAAAATCCTGGGCCGTGACGTGTACAGCGATCGCGAAAAAATTGCCTGGTCTATTGTAGTGGCCAACAAGGGCATTAAAGGCCTAGTCGATGAGTTGCTCGATAGCGAAGAGTACCTCACCAGCTTTGGCTACAACACCGTGCCCTACCAGAAGCGTCGGGTACTACCCGGTCGTCCCGAAGGCGAGC
>DATIVG010000339.1:0-10312 GCA_035466075.1 Nodosilinea sp. | reverse complement strand
CCCAGTTTCACCATCACGGTCTGTGGTGCGTCCCGGTGGGCACCATCACCGCCGGGCAAACCCTCACCCTCCAGCTCGGCACCGCCTCCCTTCCCTTTTGGGACTTTGCCACCGCCTCTCTCACCGGGTTTGGCCCTGAGCCCAGTGCTGATTAGCCAGATTCTCACGGCCCTAGCGGCCAAGCGACTGCGGGCTGATGCAACCCGGTCACGTTTATCCCCCCCAGATCGCGTTTTACCATCGCGTTTTACTATCGCGTTTTGCCATGGCCCCACCGCTCAAAATTGCTCTGCTCACCTACTCCACCAAGCTGCGGGGCAGCGTTGTACACACCCTAGAACTGGCCACCGCCCTCACCGAGCTGGGCCATCGGGTCTGCGTCTACGCCCTCGACAAAGACGGCCAGGGCTTTGAGCGGGCGACCTCTGCCCGGGTGCAGCTGGTGCCTGCCCAGGCGGCCCCCGCCGGGCTGCCCCCCGACCAGGCCACCGATGCCCTGATCCGCCAGCGCATTCAAGAATTTGTCGATTATTTTTTGGCCCATCCCGCCGACCGCCACGACATCTACCACGCCCAGGACTGCATCGGGGCCAATGCCCTGGTCGAGCTGCGTCAGCGGGGGCGGGTGGCCAATGTGGTGCGCACCGTCCACCACGTCGAAGATTACCCCAGCATCTACCTTCAGCATTGCCAGGAGCGCTCGATTCGTCAGCCAGACCTGTGCCTCTGCGTCAGCGAACGCTGGCGGGTGGCCCTCCGCGATGACTACGATCTGGAGACACCCAGGGTGCTCAACGGTGTCGATATCAGCCGCTTTTCGCCCCGACCCTCGGGCCAGGAGGCGGCGCTCAAAGCTCGCTATGGCCTCACCGGCTCGCCCCTCTACCTCACCGTGGGGGGCATTGAGCCGCGCAAAAACTCCCTGCGGCTGCTGGCGGCCTTTGCCCAGGTGCTGACCACCCACCCCCAGGCCCAGCTGGTGATCGCCGGGGGAGCCACCCTGTTTGACTACGAACCCTATCGGCAGGAATTTCTGGCCCTGGCTGACCACCTCGCCCAGCGCCACGGGCCCATGATTGGCCGCTCGGTGATGCTGCCGGGGGTGATTGCCGATGGTGATCTGCCCGCCCTCTACCGGGTGGCCGATGGGTTTTGCTTCCCCTCCACCAAGGAGGGCTGGGGGCTGGTGGTGCTAGAGGCAATCGCCTCGGGGCGGCCGGTGATTACCGCCGACCAGCCGCCCTTTACCGAGTTTCTCAGCGCCGATCAGGCGCTGCTGGTCAATCCTGAGTCGGTGGGTGCGATCGCACAGGCCATGCTTCAGGTGCTAGACTCAGCGGTGGCCGATGCTCTCATTCGCCGCAGTCAGTCGGTGCTGGCCGACTACACCTGGCACAAATCGGCCAAGCTGCACCTCGGTCACTACCAAACCCTAATCCAGCAACCGATCTAGCGTGCCAAAGTGGTGGGCCAAAGTAGCCTGCCGAGGCCCCTCACCGGCGGGACTTCTAACTACTATAGATATAGCGTTGCGACCCACCGCTGAGCCCGGTCGCCCGCCAGTTTTGCCGATTAGTTTTGCTTCAAGCTTGAGCCTTGAACCCTGCGCTGGGTTGCAAGGCTCTGTTCACCTCAGAAGGGTCGCCTCAATGGCCGCTGCCATGGTCAATGCCGTTTCTACCGTTGCTTCAACCGATACCCCGCCGCCGGTGGCCGAGTTCTCTGACCAAGTGCAGCTTAGCTTGCCCGTGGCAGAACCCCCGCCAGAGCCGCCCGCCATTCCCCCCGCCACCCTGGCCCTGGCCGCCCAGGATGTGCGCATGGTGCTGCGCGAGCAAAACGAGCAGAGCCAGATTTTGACCACCAAGCTGAATATTTTGTTTGTGGCCAACGGGGCACTGCTGACCAGCCTTAGCATTTCGCGGCTGCTGGTCAGCGGCAGCCTGTTTAGCCTGGCCGAAATCATCGGGTTTCTGGTCAGCTTTTCCCTGCTGATGGGGGCTTTTTTGCCCCGCCAGGTGGCCGTCACCCCAAATCTAGAAGATCGTAAATTTTTAGAAACCTACCTGGCTCTGCCCGAGCAAGATTACCAGCTGCAAATGCTGGTCAACCTCTCGGAAACCTACAATGCCAACAAGCAGCGCCTCGAAGACACCTCCCAGAGCCTCAAGTACGCGGCCTACACCATCTGGGGCACAACTGCTATCATGCTGGTACATATCCTGGTAATTTACGTGGCTAGCGGGTCAGCCTCTGGGTTAATCTAGCGGCATCCTCGACCAGAGAGTTTGGCCCAAGAATGTGGCTAGAGGCTTTGGCTCTAACGTTTTTGACCGCCTACAGCGGAAACCAGTATGAGCGATGGACATTCAGAAACGACCCTAGAGCGGCGGGTAGCCCTTCCAGAGCCCGACGTGAGCAACATCACCGTGCTCACCGAGAGCCTGCCCAACGAGCCCGTGCTGCCCTGGCACCACTTCGACTCTCCCTGGCTTGAGCGCGATGGCGATGGCGAAACCGCCGATGCTGCCGCCGACCCCGACCCCGAACCTGAGCCCGACCAGCAGCTCACCCTGGAGCTAGAGGTGCTGATCGACCCTGTAGACCACCAAGCAGGCGAGCCAGACGATCATCCCTCAGCCTCGGCGGCTTAGGTTCCCTATTCTCTTTCACGCTGCCTTCCGTCGGTTTCACAGCCGAATGTTTCACAGCCGAATATCGGGCCCAATCAGGTCAGAGAGCTTTTCTACCCCGTAGAGCAGCATGGCAATGCGCTCCAGGCCCAGGCCCCAGGCCACGGTGGCTTTTTCGCCGCAGCCCAGGGGCTCCAGCATTTCTTGCCGAAACAGGCCAGAGTTGCCCACTTCCAGGTAGCGATCGCTGGGGGCATGGTAGGCGAATACCTCCAGGGAGGGCTCGGTGTAGGGGTTGTAGGTGGGTTTAAACTTGAGGTCGGTGAACCCCAGTCGTTCGTAGAAGTAGGTGAGGTAGCCCATCAGCGTGCGGACGCTGAGCAGTTCGCCCACCACCACCCCCTCAATTTGGTGAAACTCGGCCAGGTGGGTGCGGTCCACGGTTTCGTTGCGAAACACCCGGTCGATGGAGAAGTATTTGCCGGTTTGGCCCTGGAGCTGGTGCAGGCGGCGGGCGGTGGAGGTGGTGGTGTGGGCCCGCAAAATGGCGCGGCTGGCCTCCGCCTCGGTCCAGTGGCCGCCGTAGTGGGTTTCGTGTACCTGCTTCACCCGCTGCACCAGGGTGGGGTCGTCGGGCAGGGGCAGGGTTTGGGGGTGGGCCAGGTAAAAGGTATCCTGCACCTCGCGGGCGGGGTGGTCCTGGGGGGTAAACAGGGCGTCAAAGTTCCAGAAGGCCGACTCGACGATGTAGCCCGACATTTCGTCGAAGCCCATGTTCAAAAAAATGTCGCGAATGCGCTGAATGCACTGGGTGAGAATGGTGGGCCGACCGTAGGCGACATCGGGCACCTCGGCGTGGATATCGTAGGGCTTGAGGTCGATCTGCCGCCACTGGCCCGAGAGGATCAAGTCGCTGGTGAGGGTGGTGACTAGATCCCCCAGGTCGAGGGTTTGCAGGGCGGGCAGCACGGTGAGGCTGTAGTCGGTTTCGACCCGGCTGGTGATGTAGCCCTGCTGTTGCAGCCACTCCAGGGATGAGGCGGCACCGTCGTGCAGGGGCTGGCCGGTTTGAATGGCGCTAAACACCGCCTGCCGCTGCTGGTAGGCCCCCAGCACCGACGATTTGAGCACGGCAACGGCCCCTTCGCCATCGCCATCGACTAGATCGACCGCCTGCTCGCGCCGCAGGGCACCGTAGTTGAGGCTAAAGGCGCTGCCCAGGGCGCTCTGGAGGGTGGCCCGATCGGTCTGACCGGCCAGCAGCTGATCCGCCAGGGCATACCCCGGCAGTACTCCGCCCAGCTCCTCGCCCTTGGCGGTTAGCACCCAGGTGCGCTGGGTTTGCTCTTGCCACTGCACGTAGCCATCGAGGGCACCGCTGCGCAAAAATCCGTTGATGAAGTTGATGTCAAACCGGGCCTGGGCACAGTGCGATCGCAGGCTCTCCACCCGCTGCTGTCGCTGCAACGATTCTACAAACTGCCGCTGTTTGCCCGTAAGCTGAAGCAGATCGAGCATGGCTGCGCCTCGAACATCCCTGAAAACCTCTCTCAGCCTACCAACCTCTCACCGTTTCCAACGGTCAGGATTGATGAAAAGATAGACACCAGCGCCCCCGCCACAAGAGACCTCCGTTACCAAACCCCCTATGACCGACGCCCCTCCCCCCAGCGACATCAGCCTGCCCGCTGGCCCCAGCTTTGGCCTCACGTTTCTGTACTACTTCTGCGGCACCGCCCTGGTCACCAGTCTGCTGGCGGTCAAAACCCTGGGCATCGGTCTCGATACGGGGCTGCCCAACCTCTATGGATCGCTGTTTGGCGTGGTGGGCGGCACCCTGGGGGCCCTGGTCAACCGCAGCACCACCCTCACCCTGCCGATCAGCAGCCGCAAAACCTTTCGCCGCGAGCTCGATGCCGCCCTGGCCGAAATGGGCTATACCGAAGATGAGGAGGCCAAGCTAGAGGGCATTTTGGTCTACCGCCGCCCCTTTGTGCGCCAGCTGCTCTCCGGCCGCGTCTACGTGCTGCTCACCGAAAAGCAGGCTCAAATCAGCAGCCGCGCCGTTCACATGGGCGGCATCAAAAAACGGCTGGAGGCCAGCGGCATTCGCTAGCAGGCGCTTTGTAGCTTTGGCCCGTTCGCTTAGGACCGTTCAACGACTAATGGCTCGCAAGCAAAAATACCCCCACCTGCTGGGTTCAAAATGGACGGCCCACCAAAAAACCGAGGGCTGGCGGCACTTTCAGGTGGCCAACCGCAAGCAAGAAGGCCCCTGGGTGTTTGCCGAACTCGTGGCTTCCTGCGACCCCACGGTGCGGCTGTGGGTCAACGCCAAGCAGCTCAAAAATCGGCTGCTGTGGCAGCCCGGTTGGCAACCCCTCAGTCAGCTCGAACCCGAGGATGAGACCGAAGAATTCTGGCTAAACTAAAGATCTAAGACACCGGTTTTCACTCCGCTGAAGCACGCCGGCCTCAAACGCGTTAAAGTCAATACAGGCAAAGGTTGGCCAGAGGACAAGCAGCTATGTGGCACGTCGTTTACATCATTGCATTTGCGGTTCTGGCCATAGTTGCGATCGCAAACCTGGTTCGCAACCTTGTCCTCCTCGGTGGCAACGCCCGTAACCCCCAATCGGCTAAACCCTACGGCAGCGTACCGCCCTCCCCAGGGCCTCGCCCCGTGCCCCACCCCGAACTGCTCGACCAAGACGGTCAGGTGATTCGCGAACCCCTGCTGGTCATGCGCTCTATCTCCGTCAAAGATGCCCGAGAGCAGCTCGACGCCCTCTACAACGGCACCCCCCTCGACGAAACTGAAGAAACCGGTTCCGAAGGCGATCGCTGACCCTCCCTGGTAGCGCTACGGCAAGGGTCACACCCAGTTACAGCCCATCAGCACTGCCGAGATCATAGGCCAGTGACAACCACACTGCCGTACTTGGCCCTCCCATCGACCGATCGCGATCTCGCCTGACCTGTGTTCAACACTACGCGGAAAGCTCCACACATTGCCGTCCAGTCAAGCTTTCAACGGTGCGATTGTTAAGACTACTCTCTAAACCCGGCAGCGATCGCCGCAGCCCTCCGCCAGCCGTGCCTCTCGTTCCGCCAAAATAGTCTTGAGGCTGGGGCGCCCTGTTACCGCCAGCCGCCACTTAGCCCATACGCCATAGGCCCAGTCCACCAGGGGGCCGAGGATGGGCCAGCCAGTGGGGGCATAGATCCAGCCGATGCCCAGCACGCTGTACACCTGGCGAAAGACCTCCACATTTTTGATCACAGTGCCATCGGCCTTCACCGCATGGATGCGCCCCATAGCCGTGGCAAAGTCTACGCCGCCGTTGTCTGCGGGGCTGTAGTCATCGGCGGCAATGTCGGTAAAGGCCACCAGGCCGCGCCCATTGTCTTTTTGCCGCAAAAAATTCACTTCGTGCAGGCACAGGGGGCAGTCGCCATCGTAGAGCAGCTTAATCTTCCAGGCGGTGTTGCTTGGTGCCGCGGGTGCAGGGGTATGGGTCATCGGTACAGCAAAAGAACGGTAGATAGGCGATTGCGTCTCTACACATATCTTAACTAATTCCACCCAGTCCTTGCCCGCTCGCCTACAGCACCCGCGCCTTGATCAGCGTACCTGGCAGGGTGAGCAGCTTGCGCAGGGAGGGCACGTAGGCCCGCTGGCTAAACACGTCGTAGCCATTTTCTTCAATGACGTCCAAAATCTGGCGATAGAGCGCCAGGGCCGACCACACCGGCCAGCGGGCATCTTCGCTCAGCAGCCGAATGCCGCCCTCGGCCTCGGCGTAAAACTGCCGCGCCCGCTCGATCTGAAAGGCCATTAGAGCCCGCCAGCGATCGTCTACAACACCGGCCATCAGGTCGGCTTCGGTATAGCCAAAGGCGGCCAGATCGGCCAGGGGCAGGTAAATGCGGCCTCGGCGGGCATCTTCGCCCACGTCGCGCAAAATGTTGGTGAGCTGGTTGGCAATGCCCAGGGCCACCGCCTGGGGAGTGGGGTCGAGCTCGCTTTGGCGAGCCCAGGGCGCGGTTTTGAGCTGGGTGTCAATGCCCATCACCGTTGTTGACATCAGCCCGACGGTGCCCGCTACCCGGTAGCAGTAGAGCTCTAAATCTTCAAAGGTTTCGTAGCGAGAGCGGTGCAGGTCCATCCGCTGCCCGGCAATCATGTCGCGAAAGGGCTGAATGTCGAGGGGGAACTGCTCCAGGGTATCGACGAGGGCCACATCTTCGTCGTCTACGGGGCAGCCGGCAAAAATCGACTCAAGCTGCGCTTCCCACCGGTCCAGGGTTTTTTCGCTGGTAAACTGCGCCTGGGGCCCGTCGACCAGCTCGTCGGTGCGGCGGCACCACACGTAGATGGCCCAAATGGCCCGGCGTTTGGCGGGGGCCATCAGCATGGTGCCGGTGTAGAACGTCTTGGAATACTTCGCCGTGACGCGCCGACATACCTCGTAGGCTTCCTCAACCGAGGACAGGGACTGGATGGGGTGAGAATCCGTCAGTTGCAGCATTAATAACCCAAACCTGGAGAATATAAATCTCAAACCGACTACAGGCAATTCTGCTTAACCTAGCCTCTCACAACTGCACCCAACTTTGGCAAAACAGTTGAAATCGGCCCATTCCCCGAAGCAACCTGCCTCCGCCGTTCCTAAAGATTATATGTTGCAATCCGTAACATTTGCCCGCAAATTCAGAATCTGTGCGCCTCAAACCCTTTCACAGCCTGATCGGGCTACCCATTTCAAACCCACCCAGATAAGATAATAGACTGCGTGTGAAAAACTGCTCAAGCAGCCAGGTGTCTTCTGGGTGTGCCAACGGGGGTACCGAAAAGTGGCTCCAGTGGTCGAGATTGCCGTGTTTGGGTAGGCGCACATCAAAATCCGGCGGAAGGCGGCTCTACTCGATTGGCTACCCGTTGACCGGTCTCCTTTGTCTGTTCTAGTTCTGTCGATTGTTGGGAGCCTTGCCCGTGCCTCAAACTAACTTTGATTTTTTGCAAGAGTCTGATCCGCTGGTAGCGGCCATTGTGCAGCGTGAGCTGCAGCGCCAGCGCGACCACCTGGAGCTGATCGCCAGCGAAAATTTCACCTCGGCGGCGGTGCTGGCGGCCCAGGGCTCGGTGCTGACCAACAAATATGCTGAGGGGCTGCCCGGCAAGCGCTACTACGGTGGCTGCGCCTTTGTGGACGAGGCTGAGCAGTTGGCCATCGACCGCGCCAAAGAGCTGTTTGGCGCCGCCCACGCCAATGTGCAGCCCCACTCGGGGGCCCAGGCCAACTTTGCGGTGTTTTTGGCGCTGCTGGAGCCCGGCGACACCATCCTCGGCATGGATCTCTCCCACGGTGGTCACCTCACCCACGGGTCGCCGGTGAATGTGTCGGGGAAGTGGTTCAAGGTGGTGCAGTACGGCGTCAGCCGCGAAACCGAGCAGCTCGACTTTGACGCCATTCGCACCCTGGCGGTGGAGCATCGACCCAAGCTGATCATCTGCGGCTATTCGGCCTATCCCCGCACCATTGAGTTTGAGAAGTTTCGTGCGATCGCAGATGAAGTCGGTGCCTACCTGATGGCCGACATTGCCCACATCGCGGGTCTGGTGGCGGCCAACCAGCACCCCAACCCCCTGCCCTACTGCGACGTAGTCACCACCACCACCCATAAAACCCTGCGCGGCCCCCGCGGCGGGCTGATTCTCACCCGCGATGCCGAACTGGGCAAAAAGTTTGACAAGGCGGTGTTCCCCGGTAGCCAGGGCGGGCCCCTAGAGCATGTGATTGCCGCCAAGGCCGTCGCCTTTGGCGAGGCCCTCAAGCCCGAGTTTCGCACCTACGCCGCCCAGGTGATCGCCAATGCCCAGCGGTTGGCTGCCCAGCTCCAGCAGCGGGGCTTCAAGGTCGTCTCCAACGGCACCGACAACCACCTGGTGCTGGTCGATCTGCGCTCCATCGGCATGACCGGCAAACGGGCCGACCAGCTGGTCAGCGGTGTCAACATCACCGCCAACAAAAACACCGTGCCCTACGACCCCGAGTCGCCCTTTGTCACCAGCGGGCTGCGGCTGGGTTCCCCCGCCATGACCACCCGGGGCATGGGTGAGGCCGAGTTCACCGAAATCGCCGACATCATCGCCGATCGCCTGCTCAACCCCGACGACACCACCGTGGCCGAACAATGCCAGCGGCGGGTGGCCCTACTGTGCGATCGCTTCCCGCTCTACGCCCACCTGGGCGGGCTGGTGCCAGCGCTGGTGTAGGCGTCAGCCAGGCCGCTAGGCCAGCACTTTGGGTCTCCACACCGCCCCAAATCAACTAGCAGCTCCATGCCATAGGTCAGAAAGTTAGGGTGACGCCTTAATGATCTGTCATAATTGCATGGAGTTTTGCCTATTTGGGGAGACTCGACCTATCCTATGGACTGCCTCGGGCCAGAATACCCTCTGGTCACGCCGCGCTGGCTCAGTTGGGGCTTTTCCTAGGCGGGCTCGATCAGCAGGTGTGCTAACGACGTAGGCTACTAGGGTTAGAGCCTGAGTGGGTGGGGTGAAAGGTTCTCCCAATAGGAGGGGTGAGGATGCCGTTTTTTCTGTATCACGTGTTGGCCTTTAGTATCTCTGCGGCGGTGGTACTGGGTACAACGCCCATAGTGCGACGCATTGGCCTCAAAAGCGGCCGAGTTGACCAGCCCGGCGGCCGCAAAGTTCACGACAAACCGATGGTGCGCCTGGGGGGAGTATCTATTTTTATAGGCACCCTGCTAGCCCTGCTGGCGGTCTGGGCCCTGGGCGGGTTTATCGATGCCACCGGGGCTCATCTGGCGCCTCCCCAGGAGTTTCAAATTTGGGGCGTTACCCTGGGCGGCTTAGCCTTCTTTCTGATTGGTCTCACCGACGACCTGTTTGGTCTTTCGCCCCTCAGCCGTCTGTTTATGCAGGCGGTGGTCGCCACCATGGCCTGGTACGTGGGGGTCAGCATCGACTTTCTCACCATTCCCTTCTACGGGCTGACCCAACTTCCCGACTTCATCAGCCTGCCGGTCACCATTTTGTGGCTGGTGGGCATGGCCAACGCCATCAACTGGATTGACGGTCTCGACGGTCTAGCTGCCGGGGTCTCGGGCATCGCGGCCCTGATCATGCTGGTGGTGAGCTTCTACATGAACCAGCCAGCGGCGGCGCTGATTGCGGCGGCGCTGGCCGGGGGGGCCCTGGGGTTCTTGCGCTATAACTTCAACCCGGCCAAGATCTTCATGGGCGATGGTGGGGCCTACTTCATGGGCTTTACCCTGGCCGGGGTGGGGGTGATTGGTCTGGTCAAAACGGTGACCACGGCGGCGGTGCTGCTGCCCTACCTGATCCTGGCGGTGCCTATTTTAGACATGTCGGCGGTGATTGTCGATCGGCTGCGCTCGGGCAACTCGCCCTTTGTGGCCGACAAGCGCCACCTGCACCACCGCCTGCTCAAGGCGGGCCTGTCCCACCGAGTGACGGTGCTGTTTCTCTACGTGCTCACCCTGTGGGCGGGCACGCTAGCCCTGGCCTTTGCCGGGGTGCCCAGCGGGTTGGTCTATGCCTTAGGGGCCACGGCGCTACTCAGCTACACCGGCTGGCGGCTGCGTCAGCGGACTCGCTGAGGGGCCGTAGGGGTACTCGTAGG
>DATIVG010000338.1:0-17769 GCA_035466075.1 Nodosilinea sp. | reverse complement strand
CGGAATCGGCTCTAGCCTTCCTCTTTCTGAGGGAGAGGGGTTGGGGGTGAGGGGCACAGCCCTCGCCGCCGAACTCCACTGGATTCAATCCTTTCTTCTGCCCGCCCTAACCCGCACCACTGACGAAATCGCCAACCTGCTGGCGGGCCTCGACGGGCGCTACGTGCCCAGCGGCCCCGCTGGAGCGCCCACCCGCAATCGCCCCGATGTGCTGCCCACCGGGCGCAATTTTTTCTCAGTAGATATTCGCGCCATCCCCACCGAGAGCGCCTGGGATGTGGGGCGGCGGGCAGCGGAAGTGCTGATCGAGCAGTACACCCAAGATCATGGCGAATACCCCCAAACCCTGGGCCTGTCGGTGTGGGGGACTTCGACCATGCGCACCGGTGGCGATGATCTGGCCGAGGCCCTGGCCCTGATGGGGGTGCGCCCGGTGTGGGATGGCCCCTCGCGCCGGGTGGTCGATTTTGAGGTGCTGCCCCTGTCGGCCCTGGGGCGGCCCCGGGTGGATGTCACCCTGCGAATTTCCGGCTTCTTTCGCGACGCCTTTCCCAACTTGATCGATCTGTTTGACCAGGCGGTGGCGGCGGTGGCCGACCTCACCGAACCCCCAGAGCAAAACCCCCTGGCGGCGCGGGTGCGCCAGGAGAGCGCAGACTGGCAGGCCCAGGGGCTGACCGCAGAGCAAGCCCAGGTGCGATCGCGCTATCGCGTCTTTGGCTCCAAACCCGGTGCCTACGGGGCCGGGCTCCAGGGGCTAATCGAGTCCCAAAACTGGACCACCGACGCCGACCTGGCCCGCGCCTACCTCAACTGGAGCGGCTACGCCTACGGCCGCAACGCCCAGGGCCACTCCATGCCCGAAGCCTTCGAGCAGCGACTCAAGCACCTGCAAGTGGTGCTCCACAACCAGGACAACCGCGAGCACGACCTGCTCGACTCCGACGACTACTACCAGTTCCAGGGCGGCATGGCGGTGGCGGCCCGCACCCTCCAGGGCCAGGCCCCCGCCACCTACTTTGGCGACAATGCCGTCACCGCCAACCCCAAGGTGCGATCGCTAGCCGCCGAGATCGCCAAAGTCTACCGCTCCCGCGTGGTCAACCCCAAATGGATCGAAGGCGTCATGCGCCACGGCTACAAAGGGGCCTTTGAAATGGCCGCCACCGTTGACTATCTGTTTGCCTACGACGCCACCACCCACTGCGTCGCCGACCACATGTACGAGGGCGTCGCCCAGGCCTACCTGCTTGACCCCACCGTGCAGGCCTTTGTGCAGCAGGCCAACCCCTGGGCCCTGCGCGACATGGCCGAGCGCCTGATTGAGGCCCACCAGCGCGGTCTGTGGGCCACCGCCGAGTCACCCCTCCTCGATGCCCTCCGCCAGATTGCCCACGAGGCCGAAGCCATCCTCGAAACTCGCCAGACTCCCTAGCCTCAGTCCCCGCCAGGGCCACCGTTAGCTGCTTCTTACTCAATTTCTAACTAAACGCCGACCCGATCACAAAATAGGAAATCTATAGGAAGCCAGATCTAGAAAATCCGCAGTTGAGGGGAAACGTGACAAAAACAGCGACTTTAAGCCCTAAACATTGACCTTTTTGACTGATATTGCAATTATTGGGTGGACTTCCCTCCCGTCTAATCATTTTCATCGACACAGTTGTTCACTCAATTGGCTGGTAATTCTATGGTTTTATCTCGCTCTGCTGCGCTGTTGGCCGTGGCTTCTACCGCCCTGCTTGGCGCCACCGCCTGTGTTGCCCCTTCCAGCGGTCCAGGGGTACCGCCCCTGCCCGGCACCGTATGGGAGCTCCAGCAAATTCAGTTCAACGACGGTACGCTGCTGACCGCCACCCCCCCAGAAAATTACACCGCAGAATTTGCCGAAGACGGCCAGGTGTTTGTCCGCGCCGACTGTAACCGTGCCGTGGGGCAGTTTACCGAAGCACCGGACGGTCGCCTGTCCATTAGTATGGGGCCCACCACCCTGGCCGCCTGCCCCGAGGGCTCCATTGGCCCCCAGTTTTTGCAGGCCCTCAACGACTCCAACTCCTTCTTCTTCCAAGACGACGATCTGTTTGTCGAGCTCAAGTTTGACAGCGGCACCATGCAGTTTTCTGGCGCGGCATCGCCGGCCCTGGTCGGCACCCTCTGGAAGCTCCAGCAGATTCAATTTAGCGATGGCAATCTGCTGGTGGCCGATCAGCCAGACCACTACACCGCTGAGTTTTTGGCCGACGGCACGCTGCTGGTGCGGGCCGACTGCAACCGGGGCCGGGGCGAATTTTCAACCACCGACGATCGCGGCTTGGAGGTCAGCCCCATTGCCACCACCCTGGCCGCCTGCCCTGAGGGTTCCATTGGCAACGAATTTGCCCAGGCGCTCAGCAGTTCAGCCATCTACTTCTTCCAGGATGGCGACCTGTTCATCGACCTGGCCTACGACAGCG
This sequence comes from Nodosilinea sp., assembly GCA_035466075.1. Lineage (GTDB taxonomy): Bacteria > Cyanobacteriota > Cyanobacteriia > Phormidesmidales > Phormidesmidaceae > Nodosilinea. The sequence goes on along the minus strand of DATIVG010000338.1, from coordinate 15,316 downwards.
GCACCATGCAGCTGTCCGCCGACTAGGGCAAGCCCCTGGGTTTAACCTAAAAAGCCAGCGGCTCTAGAGCCGCTGGCTTTTTGTACTGGTACAGAACGGTTTGCCCTTGCCCAGGCCGCTCCCACAGCCATAGCCACCAGGGCCAGGCGGCCCAAAAACCTCGAAACCTTCGAACATGACAGCGTTTTTAGAGAAAATACCCTAACCAGGCCTTTTCCCCCTAGGCGGCAGCGGGCAGCTCCAGGCAGTAGCCAGCGCCGTATACGGTCTTAATAAACTTGGGATGCCGGGGGTCGGGCTCCAGCTTGGTGCGCAGGTGGCGCACATGCACCCGAATGGTCTCAATGTCGTCGTTGGGTTCGTAGCCCCACACCTCCTGCAAGATCTGGCTGGGGGAGACGGTCTGCCCGTGACGCTGGAGCAGGCAGTGCAGCAGCTCAAACTCCAGGTGGGTGAGCTTGACGGTGCCGTCAAACCAGATCGCTTCGTAGCGCTCTGGGATCAGGGTGAGGGGGCCGTAGTTGAGAATTTCGCTGTGCTTGGCGGCCTGGGGAATGCGGTCGGTACGGCGCAGCAGGGCCCTGACCCGAGCCAGCATTTCGTCGAGCTCAAAGGGCTTGGTGAGGTAGTCGTCGGCACCGGCATTAAACCCATCGACCTTGTCCTGGGTCTGGCTGAGGGCGGTGAGCATGAGTACTGGGATATCGGCGGTGCGCCGGTCGCGCCGCAGCCGCTGGCAGACCGTGAGGCCATCGACCTTGGGCAGCATCAGGTCCAGCATAATTAGATCGGGAATCAGCTGTACGGCCAGGGCCTGGCCCTTGATCCCGTCCCCCGCCTGGTTCACGTCGTAACCCGCCATTTCCAAGTTGACGGAAACGAGTTCCGCGATTGCTGGATCATCATCTATGACGAGAATACGAGGCATTACCACTCAAACTTGACAACCTACACCGGATGGCTTTTGGCGAGTATTCGCCCTAGCCCAGACCAACTATATATCGGGCCGCGAACGGTTCGTTACTTTTAGGTAAAGAGCCGTGTCGGAACAATACAATTCCTGGCTAAATTATAAGCAGAACACCTAATTTTTCTTGGGTGAATAAAGCCCTGGTCCAGGGAGCTTAAGATTTCCTTTAGAATTGAGTTCGGCGCTGCAATTCGTAAGTAGCTCAGACTCCGGGGGCGGTGAAGGCACCCTCGGCAGCGGTCTGTAGGGCCCTGCCGCTCTGTCGGCTGAGGGAAGCGGCTAAAACCTGGCCAGCCCTTGTCCGTGGAGGCAGCATCTGGCTCCGCTCAGCTTGCGTAAAGCACACAGACAAATCAAAGTCGGTGACAGAGCTTGCTCTGTACACTTTGTCTTCCAAAACTCCCCAGGTAGGATTCGAACCTACGACCAATCGGTTAACAGCCGACCGCTCTACCACTGAGCTACTGAGGATTACGCGCAAAACTAATACTAACGACAAGCGTGCAATCTTGACAAGCCTTTGGCAAAAATTTTGTGCCATTGCCCAAAACTAACCGCCACCAGGGGCCTGGAGACCGCTGCCTGGGCTGAGGGGGCGCAGCGGGGTTCTTTGAAAACTGGCCGACACTTGCGGAATACCCATGATATAGTTGAAGACTGTGTCGAAATTGTGGTAACCATGCCTAAGCTTAAGTCTCGCAAAGCCGCCGCCAAGCGCTTTCGTCGCAGTGGCAGCGGCAAAATTATGCGTCGCAAGGCGTTTAAGAATCACATCTTGCAGCACAAAAATGCTGAACGCCGCTCCCGTCTGTCTAAGATTGCGCTGGTGTCTGAGGAAGACGCTCCCAATGTGGAGCTCATGCTGCCCTACCTCTAGGGTAAGGGCAGGTCATCCATAGCACCGCTGTCTAGGGCAATGCCTGGGCAATCAACGTCTGGGCAATATCGATTACACTCTCCAGTTTCCATAGTTCCAAGGGTTAAACAGTCATGGCACGTGTCAAGCGCGGCAACGTAGCACGCAAGCGCCGCAACAAAATTCTCAAGCTGGCCAAGGGGTTTAGGGGATCGCACTCTAAGCTGTTTCGCACGGCCAACCAGCAGGTCATGAAGGCGCTGCGGTACGCCTACCGCGACCGCCGCAACCGGAAGCGCGATTTTCGTCGCCTGTGGATCACCCGCATCAATGCGGCGGCTCGCATGCACGGTCTGAGCTACAGCCAGCTCACTGGCCAGCTCAAAAAGGCCAACATTGACATCAACCGCAAGATGCTGGCCCAAATGGCGGTACTCGACCCCAACGGCTTTGCCAAGGTAGTTGAAGTGGCCAACCAGGCCTAAAGCCTTTGGCCTGGAGACTAGAGATCTGGAACAGATAGTCTCTAGGCTGGTGCGGAGCGGTCGTCGTTGTAGCTACGGCAGCGCCATGGGATGGAAATGGCTTGGACTTAGTTTAGGTTTGGGGGTGCAGCTGGCTGTGCCCCCAATTTTTGCTGCTGATCTGGAGACAATTCGCGATCGCGGCTATTTGATTGCGGCGGTGCGGGAGGACTGGCGACCCCTGAGCTTTCGCGATGGCGAGGGCGACCTGGTGGGCCTGGAGATCGATATTGCTCGGGGGCTAGCCGCAGCCATTTTTGCCGACCCAGAGGCGGTGGAGTTTGTGGTGGTGCCCAACCGCGATCGCATACCGGCGGTGCTTGACGACCGGGCGGATGTTGCGATCGCAGGTCTCACCCTCACCCCAGGGCGGCAGCGCCTGGCCAGCTTTAGCCCGCCCTACTATCTCGACGGGGCGGGGGTACTGGTGCGCGACCCCCGCTGGCAGAGCCTGACCGCCCTCGGCCGACAGCGGTTGGGGGTCTTGCAGGGCTCGAGCACCGTGTCGGTGGTGCGCTACCTGCTGCCCCAGGCCACTCTCACCCCCATCGCCAGCTACCAGGAGGCCCTCAGCCGCCTGGGCAGCGGCCAGATCGACGGCTTTGCGGGCGATGTCACCGTGCTGGTCGGCTGGCAGCAGGAGCACGAGGGCTACTATTTGGTGCCCAACCTGCTCTCGGCGGAGCCCCTGGCCATTGCCCTGCCCAAGGGCACCCAATACACCGACCTGCACAGCCTCGTCCACCAAACGGTGACCGCCTGGCACCAGAGCGGCTGGCTAGAAGATCGAGCCAATCTCTGGGGGTTGCCCTAGCCGTGGCAAGATAGGTTAGATATCAACGGGCGAACGAAGATTCGGATGGAAAACAGCAACCTGCTCCTCATTTATCTAGGCATTCTGCTGACGTTGCTGAGCGTTGCCGCATTTTTTGTGGTGCGCCAGGTCATCAAGACCCGCCGCATCGAGGGCACCCTGGGGCGGCTTCAGTCGCGGCTCACCAAAGAAAAGGGCACAGCCCAGGAATACTACGAGCTGGGCAGCCTGCTGCTCGACAAAAAGCTCTACACCCAGGCCGCCCTCTACCTCCAGCAGGCGATCAAGCAGTTGGTCAACGACGAGGCCGAAAACGCCGCCGTGGTCTACAACGCCCTGGGCTACGCCTATTTCGCCCAGGATCAGTACGACCTGGCAATTCGCAACTACAAAGAAGCGCTCAAAATTTCGCCGGAGTACGTCACCGCCCTCAACAACCTGGGCCACAGCTACGAGCGCAAGCAGCTCACCACCCAAGCCCTGGAAATGTACGAAGCAGCCCTGGCCCTGGAGCCCAAAAACACCACGGCCCGCCGCCGCGCCGACTCGCTCAAAAAGCGCCTGGCGCCCAGCGACCGCTAGCCCGTTTGGGAGTCGGTAAAAGATTGGTTTGGGGGCGTCCTCAATGCCCCGTCTATTAGCTTCGGCCAGGCCAACTCCGGTTGGGTAGGCGAAACTGTGTTACAGCCACCTTTACGTCCTGGTACCGTGACTAAAAATCGTGATAGTTAGGGTACATATGGATTAGGGGCTCTGCCTTGGCAGGGCGATCACCGGTGAATCTACCTCTTTCTGCCCCTCGTTACCCAATTACCCAGGGAGTGGTTTATGCGCCTTTACTCTAGTGATTCTGTAAACCGCGTGTTTTCGATGCTGACAGCGCTGCTGGCGATGGCGGTGTTTGGGTTTATCGCCTGGAAAACCTTTGAATTCTGGCGCTCGGACCCCGCGCTCCAGGAAATGCAGGAAATTTTGCAGCCCCGCTCTTAGCCTTGGCGGTGCTCCCATTGACCTCAACGGGTAGGATGCCCCGGCTGGCCTCAACTGGTAGGATGTGAGGGTTCTTTTTTCACCCTGCCATGCCGGAGTCGTTTGGGGCCCCCGCGCTGCCCACCAGTGCCGATGCCGCTGTGTACCGCATTCTCGATGCCAACCTCGACCGGGCGCGGGAGGGGTTGCGCATCATTGAAGAATGGTGCCGCTTTGGGCTGAATAACGCGGGCCAAACCGAGCAAATCAAGCACCTGCGCCAGACCCTGGCCCAGTGGCATGCCCCGGAGCTGCGCCTCTGTCGTGACACCCCCGGCGACCCCGGCACTGCCCTCACCCACCCCCAGGAGGCGGAGCGGGCCAGCGTTACCGCCGTGCTCCAGGCCAACTTTTGCCGGGTGCAGGAGGCGCTGCGGGCCCTGGAGGAGTACGGCAAGCTCTACCGCGATGACCTGGCGGCGGGCAGCAAGGCCATGCGCTACCAGGTGTACGCCCTGGAGAGCGAGATTTTGGGGGGCCACCGGCTCCAGCGGCTGCGCCAGGGGCTCACCTACCTGGTGACCTCACCCTGCGATCGCATCCTCCCCGTTGTCGAGGCGGCGCTCCAGGGGGGCATTGCCCTGGTGCAGTACCGCGACAAGCACACCGACGACTGCCTGCGGCTGGAGCTGGCCCAGCAGCTCAAGGATCTCTGCCACCGCTACGGGGCGCTGTTTTTGGTCAACGACCGGGTCGATCTGGCCCTGGCGGTGGAGGCCGACGGCGTGCACCTGGGCCAGACTGACCTGCCCATCTCCACCGCCCGCCAGCTATTGGGCAGCCAGCGGATCATTGGCCGCTCGACCACCAATGCCGATGAAATGCAACGTGCGATCGCAGAAGGAGCCGACTACATTGGCGTCGGCCCGGTGTACAGCACCCCCACCAAACCCGACAAAGCCGCCGCTGGTCTCGACTACGTGCGCTACGCCGCCGCCCACGCCACCGTACCCTGGTACGCCATCGGCGGCATCAACACCGAAAACCTCGCCGAGGTGCTGCAGGCTGGGGCCGAGCGGGTCGCCGTCGTGCGCGCCATCATCGAGGCCGAAAACCCCACCCTGATTGCCCAATACTTCGCGGCCCAAACCAACCACCGCCGAGCCTTTCACACCGTCGCCGCCCCCGTCGGTTAGCCGGTTGGCCAGCCTCTATATCCCCCTTTACCCCTCACCTGATTACCCGTCACCCCTCCTTGCGCCATGGCCGATTCCACCACCGACACCGTCTATATTTTGGTCAATGGCGAGTCGCAGCCCTGCGTTGCCGGTACGCCGCTGCCCGCCTTCCTGACCGCCCTGGGGCTCAATCCCCGCCTGGTGGCGGTCGAGTACAACGGCGAAATTCTCCACCGTCAGCTGTGGGAGACCACCCGCCTCGGCCCCGACGACCGGCTAGAAATCGTCACCATCGTCGGGGGCGGTTAGCGCCCAGGGTACGGGTTTCCGCCATCAATTGGGGAGCGCCAGCCTCAGCAGCCCAGGCACTTCGCGTTAAATTAAAAGACATACAGCACCCAACGTTAGCATTCCGGTTTTCCCGATGGTTAAACAACTGTTTCAACGCCTTAAGCCCGTTCTCAAGCCTCTGATGGCGCTTGGGTTGGCCCTAGTCCTGGTCTTCGGCCCCGCCAGCGGTGCCTGGGCCGCCGCCGGTGGCCGCATGGGGGGCGGCAGCTTCAGGGCTCCGGCTCCGCGCATGAGCCCCGCCCCGCGCACCTACGCTCCAGGCGGCGGCGGGGGCTACTACCCCGGTGGCGGCTTCGGCTTCCCGTTTCTGTTTCCCTTCATTGGTATTGGGGGCGGCTTTGGCGGCTTGTTTACCCTGCTAATTTTCATTGCCATCGTCAATGTGGTGGTGCGCGGGCTGCGCGGCGCCACGGGCGAAGATGACTACATCGCCCCGGCGGGCAGCAATCCGACGGTGGCCGTCGCCAAGCTCCAGGTGGGGCTACTGGCCGAGGCCCGCGCCCTGCAAGACGATCTCAACCGGTTGGCCACCACCGCCGACACCGGCACCTCCCAGGGGCTAGCCAAACTGCTGCAAGAAACCACCCTGGCCCTGCTGCGCCACCCCGACTACTGGGCCTACGCCGCCAGCGAAGACAAGCAAACCCGTCTGCTCAGCGCCGAGCAAGAGTTCAACCGCTATACCCTCTCGGCCCGCAGCCGATTTAGCGCCGAAACCCTCTCTAACGTCAACAGCCAGCTCACCCAGGCCGAGCCGCAGGCAATGCTCCCTGGCGATGGCGACCAGGCCCCTGGCGAATATATTTTGGCCACCGTGGTCGTGGCCACCCAGGGCAAGCTGGATCTCCCCAACATCTACTCCGTCGCCGACCTGCGCCAGGCCCTCAGCCAAATTGGCGCAGTCTCCAGCGAAAACCTGCTGGCGGTAGAAGTACTGTGGACTCCCCAGCAATCCGGCGAGACCCTCACCGCTGATGAGCTGATTGCCAACTATCCTGAGCTCAAGCTGATCTAAATTTGGTTTGGTTTTGGATAACCCCAAAATAGACGCCTTCCCGTCAACGGGAAGGCGTTTTTGTTTAACAAGCCGGTCAATAGGTGGTTGCGCTATCAGGGGCAATCCAAACGGGTTTAGTACGAGCCCTTGTGTGCAAAGGTTGCCTAACAAGAAGGTCTGTTGCAGCCGGAGGGGTGATTTGAGAAACTCAGCGACAATGCTAAGACTGGCCTTTAAGACGAGGCTTTTGATTAGCCTCAATCTGTCCCCAGTCCATCCCGCTTCAACTCCTCGGGAACACAGCCATGGCATCGATGCATCGCCCGGTTTGGACCCTTGATATAGACGACGTTTATCAATCCCTTGAGAGTGCCCCCCAAGGGTTGACCGAGCTAGAGGCCCAGCGGCGGCTAGAGCGCTACGGTCCCAACCAACTGCCTGAGCCTGCCCATCGCCCGCTGTGGCTGCGCTTTACCGACCAGCTCACCCACTTTATGGCGCTGCTGCTGTGGGTGGCGGGCATTTTGGCCTTTATCTCCCATACCCCGGCCCTGGGCTGGGCAATCTGGGCGGTCATTTGGATTAACGCCGTATTTAGCTTTTCCCAGGAGTTTAGGGCAGAGCAGGCCTTAGCTGCCTTAAAGAACGTACTACCCGCCCAGGTGCGCGTCCTGCGCCAGGGCGAGCTGGTGCAAATTCTAGCCCGAGATCTGGTGCGGGGGGATGTGATGCAGCTGGAGGAGGGCGATCGCGTGGCCGCCGATGCCCGCCTGGTCAGCGCCGAAAGTCTCTATTTGGATGTGTCAGTGCTGACGGGGGAATCGCTGCCCGTGGCCCGCAACCCCCACCCCGTGCGCCAGCGAGAAGCCCTGCCCCTGCGCGGCGGCAAACCCCTGGCCATCCCCGGCGAGCAGCCCCAGGTCGAAAAGACTAACCCAGCGGAGGTGAGCAACCTCGTGCTGGCGGGGGCGACGGTGGCGGCGGGGCGGGGTGTGGCAGTGGCCTACGCCACGGGCACCCACACCGAGTTTGGCCAGGTCGCCCACCTAACCACCAACGTCAAGCGTGAGCCCAGCACCCTGGAGGTGCAGATCAGCCATATTGTGCGGGTGATTACGGCGATCGCGGTCGCCATGGGGCTGCTGGTCTTTGCCCTCACCTCGCTGCTGGTGGGCATGGAGATCAAAGAGAGCTTTATCTTTGCAATCGGCATTATTGTTGCCCTGGTACCCGAGGGGCTGCTGCCTACAGTAACCCTGTCGCTGGCGATCGGGGTGCAGCGCATGGTGCGGCGCAATGCCCTGGTGCGGCGGCTCTCGGCGGTGGAAACCCTGAGTGCCGTGAATGTGATCTGCACCGACAAAACTGGCACCCTGACCAAAAATGAAATGACCGTGCGCCACCTGTGGCTGCCTCCCACCGCCGCCACTCCCCCTACGGGCGATGACGCAGAGCTAATGCCAGGGCAAATTCGGGTGACGGGGGCGGGCTACGATCCCACCACCGGGCAGGTCCATGTGCCGACAGACTCGCCCCTGGCCTGGAAGGTACAGCTTTTGCTCACCGGAGCCGCCCTCTGCTCCAACGCCCGCCTCACCCACCTGACGGCCCCCAGCCGCTGGCAGGAGATGGGCGACCCCACCGAGGCGGCGCTCATCGTGGTGGCCGCCAAGGCCAAGCTAAATGTAGAAGACCTGCAAAAACGCTACCCCCGCCAGCGGGAAATCCCCTTCGACTCGCGGCGGCGGATGATGACCGTAGTGCTCGATTGGCACAATGATCTCTGGCCTGACACTTTTCCCCAGGCGACCCACGTGGCTTTTACCAAGGGGGCGCCCCTGGAGGTGGTGCGACACTGTCAGAGCATCTTGCGCAACGGTGCCCTGGGCCCCCTGGGCCATGACGACTGGGAGCAGGTGGTGGCAGCCAACGACAGCTTTGCCCGCCAGGGGTTTCGGGTACTGGGGCTGGCGGCTCGCCCCGGCGGCGACGACCTGCGGGATATGAAAGCGCAGGATTTGGAGCAGGGGCTCACTTTCGTGGGTCTGGTGGCGATGTTTGATCCGCCCCGGCCTGAGGTGCCCGAGGCGATCGCCCAGTGTCACCAGGCGGGCATTCGCGTCACTATGGTGACGGGTGACTATGGGCTAACTGCCGAAGCGATCGCCCAGCAGATCGGTCTGGTGGAGGAAAATCCTGACGGCCATGAGCCTGTGCGGGTGATTACTGGTGAAACCCTAGGCCATCTTTCCGATGCCCAGCTTCAGCAGATGGTGACGTATCGATCGCGGCTGGTGTTTGCCCGCATGTCGCCCGAGCACAAGCTGCGCCTGGTGGAGGCCTACAAGGCCACCGGCGCGGTGGTGGCGGTGACCGGCGACGGCGTCAACGACGCCCCGGCCCTGCGATCGGCCCACATTGGTATTGCCATGGGGCTCAACGGCACCGACGTAGCCCGCGAAGCCGCCGACATTGTGCTCACCGACGACAACTTTGCCACCATCATCGCCGCCGTTGAAGAGGGCCGCACTATTTATCAAAACATTCGCAAGTTCATTACCTACATCCTGGCTTCTAATGTGCCGGAGCTGCTGCCTTTTCTAGCTATGGTGGCCTTCAAAATTCCGCCCGCGCTGGTGATTATGCAGATTTTGGCCATCGACCTGGGCACCGACATGGTGCCGGCCCTGGCCCTGGGGGCCGAAACCGCTGAAATCGGCACGATGGATCAGCCGCCTCGCGCTAAGGATCAACCCCTGATGGATCGGGGGCTGTTGCTGCGAGCCTACGGCTGGCTCGGCATCATCGAGGGAATTTTGGGTATGGCGGCTTTCTTCTGGGTGTGGCATGGCCACGGTTTTGATTTGCCTGCCATTCAGGCGGCCACCCCGGCGCTTCAGGCTGATACAGCGACCGCTCCGGTGGTGGCAATTTACCTCCAGGCGACGACCCTGACCCTGGCCGCGATTGTTGCCTGCCAGACCGGCAACGTGTTTGCCTGCCGTTCAGAGAAAACATCGGTGGGGCGCCTGGGCTGGTTCTCCAATCCACTCATTTGGCTGGGCATTGCCGTGGAGTGGGCCCTGATTGCGGCCATCATGACGATGCCGCCGCTACAGCGAATTTTTTCGACCGCGCCGCTGACCCTGGGGCAATGGGCCCTGCTGCTGCTGTGTCCACCTGTGGTGCTGGGGCTCGAAGAATTGAGAAAGATGTTGTTGCGACGCTTGGATCAACCCAAGCCTGGGGTAAAGCGATCCCAGGCCGCTCCATCTCGGCCTGGGTAAAGCGGCCTGGCCTCATCGCTGAAACCAGTGCTGAAGCAGTTCGGGCGATCGCCACAGCAGGTAGCCCGCCAGGCCAAAGGTGCCGGTGATCAGCCCCGTGGCCACGTAGCCCAAAATCATCATCACCCCGTCGGCTTCGAGGGTGGCCACCACAAAGATCAAAATGCCCACCGTGGGGATGGGGTTGGTGAGGGGAATGGGGCTCATCAGCAGCAGGGTTAGCCAGCTAATGCAAAGGCCGTTGATGTGCCACACCGACGGGTTACTGGCCAGCCCAGGCAGGCGGGGCCGCACGAACCGTTCGGTGACGCGGGTGACTCGCTTGAGGTTGCTGAGCACCGTCTTGGCTAGCAGTGAGGGAAACTGAAACTGCGCTACCCGTTGGGGCAGCCAGGGCGATCGCCGCCCCACGGCCATCTGCAGCGACAGCAGCAGACAGGCCGACCCCAAAATGGTGGTAAACCCCGGCGGCATGGGAAACAAAAACGGCAGCACCAGCAGCCCAATCACCAGGCAAAAGCCCCGCTCGGCGGTTTCGCTCAGCACGTGGGCCAGGGTCAGCGGCTGCTGGGCCAGGCGCTCTAGCAGAGCTTTGATTTCCTGGGAAAAGCGGGGTTGAGGAGAGTCAAAATCCATAGGGATGAAGAAATTGGGGTGGGATTAAAGCATCGGCTTAGACCCAGCGGGTAGACCCGGCTGCTTGCGCCGTAGCGCCAGTTGAATCACCAGTTTTTCGATCTCTAGCCAGGCAAACATGAGGGCGCTAAAGCCAAAGCAAATGGCTAGTTCTGGAGCTGATAGTGAATGCAGCCCAAAAAACTGCTCCAGGGCTGGCACGTACAGTAACAATACTTGCAGGCCGGTGGTGAGCAGAACCGCACCCCAGATGTAAGGATTTGACCAAGGATTGAGCTGGGCGGTTAAGCGGGTGTCTGAGCGAGCCGCCAGGGCGTGGCCCATTTGGGCCAGGCAGAGGGTGGTGAAGACCATGGTCTTCCAGGTGTCGGGGTGGCCGGGGTAGCCGGGGGCGGTGGTGTAGCGGTAGGCCCAGCCCATCAGGCCGATGGCCAGCACGGCCAGCACGATGCCCACCCGCACCATGTAGGAGCCCAGCCCGCGAGCAAAAATGCTCTCCCGGGGGTCGTGGGGCGGACGCTCCATGACGTCGGGCTCGGCGGGTTCCATGGCCAGCGCCAGGGCGGGCACGCCGTCGGTGACCAGGTTCATCCACAGAATTTGCAGGGGCGAGAGGGGCACGCCGCCGAGGCCCATGATTGGTGCGGCGGCGATGGTGAGCACTTCGCCAATGTTGCTGCCCAGAATGTATTTGATAAAGCGGCGAATGTTGTCGTAGACCACGCGGCCCTCTTCGGTGGCGGCGACAATGGTGGCAAAGTTGTCGTCGAGCAGCACCATGTCGCTGGCCTCTTTGCTGACGTCGGTGCCGGTGATGCCCATGGCGATGCCGATGTCGGCCTGCTTGAGGGCGGGGGCGTCGTTGACGCCGTCGCCGGTCATGGCGACAAATTCGCCCTGTTTTTGCAGCGCCTGGACGATGCGGAGCTTGTGCTCTGGGGCGACGCGGGCGTAGACGCTGACGTGGGGGACGGTGCGCTCCAGTTCTTCAGGGGAGAGGTGGCTCAGCTCGCGCCCGGTCAGGATGGTGTCGCCGGGTTGGGCAATACCGAGGGTTTCGGCGATCGCCTTGGCGGTCAGCGGGTGGTCGCCGGTAATCATCACCGGGCGAATGCCGGCCCGCCGACAGTCGATGACGGCGGCGCGCACTTCGGGGCGGGGGGCATCGAGCATGCCCACCAGGCCCAGCCAGACCAAGTTCTGCTCCTCAGGCTCCAGGTTGCTGTTGGGATTGGCTACGACGTTTGTGGGCTTCATGGCAAAGCCCAGCACCCGTAGCCCGCTCGCCGCCATGGCGTCGTTTTGGGCCAAAATAGCCTGCCGCTGGGCCTCGGTGAGGGGGACAGGCTGAGCGTCGCCCTGGCTGGTGCCACAGCGTTCGAGCACCAGTTCGGCGGAGCCTTTGGTGAACATGACCTGGGGGGCCAGGGGCCAGGCGGCATCAGGGTGGGCCTGCACGACGACGCTCATGCGCTTGCGCTCTGAGGTGAAGGGCACTTCGCCGATGCGATCGCACCCCTGCCCCAGCTTTTCTGGGGCAAAGCCGCCCTTGCCCGCCACGGCCAGCAGGGCCCCCTCGGTGGGGTCACCCAGCAGGGTCCAAATACTGCCCGACTGACTGAGGGTCGCGTCGTTACAGAGGGCGCAGGCCATTAGCAACGCCTGGAGGGCGGGGTCGGCCTGGGGTGCGATCGCGGCCCCATTTTCTAAAAGGTTGCCGACAGGGGCGTAGCCTTCGCCGGTGACCTCGTACTGGTGGGCCACGGTCTTGACCTGCTGCACCACCATTTTGTTTTGGGTCAGGGTGCCGGTTTTGTCGGAGCAGATGGTGGTGACCGAGCCCAGGGTTTCTACCGCCGGTAGTTTGCGAATCAGGGCGTGGCGGCGCACCATGCGCTGGGTGCCCAGGGCCAGGGTGACGGTGATCACGGCGGGCAGACCTTCGGGCACGACGGCGACCGCCATGCTGAGGGAGACCTCTAGCAGCTCGTCGAACAGGCTGAGGTCACCGGTGCGCAGCAATCCAGCCACGACCACCAGGGCAACCAGCACCAGGGATCCGCTCACGAGCACATTGCCCAGCTGCGCCATCCGCTGCTGGAGGGGCGTGGGCTCAGACTCTACGGACTGGATCAGGGTGGCGATGCGGCCCAGCTCGGTGGTCATTCCCGTTTGGGTGACCAGCACGGTGCCGCGCCCCTGCAGCACTTCGGTGCCCTGATAGACCAGGTTGAGGCGATCGCCCAGGGCCGACTCGGCTTCTAAAAGCAGCTCTGGCTGTTTGATTACCGCCTCGGCTTCACCGGTCAGGGCGGCTTCGCGCACCTGCAAGTTGGCGGCAGTGAGCAGACGGCCATCGGCGGGCACCTGCACCCCCGCCTCGAGCAGCACAATGTCGCCCGGCACCAGGGCCTTGGCGTCGATCTCCTGCTCCTGGCCCTGGCGGATGGTGCGCACCCGGGGGGAGGTCATATTTTTGAGGGCGGCCAGGGCTTTTTCGGCCTTGCTCTCTTGCAGATAGCCCAGCACGCCGTTGAGCAGCACAATGGCAAAAATTGCGATCGCATCTTTAGGAAAGCCCCCCTGGCGCAGATCGAGCACCAGCGACACCAGGGCCACCGCGATCAGCATCAGCAGCATGATGTTTTTGAACTGATCCCACAAAATTTCCCAGGGGCTGCGGGTGACCCCCTCCTGGAGCTCGTTGGGGCCATAGACCTGCTGCCGCTGCTCGGCCTCGCTGGGGCTAAGACCCTGGGCACTGCTCTCTAACAGCGCGATCGCCCGCTCGGGGGTGAGGGTATGCCATTGGTTAGAGGCGGGGTGCGGCAGATCGCCCACGCCAGAGCTAGAACGTGTACTGTGAACCACAGGTGCTATTTAACCTCCAGAGTGCGGTTAACACTATTAAATAGTGCGTAGATAAACTTTATAGCACCAAAAAATAGTGCAAACGCAAAATTTAATGCTCAGCCCCGTTGTACCCCAGTCGCTAATTTCCCGTGAAACCGAGATGCAGCAGGTCTGCACCCTGCTCTGCCAGGATAGTGATTTTGTCATTACCGGGGTGCCGGGCATTGGGCGGCGCACGCTGATCTGGAATGCCGCCCAGCAGGTCGGGGCCCGCTGCGTAGAAATTGACTTTCTGCGCTGCCGCAATGCGGGCCAGTTTCTCCGCTTTTTGGCCGATGGCTTGATCGGCGCCTTTGGGGCACCGGAGGAAATTGCCAAAATTCAGCAGTGGAGCCTGGAGCAGCCGCTGACCCTCGATCAGAGCCTGGCCCCCCAGGCCCAGCTGGTCTGGCCCAAAACCCCCGGCAAAGAATGGCCTCTGTTTGAGGGGCTGCTGGCGCTGCCCCAGCACCTGGCCGAGTGGCTAAACTGCCAGGTGGTGATTGTGTTTCACAACTTTCCCCACATTCGCTCGTGGGATCGCCAGGGCAAGTGGGAGAGTCATCTGCGCCAGGAAATCGAGCGCCAGAGCCGGGTGAGCTATGCCCTGGTGGCCACCGTGGCCGAACCCTGGATGATGGCCAGCCAGCTGCCGGTGATAGCGCTAACGCCGCTGAGCGATCGCGATCTGCAACCCTGGGTGATTGGCACCATGGCCACGGCGGGCCTCAAGTTTGACCCCGACAGCCAGGCCCTGGAGCTCTTTCTCAGCTACGCCCAGGGCCATATGAAAGATGCCATTACCCTGGCCCAGCGCCTGTGGCTAAACTGCAACGCGATCGCCTCCCCCACCCCAGAGCTCATTCAGTCGCACCAGGTGCACAGCACCATGCTGGGCCTGGCGCAGGATATGGCCGTCACCTTTGAAGCGCTGCTGCTGCTGCTGCCCCCCACCCAGGCCCGCTTGCTGGAAAGTCTGGCCCTCGACCCCACCGACAGCCCCCAGTCCAATGCCTACATCAAAAAACACCAGCTCTCGCGGGGCGGCGGCTTGCAGGGGGCGCTCACCAGCCTGGAGCAAAAGGGCTTAATCTACGGCCCCCAGTTTGGCTACCGCATTGCGCTACCGCTGCTCGATTTTTGGCTCAAACAACGGCTGCGTTAGATGGGAAGTGGGGAGTGAGGGGTGGGGAGTGGGGAGTGGGAAGCCACCTCACTATCTTCTAGGGCGGTTACCAGTTCAAAACAGCCTGACACGGAGGCGGGAATGGTGCGGGGGCGATGGGTCGCGGCATCGACAAACACCCAGTCGGTGGCGCCGGTGGCCAGCACGGTGTCGTCGCTGAGGCGCAAGAACTTGTACTGGCGGGTGCTGCGGGCTTTGCGCAGGGTGGTGATCCAGGTGGTGAGGCGCAGGGAATCGCCCCCAAAGGCGGGGCGCAGGTAGGTGATCTGGTGCGATCGCGCCACCCAGGTCGCCCCGAGGGCGCGGGTCTCGGCGGTGCAGCCAACGCTGGTGGCGTGGGCCACGGCGATATCCTGCATCCACTGCACGTAGGCGACGTTGTTGACATGGCCGTTGCCGTCTACGACCTCCATCGGCACTATAAATTCGTGGTGGTAGAAGGCTTCCATGGGATAACCGATCAAAAGTAGCTAGCGAGTCTCAGCGGGAGGAGGCAGGGGGCGATCGCCCTTTCCTTTTCCCCTCGCCATAATAGAGCCAGCGCTATTACCCTGCTTTTCTATGGCGAAACTTTGGCCCTACGCCACCCCCGGCATTCCCGACCACCTGTTTGAGCAGCTGCCCGGTATACCCCTCAGCAGTCGAGAGGTGCGGCT
>DATIVG010000337.1:0-1850 GCA_035466075.1 Nodosilinea sp. | reverse complement strand
CGTAGGGTGCCCCCAGGGCCTGGTAGGGGTGGGGCTGCACCAGGGCAAAGGCGGCCGCCGGAATGGGCACCAGGGGCTCACCACAGTCTGCGATCGCAACAGCTTGATAGGGTTTCATCGCCACCAGTCGCCCGCCCCTCTTCTCCCCAAAGATTGTGGGTCGATTATAAAGCCTCAGTGCCCGCCCTGGGCTGGGACCCGCCTGTGGCGTATCTTGTAAAGCAGAGGCCCCGCCCCTGCCCGAAACCTGGCCCAAACCTGGCCGAAACCTGGCCGCCCCAAACCCGCCATGAAACATCGCGCTACGCTTGCCTTTATCTGTCGGCTCGCGGTCCTCGGGGTAGGCATCGGCCTCTGGGGCTGGTGGCTCGCCGCCCTGGCCGTGCCGCCCTTCGCCACCGTGGCCATTGGCCTGCTGCTGGCCTACGGGCTAGCGGTGGGGTGGGGCAGCGTAGTGCCCACCAGCGCCGCCCTGTCCATGGCCATTGCCCTGGTGGTGGCCTTCGATGTTTTACCGGCCTTTTGGCCTGCCAATCTGCACTACAAATACTGGGCCTACACCGTGCTGCTGCTGTGGGCCATCGGTCTGGGCCTGGTGGGGCTGCTGGCCGGGGTCGGGCAGCGCCTGGGGCATCGCCGATCGCTCTCCCGCTGGGGCGGGCGGGGAATAATTTGGGCCAGTCTGCTGCTGCTGCTGTGGGGCGGCGCGACCCTGTACCAAGCCCAGTGGCCCGCCTGGGTACCTTGGGACAATCTAGTCACCCAGCAGACCTTGGTTATCAACCGCCTATGAAACCTCCCTGGCAATCCATGGGGCAACCAGAACAAACGGGCCGCCGCGCCGCCCGCCCGCCCCTCACCGCCGCCGCCTACCTGGCCCAGCTCGACCCCGAGGTGCAGACCAGCCTCACCCCCCAGCAGCGGGCGGAGGTGGAACGGGTGATCGACCTGGCGATTCCCAAACCGGCCCCCAAACTGGTAGACCTCCGGTTTGACATCGACCTGTTGATCAGCCGCTACTTCATCGTGCTGATGGTGGGCAAAGACCGCCGCCGCACCCCCCGCAGCCTGCCGGTTTCGCGGCTGACCCAGTTTGGCAACTGGGTGGCGGCGGTGGTGTTGCTGCTGGGGTTTAACCTGGCCCTCAGCACCAGCGTCTTGATGCTGGCCTACCTGATCAAGTCGGCCCTGGGCATCAACCTGCTGCCGGGGCACTTTCGCGGCTTTGGCAACTAGGAGCCGGACCTGCTGACTCGGTATAGTAGGTTCAAATCTAGGCTTCTGCCGCCGGACCTGCGCCTGGGATTGCGGCAGTGCCTAGGGCTCCACCTTGCTACCGCCGCTACCGCCCCGCCTGCCCGCTATGGATGGACGCGAGTTTTACTCCAGCCTGATTCGCCTGCACATTCTGCACCACGCGGCGCAGGAGCCCATTTTTGGCCTCGGCATTATTGAAGAACTGGGTCGCCACGGCTACCGCCTCAGCGCGGGCACCCTCTACCCCATGCTGCACGACATGGAGCGCAAGGGCTACCTCACCGCTACCGCCGCC
The DNA here is from genome assembly GCA_035466075.1 of Nodosilinea sp. Lineage (GTDB taxonomy): Bacteria > Cyanobacteriota > Cyanobacteriia > Phormidesmidales > Phormidesmidaceae > Nodosilinea. The sequence continues at coordinate 298 of DATIVG010000337.1, read as the reverse complement.
GCCGACGGTCGCCAGACCCGCCGCCTCTACCGCGCCACCGCCCTGGGCCAGCTGCGCCTGGAGGAGGCCAAACATCGGGTCAAAGAGCTATTTGGCGAACTCTTTGAGCACGACTAGAGATCAACAGACCTGGTAAGCACCATAGAGTTGCTGAACGCCGGTATGGATCAGAAAATGAAGGCCTCTCCTAGGGGCAAACGGTCGTTTGCCCTATCCACGTGCCTCAATTTAGCAACCCTGGCTTTTTAGCGATTGGCGAATGCCCTCAGCTACCGGGCTACCACCGTTGGGCCGCCCA
>DATIVG010000336.1:0-6368 GCA_035466075.1 Nodosilinea sp. | reverse complement strand
AACCGCCAAAATCTTGCGGATCTTGATTTTGCTGGCCTGAAAGATTAATGGCCAGGTTAAATAATCCATGCTTGAAAAGACAAAAATCATCATTCGTGAAAATATTTCTAGTGCAGCATCAATAGTGGGAATTAAGGCTCTTGTAGGTTGGGTGAAACGCAGGGTCACTCAGCGTCAGAGCTAGTTGGTTGGGTTCTGCTATCGCGTCACCCAATCTGCAAATTTAGGCTCGACAGGGCACTAAGTGGACAGGTGTAATTAAACGTAGGATGGGCAAAACATCGCGTGCCCATCGCCCTGATGATGGGCATGGGCTTTGCCCTTTGCCCATCCTACGTAGGTTCTATATTTAATTGCGTCTTCCTGCTTAGTGAGGTTTTTACTTATTGATAAACAGGGCCTTTTGAGTTGTATCCAGGAGGCTTGTGGCGACATTCTGGCTGTTTTGCCATAGACATTGATAGAGAATTTCAGCTCTTGACGCGACCGCAAAATACGATTTCCCCTAAATGAAAAAGAGCTTGATTTCCTCAGCGTTGATTTCTAAGCCCGCTGGGTTTACCTCTACCCCCCTGTTTCTAATGTTGGAGGCGGGAGTTTGTGTGGTGGGTTTGTCAACACCCGCTTGGGGCAATGCTGCCGCCCTGTTTGCGGAGGGGGAGGAGGCGTCTAACCCAGAGCCACCGGACCAAATGGTGCCAGCGCCCGCCCCCAGGGCAGCGGCAGTGTCAACCACAGCCCCCGCTCCCCCGGAGCAGGCCACCACGGTGGATTTTTCTCAAAATACGGCTAGGCCTAGCGCCTTGGTGTTACCGAGAGGCAAGGGGCCGGGCCATGGGCAGCCACCGTCGCCGGTTGGCCGGACGGGTTTGGTTCAGGTCGGCGGCGAGGCTCCGCTCGTCGTTGCCCAAACAGAACGCCTGGCTGAGGTGAGCACCCAGGCCAGCGATCTGGCTCCGCCCCAGCCAGAGCTGCTTGCCCAGCCCCGGTTCTCGCGATCGTCGTCGCTAGGCAACCTTGCCCCTGACGCTGCGGTTGCTCCGCTGGCCGAGCCGGGGCATCGGCACCAGTCTCCGGCCCTCGCGCAGCCCTCTGCGGTGCCCGACCCGGCCCTGGCTGGGCGGGGGGCGGCCGGGCTAGCCCAGGCCGTTGACTCCCAGGCGACCGGCGATTTGGCCGCCCCCAGGGCGATCGCGCCGGGGGCGCTCAGTCCGGTGGTGACCAGCATTCCTGTCGATGGCGAGCTGATCGAGGTAGAGCAGACGGGCCGGGCGGCAGTCGGGCTCCAGCTGGGGGACGATCGCAGCACCAACCTCAGCTTTTCGGGGCGAGTCGTCTTCGATCGCACGCTGGAGAGCGCCACCACGGTGGGCAACGTGACTGTTCTACGCCAGTCGCAGCGACTGCTGCGGAGCCAAACCGTGCTGCGCGAGCGGCAGCTCAGCCTCACTCGCCAAGACCCGGTCACGGTGCTGGGGCAGCAGATTCAGACCACCCTGCTGGCCGACTGCCTGGATGGCAGCGGCGCGGTGTGCACCTTCACCCCCGGCCTGGTCACCGATCGCGATCGCATCGACCCCGACACCCTACAGCCGACCCAGATTGAGCAGACCAGTAACTTTGGCGATGTGGTCAGCCCGGCCTCCCTGGCGGCGATTCAGGCTCCTGGGTTTCAGGGAGGGGCCGCCGGGCAGGCCCTAGGGCTAGATCTGTACTTTCCCAACACCACCACTCTGGCGGGCAACGGTAGCGCCAGTGGAGGCGTTGTCCAACGCTACGAACAGTTTGATACCGTACCTGCGATCGCATATGCCGAAGTGTTTCAAACGGTGGTCGCCAATGCCGACCAGGCCGCCCTGGCTAGAACTATTCGCGGTCCGGCCGTAGTTTTCGATGCCGACCAGCCCGTCATCAATTTTGCCCTGGCGGCGATCGCCCTGCTGCTGCCCGAGGTGCAGCCCTTCGTACCCGATAGCGCCGCACCGAGCAATCCCAACCTCAACCAGGGGCTATTCTTTGCCGCCAACAACACCCGCATTCCAGCCAACAGCCTTACTCTGTACCAGTCGGGCGTGGGGTCATCGGCGACGCTCCCCGCCTCAGAAACCAGCCAGAACGCTCCCTGGGCCAACTTCAACGCCGTTTGGCTAGGGCTGTCGCCCGTAATCGAGCGCAGCTACCAAGCCAGCCGCCGCTTTGCCAACGTCGGCCCTGCCAGAACCCTCTTCTCCGCCGGAGGTGAGGGGGGTGGTCTAAATGCGCCGCAGACGCTCTCGGTGGTCAACGGCGAAACCTTTGCCAGCAGCAGCTTGAGCAACGTCTACAGCCAAAACTATTTCACCCTGTTTGCCCAGGAGGGCGATCGCATCGATCGCTTTGTGCAGACCGACCGCGTTAGCTATCACCCTCACCTCAGCCTGACGGGCAACGTCACCGGCGAGTCGAGCATTTTTCGCTACTATGCGGGCACCCTGGCTGGCCCCACCCTACAGGCCTACGGCGGAGCCAATGTGCAGGGGCAAACCCCCGACGGCTTTGCCTACCAAGCCGGGCTGATCGGCTACATCAACCCCAGCTACGATCGCTACAGCAACCTCTCAGCGGGCGTGAGCCAGCAGTTGCCCCTGGGCGATCGGCAAAACCTGACCCTGGGCACCGGCTTCAACTGGGCGCTCGACCAAGACACGACCCTGCAAGACATCGAGCAGCAGGGCCAGGGCAGCGATGTAACCCTCCAGGCCCGGCTAGATCTGGGCGATTTTACCCTCGGCGCTACCCAGGTGGTGGGCGACCTCCTGCCCAACTCCCAGGCTAGCCGCACCGTCCTTGACGCGGTCTTTAACCTGGGCTCAGACCTGACCCTGGCCGGATTTTGGGCTCCCTTTGATAACGCTGCCAGCGCTCCCCAGTACGGTCTGGTGGCCGACCTTACCCTGCCCATGGGCAGCCTCAGCCCCCACCTGGTGGTGTCCTGGCAAAACACGCTCTACCGCTACGGCGCAGACCTGTTGGGCAACGCCCTGTCTACCCGCAGCAACAACGTCGAGGTGCTGCTAAAGCTCGACTGGTAGTGGGGGTTGTTCTGGGCGATGGAATGGTGGGGTAGCTTTGCCTGGGTGGGTCATGAACTTGGGAGGTCTAATGTGTCTGATGTACCTATTGGAAAGGTGACCCCGGCCCTGGTGTCAGCTTGAAGTGGCGATCTATGCTGAACATGAGGGAATTTCTAAGTAGATCTGAGGGAGCAGCTCTGACGCTGGTTTGCTCAGCGGTTGAATTTAGGGCATACGCTAGGTTTTGCGCTCAATTTGCGCTCAAGAGGACGTCATCGTGAAAATGGCAGGTACAGGATTCATGTCAAGGTCAGTGTTGTTAGGGGCGCTGCTGGCGCTAGCGCCAGTCACCCTCTCTGCCAGTTGGCTCCCTTTCCTGGAGGCGGCCCCGGCCCAGGCTCAGCCCGCTGACGAAGCCACCACCATTCGGGTCTACGAGCAGGTCAGCCCGGCGGTGGTGGCCATCGACACCCGCGACGGTGGCGGCAGCGGCAGCATTGTCGATGCCAACGGCCTGATTCTCACCAATGCCCACGTGGTGGGCTCTAGTCGGGTGGTTACCGTGCGCCTGGCCGACGGTCGCAGCTTTGAGGGCGATGTGGTGGGCTACGGCCAAGACCGGCTCGACCTGGCGGCGGTGCGGCTGCGGGGCAACCCCACCGGGCTACCCACGGTGGCCATTGCGCCCCCCGAAGCGGTGCGGGTGGGGCAGAGCGCCTTTGCCATCGGCAGTCCCTTTGGGTTGCAGGGCACCCTCACCGTGGGCATCGTCAGCCGCATCGATCGCGATCGCAACGTCATCCAAACCGACGCCGCCATCAACCCCGGTAACTCCGGCGGGCCCCTGCTCAACAGCGGCGGCCAGCTGATCGGCGTCAACACCTCGATCTTTACCACCGGCAGCGGCGGCGGCAACGTGGGTATCGGCTTTGCCATTCCCACCGATGCGGTGCAGACCTTTTTGGCCTCGGTGCGGGCGGGCACGGCCACGGCGTCGGCCCCGGCGGCCCGCAGCGATCGCCCCCCCACCCCGATCGCCCTGGGGGCAGCGGTAGAAGGGCAGCTCGACGACAGCAGCAACATTCTGCCCGACGGCAGCTTCTACAACCCCTACCGCTTTGAGGGCCAGGCGGGGCAAACCATCACCATCGACATGAGCAGTGAGGATATCGACCCCTACCTGATTTTGCTGGCCCCCGACCGCGACGACTTCTCCATTCAGGACGACGACAGCGGCGGTGACCGCAGCGCCCGCATTTCGGTGCAGCTGCCCTACACCGGGGCCTACGTGATTTTGGCCAACAGCTACGCCCAGGGCGAGGCCGGGCGCTACCAGCTGCGCCTCAGCCAGGCGGGGGGCAGCGCTAGCGGGGGCCAGGGCCAGACCGGCGGCGCGCTCCTGCGCCAGCAGGGCACCCTGGGAGGGGGCGATCGCACCCTGCAGGATGGCTCCTATTTTCAAGAATTTTCCTTCTCGGGCCGGGCCGGGCAGTCGGTGGTGATTAGCCTGGAGAGCCCCGACTTTGACACCTACCTGATTTTGCTCGACGCCAACCGCAACCGCCTCGACGAAAACGACGACGCCAACCCCGACACCACCAACTCGCAGCTGTCGGTGCGGCTGCCCAGCGATGGCCGCTACACGGTGCTGGTCAACAGCTACCAGGCGGGCGAGCGGGGCCGCTTTTTGCTGACGGTGGAATAAGGATGGAATAGCTAGCTAGCGGCGCGGTAGGCCCGCCAGCCGCCGTAGGCGGAGATCTCTCGCTGCCCCTCGCACAGCACCGGCTCGCCCAGCACCCCGAGCACCGTTTCGCCGGTGGCCAGGGTGACCTTGCCAATGCTGAGCCCCGGCGGCTCTTGCAGCAGCACCTGCACCAGACCCGCCGGGGGCACCTGCCACACCTCCAGGGCCACGGCCACCCCGCCGCTGCTCACCCGCACCATGGCCGGGTGCACGTCATGGATCGACCAGAGGCGGTAGTCGGCGGTGGTGGTGGTTTCGTAGAGAAACTCGGCCCCCGCCGCCAGCAGGTTGGCGTTGAGCTCTAGCCCCTGCATCAGCGTGCCGTTGACCGCCAGTTTGAGCCCCTCTGCCATGGCCTTGACTACCCTAAAAACACCTGCTCAACGGTAGCCCATTCTCGCCCCCCTGCACCTCGACTGGAAAGGGCGGTGCTCCCGCGATAGCATAGGGATAGAGATAAATTTTTGTAACGCCCTTTTGTAACGACTCTTCGTAACGCCTTTGAACTCTGCCCTACAGCCCCTTGTTGACCCGGCGGTGCCCTGCGGCTGGCACGCCCTCCAGCCTCGCTGGCAGGCTGGGCAGCCCACTGTGCAAAAGGGCCTGCCCCACGACCAGCTGGCCCCCGCCTGGCAAATTTTGCTGCTGGGGGATGGCTCGCCCACCCGACATTTGCAGTTGTTAACCCGCGATCGCACCGAGGTCGATGTGATTGACATGGCCCCCGTGGGCCTCGATCTCGACGGCGCCCCCGACATCATTCGGGTGGTGCCCGGCCCCCGGCTGCGCCGCCAGGTGTGGCTGCGCACCGCCTCGGGCCAGCGGCTGGCCTACGCCGCCTCCTGGTGGGAGGCCAGCCACGTCGATGAGTACCTGCAAAACAAATCGCTGCCGATCTGGGCCAGCCTGGCCCGCCTGCGCACCGAGCTCTACCGCGACATTCAGGGCCTCCACTACGGCGACTCGCCAGCGCTGGAAGAAGCCTTTGGCCTGCCGGGGCCGTTTTGGGGCCGCCACTACCTGTTTTGGCACCGGGGCAAACCGCTGACCCTGATTTACGAGGTCTTTTCGCCCTACCTGAGCCGCTACCTGGGGCCCATGCAGAGCGGGCCAACCCTCTAGAATTTTGGCCTGTAGAATTTTGGACTTTGGGCAGACCCACGGATCTGCCCCACCCGTCCATTCAAAACTTAAAACTCAAAACTCATCAGGGCCAGTCGCTGCCATTGCTGGAGGCGGGGGGCAAATAGTTGGGCATGCCGGGTTCTAAAAATGCCTCCTGGTAGGGGCGGGCGGGCTCGACCCAGACCTGAGTGCGCAGGGGGCCGTAGCGCTGGCGCAGCAGGGCGTCGATCTGCTCGCCAATGGTTTCGGCGGCTTCGGCAAACTCGGGGTGCAGCACCAGGTGAATTTCTACCCACACCTGGCGGCCCACCATGCCCCGCGAGCGAATGCGGGTGCAGCGGGTCACCCCCTCCACCTGACCGGCTATGTGGGAGATGGCCTCGGGTGCGATCGCAGTGGGGCGCAGCAGCATCGGCAGCTGGTCGTTGAGCACCCGCCACAGG
>DATIVG010000335.1:0-6102 GCA_035466075.1 Nodosilinea sp. | reverse complement strand
CTAATGCTCTCAGGTATCTTGGTTAAGCCTAGGTTTGATAAATCAAGTTCTGTGGAATCACTTTCTAAGGCTTTTGCTATTCGCCGCTCTGCTTCTTTAAAGGGGTCTAGCCATTCTCCATTTAGTACGACTGAATCTGGTTTTAACCCCAGCAGTCTGGCTATGACAGCAACACTTCTCTGTCCCACCCCTTTTCCCCGCTCTGGGTGAAACAACCGGCTCACCGTGCCGGCACTCACCCCCGCAAGCTGTGCGATCGCCGCAAACGTCCACCCCCGCTCCGCCTTTGCCGCCTGTAGCAGCTTCAACCCCTCCGGGCTAGCGAGAAAACCGCGCGATTGAGACGACATAGGCGTTGGTGACAAAGAGAGCTTTGTTCAAGGGTATCCGGCGATTCCAGAAACCGGGGCTTTTGACCCGTAGTACCATTTAGGCATAACCAAGAGGCTCAGCCATGACCCAGAGCGCGATTGAATACCTCACAGACTTTGAAGGCAACACCAGAGCCGTGGTCATCCCTATCGATTTGTGGCGGCAGCTTCTGCCCCAAGGGGGCGACTCCACCGAAGAACTGGCTGAGAACCTGGAAGATTATTGCCTTAACAACGCCATGGATGAAGCCCAATCGACCCCCCTGGTGAACCGGGAAGACGCTTTGCAGTTCTTGGCGGAGGAGGACGGCGATTGAAGGTTGAATACCGCAAACTCTTCTTAAAAGACCTGAAAAAGCTCAAAAATTAGCCCGTTTATCAGCAAATTTACGATTTAGCCTTTACGGTCTTGCCCGCAGCTACCGACCTCACAACCCTGCCCAACATCAAAGCCCTGGTAGGTGCCACCAATCGCTATCGAATCCGGGTTGGCAACTACCGCATCGGTCTGGAACTGAATGGCGAGACCTTGGAAATTATGCGAGTCTTACACCGTCGAGATTTTTATCGCTACTTTCCTTAGGGTGCGATCGCACTCACATCCCCCCCAAGGTTGTGACCGTCTTTTTTGACCGGTGAGTGAAATGAAGCTAGTAGTTCACAAAGAAGACGATGCCCTGTATCTGCGTTTAGACGATACTGCGATCGTTGAATCAGAAGAGGTGAGTGATGGCATCATTCTCGACTACAACGCTGAGGGCAAGGTCGTGGGGGTTGAAGTGCTCTACGTCAGCCAGCGCAGCCCAACCTCTTGGCAGCAAATTCTGCTAGAAATCACTCCCAGCTAGCAACTCCTAACCCGAGTCTAGGAAACCGCAGTTCCTTAATTATGGAATGCGTGCATTAGCTTTGAACTGCCACGGGTGGCATTAGCACAACAAACTGCTCTGACAACCTGTAGCACTTCACCCCCCTCAGGGGGATCCCACCTAGACGACTCTGCTGCTCATTTTCTTTCCCCAGCGAGAGGACGGCTTGGGCGTGAAACACTAGGCTAAAGTCAGCAAAAGTGTGAAGAAAAATAAAGGAGGCTCCATGGGACTGGGTTTACTCGTCAATGGCCAGTGGCAGCAAAAGCGCGAGCAGGAAGATGAGCAGGGGCGCTTTGTGCGGCCCGAAACCGACTTTCACCACTGGACTAAGGCCGACGGCAGCAGCGACTTTAAGCCCGAGGCCGGACGCTACCACCTGTATGTCTCGCTGGCCTGCCCCTGGGCGCATCGCACGCTGATCATGCGCGAGATCAAGGGGCTGACTGAGGCGATTTCGGTTTCTATCGTTGACCCTTACATGGGGGACGAGGGCTGGGCCTTTAGCGACTATCCGGGCGCAATTCCTGACTCGGTGAATGGGGCGCAGTATTTGCGGGAGATCTATACCAAGGCGAAGCCAGACATTTCGGGCCGGGTGACGGTGCCGATTTTGTGGGACAAGCAGACGGGCACCATTGTCAACAACGAGTCGCGCGAGATCATTCGCATGCTCGACACCGAGTGGAATGGGGTGGCTACCACCGACGTTGGCCTGTACCCTGCTGAGCTACAAACCAAAATCGACAGCGCTATCGACGCTATCTATCAGCCGATCAACAATGGCGTGTACCGAGCCGGGTTTGCCACCCAGCAATCGGCTTACGAAGAAGCGGTGAGCGAGCTGTTCGCCGCCCTCGACCATTGGGAGGGCGTGCTCGATCGCCAGCGCTATCTGTGCGGCGATCGCCTCACCGAGGCCGATATTTGCCTGTTTACGACGCTGTATCGCTTTGATGCGGTGTATTACGTGCACTTTAAGTGCAACCTGCGGCGCATTGTTGACTACCCGAACCTGTGGGGCTATCTGCGCGATCTGTATCAGCAGCCGGCGTTTAAGCGCACCTGCAATATGGATCACATCAAGCGCCACTACTATATGAGCCACCCTGGGGTGAACCCTCACCAGATTGTGCCGCTGGGGCCGGTGATTGATTTTGAGCAGAGTTGCGACGATCGCGCCAAGCGCTTTAGCCTGACCGCTGGTAGCGCCCGGTAGCCCGCGACCTTGCCACGACTGGGCAAAGGCTTTAGCCTAAGCGAGGAAATACTGAGGTGAGTCTATGGATCTGATGGGCATGGTCAACCAGGCGATTGCCGCCACCGACACCGAAGCCAGCGGCGGCCTGATGGGGTCTCTGCTGGGCTCGCTCAACAACGCGCCGGTGGACAACAACAAAATTGGCGGCATTGCCAGCGATCTGCAAGGGGTGCTGCAAGCTAAGGGCCAGGGCAATGCCGGGGCGCTGATGTCGGTGCTGCAAGGGGTGGCGGCTACTGGGGCGGTGGAGCAACTGCTGGCCTCGGAGCAAATTAGCGCCATTGCCCAGCATGTGGGGGCCGACCCGGCCATGGTGAAAAGCATTACGCCGCTGATTGCTCAGTTTTTGGTCAAGGGCTCCAATGCCCAGGGCGGCGGGCTGCTGCAAAAGGTGCTCAGCGGCGAGGTGGATCTGGGGCAAATGGCCGGGCTGATCGGCATGGCCAGCAAGTTTTTGTAGCTAATAACCCTGGGGCGAGGTGCGGGGCACCGCTCGGCGGAGGGCATCGTGAGCCGTCGCCATGGGGGCCAAACCTCAAGGCCTTGGACAGATGCGATCAGTCTGGCTCTGCCCCAGCTTTGGCTGGGGAGATTTGGGCTGTGAGGGCGGCTTGGAGGCGGTCGCGCATCTCCTCCAGGCTGGATAGATCGGCATCGACGCTCGACTGGCCGTTGTACTGAAAGGGGTTGTCTAGGTCGCGAATGAGCAGCAGCAGGTAGGTGAACGACGTAAACAGCAGGCAGGACACCACCAGATTTTCACTAAAGCTGTCGGCCCCAATCAGCAGTAGAGCAATCACCGCCCCGACTAGAAAGAGCTCGAGCAGCACGTAGGCTGGCCCCACAAAGTCGGTGTCTCGGCTCGCCCCAATCTGGGTGAGCAGCAGGCGGATTTTGGCCTGCTCGGTTTGGGCGCGGGCGACGATGGGAGCGCCGTAGGGCAGCAGGGCGGCCAGGGAATGGTTGAGCTGGTGAAGTGCGATCGCAGCCCCCGCCGCCGCCTCACCCCGCTGCAGCCAGGCGAGGGTAGCCTGCACAACGGCCGCCAAATCTCGGGTCAAAGGCCTAGGGTCGTAGGCGCTCTCCGCCTTCGCTACCAGCTGATTACTATCCTCAATGGCTGCGATCGCGTTGGCCACCTGGAGCGGCATCTCGGCGCTGGCTCGAAAGTCGTTGAGCGTGCCGTTGAGCACAAAGGCAATCACAAAGGTCGCCGCCCCAAACAGCGCCCCGGTCAGCGAGTCAAACTGCCACAACTCCCACCCCAGGCGATGCATGCCCACCTTGGCCAGCCCGTACAGCGTGGTCAACGGCAGCACCGTCAGCAAGATTCGCCATTTGGCCAGAGAAAACCGACTCGCCATTGTCACCTGCGCTGCATCGCCACCGGCACTGCCACCTCCCTCACGGCAACCCCTGGTCCCTCACGGCAGCCCCTGGGCCTTTGGCTGGGGCCAGACCTGCCGCGATCCGTAGCCATCCGGACTATCTTGGGCCGGTCTCAGGCCCAAATGTCACAGATTATGCAAAATCTACATCTGAATAATGCGATAAAAGGATGACTTGTGGCAAAGAGTGACTAAAAATACAAAACACGCTCCGAAGTTTGAATAACTTAACCCTGTAATGCATGGACGTAAAAGTGCTGCTTTTTGCCCGGCATTGTGATCTAGAAAGCGAACCAGGGAGTTGCGGTTTTGTGACGTGTAAAACGTGGTCTATGGCCACGGTCTGACCAAGCTATCAACCATCCTCCTGGCACCCCTTTGGCCCCGGCTTAGGCCAGAGATTCGCTAGGCTTCAGGGCTAACATCAATCCCCTAAAACGTCTATACGAGCACCTATGCTTTGGCTGTTCTGCTAGCGTTGCCACAGTTTAGACCCCTTAGATCTGATTCTATTGAAGGTTAAATTTTGGCGGTGGTAGGACACAGATTTAGATGGGCTTTAGGTCTTCGGTGCGCATCGTTTTGACATCGAAATAGGTCAATATTTTGACTCAGCTTTTTGCATCTCATTCCGTTGGAGAAAACGCCCCATGACTCGACTCAATCGCCGCAAATTTTTGCTGACTGCCAGTACCGCCGCAGCGGGCACCGTGCTGCTCCACGCATGCAGTCAGGATGGGGCTAACCAGGCGTCAGAGCCCACCACTGAGGTGGCCGCCGCCCCCACCGAAGCACCGGAGACCACCACCGCCAAGCTGGGCTTTATTGCCCTCACCGACTCGGCACCGCTGATCATCGCCAAGGTCAAAGGCTTTTACGACAAGTACGGCATGACCGATGTGTCGGTCGAAAAGCAGGCCTCCTGGGGCACCACCCGCGACAACCTGGTGCTGGGCTCCGGCGGCGGCGGCATCGACGGGGCGCACATTCTCACCCCCATGCCCTACCTGATCTCCGAGGGCATTGTCACCGACGGCAACAAGGTGCCGATGTACATCCTGGCCCGGCTCAACACCAACGGCCAGGGCATTTGCCTCTCCAACGACTACCTCGATGCCAACGTTGGTCTAGACAGCTCTCCCCTCAAAGCAATCTTTGCCCAGCGCAAGGCCGCCGGCAGTGAGCTCAAGGCCGCCATGACCTTCCCCGGCGGCACCCACGACCTGTGGATTCGCTACTGGCTGGCGGCGGGCGGCATTGACCCCGACCAGGATATTTCGACCATTGTGGTGCCCCCGCCCCAGATGGTGGCCAACGTCAAAGTCGGCAACATGGATGCCTTCTGCGTGGGTGAGCCCTGGCCGCTGCAAACGGTGAACCAAAAGATCGGCTACAACGCCCTCACCACCGGCGAAATGTGGAAAGACCACCCCGAAAAGGCGCTGGGTATGCGGGCCGACTGGGTCGATGCCAACCCCAACGCCACCAAGGCGTTGCTGATGGGCACCCTGGAAGCTGCCATGTGGTGCAGCCAGCCCGAGAACAAAGAAGAAATGTGCCAGATTCTCTCGGAGCGGGCCTGGTTTAACGTGCCCTTTGAGGACATCATTGACCGCTCCCAGGGCAAGTTTGACTTTGGCAATGGCCGGGTCGAGGAGCTGCCCGACCTTCAGCAAAAGTACTGGGCTGACTTTGCGTCGTACCCCTTTAAGAGCCACGACCTGTGGTTCTTAACCGAGAACATTCGCTGGGGCTACCTGCCCGCCGACACCGATACCCAGGCCTGGGTGGATGCGGTCAACCGCGAAGACCTGTGGCGGGAGGCGGCGACCGCCCTCGGTCAGGAGGCCATGATCCCTGAGAGCACCTCGCGCGGGGTGGAGACCTTCTTTGACGGCATTACCTTTGACCCTGAGAACCCCCAGGCCTATCTAGATAGCCTGGCCATCAAGCGCGTGTAGGCGCTAATGAGCCCCCCTCTCCGCCGGAGGGGGGCTCACTAGCCCTTTGTTTTTCACTGTTTTGCCCTGCTCCCTGTTTGCTACCAGCTCTTTTCTACCAGCCCTGGAGACCTACCCACCATGACAGCACCCCTCGATATTCGCCCGGTGCGATCGCGCCTTAACACCCGGAGCTTGGCCCAGGGTACTTTGGACTGGCTGAAGGGGCTGATTGCGCCCCTGGTGGCCATTGGGATCTTTCTCGTCATCTGG
>DATIVG010000334.1:0-3675 GCA_035466075.1 Nodosilinea sp. | reverse complement strand
CGTCGGCCATGGGGGCATCCAGAAGAGGGTATGTATCTCAGTTTACCTGGGGTGGCTCTGCCCTACCCCTGCCCAAGGATCGGTGGACCGGTAGCTCGGTAGGGTGGGCATTACCCACCGTAGTTCAGGCCTGGTGCAGCCAGTATTTTGGTGCAGTGCATTCCTTCGCGTTAGCAAAACCCCGCCCCAAAGCCGTACCGTTGAGCCTGACGCTGCCCTAGGCTGGCCCAAACGGGTGCTGAATCTTCTCTAGCAGGTCATAGAAGGGCTGCCAGTTGTCGTCGTCGGCAATCGGCTCCCAGATGGCTTCGATCTCGGGGCGCAGCAGCACGGTCTGGGGGTTGGTGCGCTGGAGGGTGGCTGCGATCGCACCCATTCCCTCTTTATCTATGCTCTGCAAACAGCGCTGGTACAGCTGCCGCCAGTCCTTGAGCGGGGCGGCGGCGGCGGGGTCGGAGGCTTGCAGGGTGGTGCTAAAAATCTGCTCGGCATCGTCGCGCCAGGCGGGGCTAAACTGCTGGGTCAGCGCCAGGAAAAAGTCGTGGTAGCCCACCTCCACGGCGCTGAGCAGCTCTAGGGTTTGGCTGAGCAGCGAGGTGGCGAGGTCATCTGCGAGGGAATCAAACCCTAGCTTTTGCAGCATGCGCTCTTGGTAGTAGGCCTCGTAGCGCTCTTTGAAAGCGGCCAGGGTGGCCTCCAGATCGGCCTCGGGCATCACCAGCTGGAGGGGCTTTTGCAGCGCCTTCAGGTTCATCTGGCAGATCAGCGGCTGGTTGCCGTAGCTGTAGCGCCCGGCGTAGTCGAAGTAGGCGGCGGTAAAGCGCGGGTCGTAGCGATCGATGAAGGCGTAGGGGCCGTAGTCAAAGCTTTCGCCCGTGATCGACATGTTGTCGGTGTTGAGCACGGCGTGGCAAAAGCCCACCGACATCCACTGGGCGGCGAGGGCGGCGGTGCGATCGCACAGTTCCCCATAAAAATGCGCGTACCGCTCCTGGGCCTCGGTAAACAGCCGCGCCTCGGGGTAGTAGACATCGATCACATGCTCCAGCAGCTTGGCGATCAGGTCGGGGCGGCTGAGGTACTCCAGCCGCTCAAAGGTGCCAAAGCGAATATGCGATCGGCTAAACCGCACCAGCACCGACGACCGGGTGGGCGACGGCTCATCGCCCCGCCAGAGGGCTTGCCCCGTCTCCACCAGGCTGAGGGCGCGGGAGGTATTCACCCCCAGGGCGTTTAGCGCCTCCGCCGCCAGCACCTCCCGCACGCCCCCCTTCAGCGTCAGCATGCCGTCGCCGCCCCGGGAGTAGGGCGTCGGGCCCGAGCCCTTGGTGCCAAAGTCGTAGAGCTCGCCGCTGGTGCCCCGCACCTGGCCGTAGAGAAAGCCCCGCCCGTCGCCCAAGAAGGGGTTGTATTCACCAAACTGGTAGCCGTGGTAGCGCAGCGCCAAAAAGGGTTCGCGCCCCTGAAACTTGCCAAACGCCTCCACAAAATCCCCATCGCTGACGGCGGCGGGGTCGAGGCCAAGCTGCCGCACCACATCGTCATTGCGAAAGCGCAGAATCTGCTGCGGAAAGTCGGCGGCGGCCACCAGGTCGTAGTAGTCATCCCCCAAAGCCTCTAAAGCGGGCAGATAGTCAAGGGCAAGCAGGGGATTGGCAGCAGTCATAGAACTCAAGGTGAGCGAGGGGACTTTAGCAACAAAGATATTACTAAAGTATTGCAAACTTTCCCAAGTCTGTGGTTTGCCCAAGCTTACCGATGCAGGCCAGCCCCATACCAACAGGCGTTAAGGTTATTGGACGCCACAACGCTGGCAGCTCTAGAATCTAGTGGCAAAGACGTGATTGATGTCTTGCCCAACGCTCAAGCTTGCTGGCGAATCTTGGAATGCTCACCATGGTTCAAACCCCTGTATCGGCTGAGATTGTCTACCCAGATGCTGACGGCAACCCCATGGCCGACAACACCAAACAGTACCGATGGATTGTTCGCCTGGTCACGAACCTCAAGCATCTGCTGCGCCATCAGACCGCCTTTGTGGCCGGGGATTTGCTCTGGTATCCCATCAAAGTTGATCAGCCGCCCGCTCCTGCCCAGGCCCCCGATGCCATGGTCGTCCTGGGTCGTCCCGACCGTGATCGAGGCAGCTACAAGCAGTGGGAAGAAGACAACATTGCCCCTCAAGTAGTGTTTGAAATCATTTCCCCCAGCAACTCGGCCACGGAAATCGCCCAAAAACAAGGGTTCTACGACCGCTACGGCATTCTAGAAATGTTTTTCTACGACCCCGACAACTTCGAGTTTTGGGGGTTAATTCGTCAGCGTTCAGCGGAGCGCCCCACGCTGCTCACCCGCCTCAATCTCCCTTGGACTTCGCCTACCCTGGGCATCCACTTCGATATGTTTGAGGACGGGCTAGCGCTGTTTTACCCTGATGGCGAACCCTTCAAAGACCCCGAAGATCTGCTTCAGGAGCGCAGCGAGGTTCAGCAAAAGCTCGATCGGGCGTTGGCCAAGCTGCAAGAGCTCGGCATCGATCCTGACGATTTAGCGTAAACAGCATCACTACCCAGGCGTTACTCCCCTATGGCCAAACTCATCTTGATTCGCCACGGGCAAAGCCTGTGGAATGCGGTCAACAAGTTCACCGGCTGGGTCGATATTCCCATGAGCGAGCGGGGCCGGGCCGAGGCCACCATTGCGTCGTGCAAGCTGCGCGACGGGGGCTACACCATCGATATCTGCTTCACCAGCATGCTGATTCGGGCGATCGAAACGGCGATCGTCTGCCTGACCGAGTGCGATGAGGTGTGCGGCGGTCGCCTGCCCTACATCTGGCACGACCCCGCCGACCCCGACTGGCACGGCTGGGATCAGCACATTGGCGACCCCGCCGACGAGCTCAAGATCATTCGCTCCCCGGCCCTAGACGAGCGCTACTACGGCGATCTCCAGGGGTTAAACAAGGCCGAAATGGCGAAAAAATTTGGCGAACAGCAGGTGCATCTGTGGCGACGCTCGTACCATGTACAGCCGCCGGGCGGCGAGAGTTTGGCCGATACCGTCAAGCGCACGGTGCCGTTTTTTGAGCAGGCCATTGTGCCCGAGCTGAAGGCCGGCAAAAATGTGCTGGTGGCCGCCCATGGCAATTCCCTGCGCTCGATTTTGATGGTGCTCGATCGGCTCAGCGAAGACGAGGTAGCCAGCCTTGAGCTAGCCACCGGCGTGCCGATTGTCTACGACGTCGATGCTGCGGGGAGCTTTAGCAACAAACAGGTGCTGGCGCAGTAACGCGGGGGTCGCGGTGCCCATGGTCTCCCATGTTTCTCGTGCATGATGGGCACGCGGGGCTTTGCCCAGCCTAGGCGGATGACAGCAAATAGGAACATTCCAGGTGGATTGGAGTGCAGTGAACCTAAGAGCGTGTTTGAAAAGCAGTTTGCTGTAGCTTTAGTCACCTGCTGATCCCCCTAAATCCCCCTTTTTAAGGGGGATTTAGGGGGATCTCCACTTTGGCTACATGAAATAGGACTTTTCAAACGTCCTCTAACCTCAACAGAGGGTATTTGCTCCCGGTCTAGGCGCCTGAAATTTCAGGAAAATGCTGCTGTTGTCGGGCCAGTTTTGGCGGTTTACTTGAGCTGGTAGTCGGGGTCGACCCAGCACTGGGGCAGG
>DATIVG010000333.1:0-13616 GCA_035466075.1 Nodosilinea sp. | reverse complement strand
CCTGGTTGAATGCCTCAGCGGTGCTGCTAACCGATCGCCGCTTTTACCGCAGCCTTTCCTACTTCGGCGGCTTGGGACTTTCGATTCAAGGGTTTCTTACCCCAACGCTAGCCGATGGCCCTGCCAGTCCCAATTTTTGGTTTTTCTGGCTCAGCCATAGCGCGATCGCTGGCACAGCCATTTACGACCTCGCCGTACATCACAATCGCCCCACCTGGCGCGATTGTCTCGGCTCAATGCTGGCGGTTTTCCCTTACCTGGCCATCGTCCTGCCCATCAATATTGCCTTTAGGTTTAATTACGGCTTTGTCGGCAATGCGGCCCCCACCCAGGCGACCCTGATCGATATTCTGGGCCCCTGGCCCGAAAGGATCGTAGCGATCGTCCTTCTGGTCTGGGTTGCCATGCTATTAATGATGGTTCCGTGGCAATTGACCAAGAGACATCAGCAGCGCAGTCTTTAACGTTTACTCGAAAGCGAAACCACCCTACGATCTCGATCAACTCTCCTTGCCACTATTCTGACCCCCAATTGCTACGAAGCCCAAATCCGCCGGTTCCCCCGGCGGGCTTTTTATGGCCGCAGAAAAGAGCCCCACCGTGGCTACTCAGGACACGGTGAGGCTCTTTTCAGGGTGTATCTACCTGTAGCACGGCTTCTATAACCCCGAGGAACCCGTAGGCCCTGAACAGCAGCGATCAGCCGAGCAGAAAAGTATTTTTAGGCCGGGGTGGGCGACTTATCAGGCTGGTTTCTGGCGGTCCTGCTCCTAGGGCCCGCTCAGCCTGAAACTCTTGCCAAAAGCTAAAAATGGCGTTGCTTAAAATCACAGCCCAGACGGCTCAGTCCAGGACCGGGGTGCGGGCCACAAAGGCCAAGCTGCCCGCCACCCACAGCAGCAACGCCATGAAGTAGGTGGGCTGATCGGTAAACTTCAGCCATAGGGGTCGATGGGTGGGGGTGGGCAGCTCATTGGCCTAGCTGTTGATTCAGGCTCTAGATGCAGTTACTCCTGGGAAAAGATCAGCACAGAGTAGGGGCCAATCGATATCGAGCTGTGCCAAGGTAGCCCATCGCGATGGCCCGGTACTGCGATCGCATCGGTGCTGGGGTGATTGGCAAAGTCGTCGTTGTAGCCCTGCCAATCGCTGTTAAACCTGAGCCGCCAGGTGCCCCCTGCTGGGAAGCCAATGGTGTAGTCATCCTGGGCATCGTGGTAAAAGTTGGCGACTACTACCACATCGTCGCCGGGGCCGCCTTGATCCCAGCGGTGAAAGGCGATCACCTTGCGATCGTCGTTGAGGTGGTAGACCTGGGTGAACTGGCCGCATAGTCCGTGGGTAAAGCCGTGGCGGTTGAGTCGCAGCCCAATCAGGTCGCGGTAGAGCCGCACAATGCCGTGAAACTCATCGCGCTGATCCCAATCGACGGGCACGGTGTCGCGAAACCAGCCGCCTTCGAGAAATTCTTGCCCCTGAAACAGCATGGGAATGCCGGGGGCGGTGAACACCATCGCCGCCGCCAGGGTTGAGCGCTTGCGGGCGTACCAGCCCTTGGGGTCGCTAGGGTTGATCTCCTGGGGCACCCGCGCCTTGCCGTTGGCCACCTCATCGTGGGATTCGCTGTAGATCACCCGGTCGAAAGCGTCGTCGTTGTAGCGGTACTGAATGGCGTCGCGAATGGCGACTAGCGATCGCTGCCTATCCTCAGCGGCAATCACCGCCTGGCGAATGGGGTGCACAAAGCCGCCATCCCACTGGCAGCCAAACCCAGCTCCGCCCGCCCCCACGTCTTTGGTCAGCCACCGGTTATTTTGCAGATCTTCAGCAATGGTGATGCGGCCTGGGTACTGCTCTGCAATTTGGCTGTTCATCCACTGGAGCAGGCTCCAGCCCTCGGGCAGGTCTTGCACATCCTCCGCCTGGAAGGTGCGAATAAACTGGGTGGCATCGAAGCGCAGCCCGTCCACGTGGTATTCCTCTAGCCACATCAGGGCGTTGTCGGCAAGGTATTGGCGCACCTCGCCGCGACCGTAGTCGGGCCGGGTTTCACCCCAGGGGGTAGCGGCTCGGTTGTCGTTGTAGAAGTAGATGCCGCCGCGATCGTTTTCGCTCCAGCCGTCAAATTGCCACAGGTCTAGATCGCTGGGGCCGAGGTGGTTGTAGACCACATCCAAAATCACCGCTATGCCCGCTTGGTGGGCGCGCTTGACAAACTGCTTAAACGCCAGCGGCCCACCGTAGCTGATTTCGACCGAAAAGATGTGGGCGGGGTTGTAGCCCCAGGAGCGATCGCCTGCAAATTCGCCAACGGGCATAATTTGAATGGCATTGACGCCGAGCTTTTTTAAATGCCCCAGCCGCGCCGACACCGACGAAAACTGGGCCGGTTGGTCGAGGCGCGCTCGGTCGTTGAAGGTGCCGACGTGGAGTTCGTAGATCACCAGCTCATTCCATGGGGCGATATGAAAGTCATCTCCCTGCCAGTCAAAGCTGGGGTCATGGATAATAGCTTTACCCACCGAGTTAGTCACCTCGCGGGCGTAGGGGTCAATGCGCTGAAACTCGCCCTGGGGGGTGGAGAGCAAAAACCGATACTGATCCCCCGCCTTAGCCTCGGCCACCGTAGTGTACCAGCAACCGTTTTTCTCTGCGGTCATGGGGTGTTGGGTGCTATCCCAGTCGTTAAACGAGCCAATTACAGAGACCCGCTGGGCATGGGGTGCCCACAGACGAAAGGCAACCCCCTGAGGGTGTAGGGTCGAACCCATACCCTTGATCGTAGTGGCTTTGCCCATGGCTAATTCCTTAACGCAGAGGGGAGGAGGTTCTATGATCTTAGGTTTGAATTTTGAGCTAGTGGGGCAACTCAAAACTTATTGATATAACCATCGTCCCTGCTGGCGAGATCGCACCCCAAACAAAGCTTACTGGGGGTTAGATGCGAAAACCACTCCAGCGAGGGCAATGGACTTCACCACTCGCACCATTTCGATGAATGAATTGCTTAATACCAGGAGCTTTGAAGTTCTCCTACTTTAACGAACCGGTCCCGGCGGTGCTGTTTGGGCTGGTTGGCGGGGCCTATTTATAGACTTATTGACGGGGCTAATTTCCAGGATTTATTCCCAAAAATTCCACAAAAATTAATCAAATTTTGGCGGCAGGTTTTTCTTTCCAAGCCGTATATTTTCTATGCCTTTAGACAGCGGGGGTTGCCTCCGGAGATAGATGGGCCCCGCGCCGCAGGGACATAGTATTGGGGACATACCTGGCTGGCTAGATCAGCCTGCTGCGGCCAATTTCGGCGGGCGCACCGACTAGCTAAGGCCGGTAAATAAAACCAGCGAATAAATACTGCCCATAAACACCGCAGATCAACATCGCAACAGACCGGTTCAACCGGTTCAATTTAATCCCGTTAATCCCGCCCAATTTAATTGTGAGAGGAAAGAGTACCCATGGCTTATACCAACGATCCCGGCGCCTACACCAATGAACCCGGTGCCTACCGGGATGACCCCGCCGCCTACGGCACCGGCCCCCGCCGGGTAGATGCGACGGTAGCTGAATACCACGACCTGGTACGCTGGGGCCCCATTTTTGCCGGACTGGTAATTGCGATCGCAACCCAGCTCGTCCTCACCGGACTGGGGGCAGCGGTCGGCCTCACCAGCATCGCTGGCTCCGACGTCGCCCAAAACAACGCCGGTGACGTCGGTGCTGCCGTCGGCATCTGGTCGATTATTAGTCTGCTGATTGCGCTGTTTTTAGGCGGCTGGATAACGGCCCGCGCCTGCGGCCCCATGAACCGCAAAACCGCCCTGCTCAACGGCGCTATTTTGTGGGCCACCACCCTGGCAGTGAGCGCGTTGCTGCTGTCTAGCGGGGTTGCCGGGGCCTTTGGGCTGGTCGCCCAGGGGGCCGATGCGGTCGCCAACCAGCTACCCGTCGATGCATTGCCCAACGCGGCCCAAGCTCCCAACGTCACCCCCGAGCAAGCCCAAAATGTGGCGGGCAACGCCGCCAAGGTGGGCTGGTCCTTCTCCCTGGGCTCTCTGCTGGGTTTAGCCGCTGCCCTGGGCGGCGCGGCGGCTGGGGCACGCACCCCCCGCGCCTATGGCGTCACCCCTCGCTAGATCAGCCGATCAACTGTCAACCCAGTAGATCAACCCAGTAGACAAGATCAACACAGTAGACATGAATGGGGTAGGCTCCGGCCTACCTTTTTTCTTTGGCAGGGCCAATTGGCGTGGTCAAGCGTCGGGGCGATCTCCCCTGGCTGGCGGGGTCATCTGCCCCTCAATCTGTGCCGGAAGTGCGAGGCTAGAGGTGTGGATAGCCGATTAAACTGATGGGTATTCAACGCTTTTTATAAGTTCTCACTGTGGCAAACCCTACGGTCAATGCTTTAGTCAACTCCTCGGATTTTCGCATTCTTGTAGTTGACGATATCGACGACAATTTATTTTTGCTGCAAACGGTTTTAGAAACAGCGGGCTACCAGGTCGATACCGCCAGCGATGGTGGGTCGGCCCTGGCCAGGGTCAACGACGCGCCGCCCGATTTGATCCTGATGGATGTGATGATGCCCGACATGAATGGCTACGAAGTCACCCGTCAGATTCGCCAAAATCCCAGTCTGCCGCCGATGCCCATTTTGATGGTCACCGCCTACGACAGCATCGTTCCCCACCACGATTTGGCCCTGGGGCCCAACAACTTTATTCGCAAGCCGGTCGATTTTGACGGGCTGCTGAGAAAGGTAGCCAGCCTGCTGCGGGCCCGGCCCCAGGGAACTGTGGTTTAGGCACGGTCTAATACCAAATCCGGATCGCATAACCTCGATTCCCAACCGGCGGATTGTGTAGGGGCAAACGGTGTTTGCCCAGCCAAACCGGGGCTAGCCAAGTCGGATTCGGTACAAAGAGTTTTGAAAGCCGTGACCGGCGGATTGCTCACCGGCGGCTGGTCAGCCGACCAGGGTGGCGATCGCGGTCACCAGTTCGGCGGGCTCAAAGGGTTTGCTGAGGTGGCACTGAAACCCGGCGGCCAGGGCGCGCTGGTGGTCGATTTCGCCGGCGTAGGCGGTGAGGGCCACGGCCTTGAGCCCAGGGGAGTTACCGGGCTGGGCCACCTGGGCTCGAATCTGCTGCACCAGCATGTAGCCATCCATGTCGGGCATGGCGATGTCGCTGATCAGCACGTCGAGGGCCAGATGGGGCAGCACCCGCAGGGCCTCGGCGGCGGAGCCAACGGCGGTGACGGTGGCCCCGGCCTGCTCCAGCACAAACACCAGCAGATCGCGGGCGTCGGCCTCGTCTTCGACCACCAAAAGGTGCAGCCCGCTGAGGGTGGGGGGCGCGGCTGGCTGCCCCGGTACAGGATGCGGTATCGCCGGGGCCCCGGCGGGGCGGCGCAGCAGCGGCAGCTCGACCATAAAGGTGGCCCCCTGCCCCGGCCCGGGGCTACGGACAGCAATGGTGCCGCCGTGGAGCTCCACCAGCTGACGTGCGATCGCAAGTCCCAGGCCCAGGCCGCCAAACTGGCGCGTGGTTTTGCTGTCGGCCTGGCGAAAGCGCTCAAAAATATAGGGCAAAAACTCCGGCTCAATGCCCTGGCCGCTGTCGGTCACCGTGATCTGCGCCATGGGCCCTGGGGCCGCCGGGCCCGACCCGGCCAGCACCGCCAGGGCAATCTCTACCCGACCCCCGGCTGGGGTAAACTTCACTGCGTTCGACAGCAGGTTCCACACCACCTGCTGGAGCCGCCCGGCGTCGCCCAGCACCGGCGGCACCGTGTCGGCCAGCTCGGTGTGCAGCTCAATCGCCTTGGCCGCCGCCGCCAGCCGCACGGTTTCCAGCGCCGCCTCGACGGTGGTGTGGAGGTTGACCGCCGCCATCTCCAGGCTGAGCTTGCCCTGCAAAATCCGCGACACATCCAGCAGGTCGGCAATCAGCTGGGTTTGCAGCTTGGCATTGCGCTCAATGGTCTCGAGGCCCCGTTGCAGCACCGCCGCATCGGGCGAGCGCCGCTGCAACAGCTGCGACCAGCCCAAAATCGGGTTGAGCGGCGACCGCAGCTCGTGGGAGAGCACCGCCAAAAATTCGTCTTTGATCCGGTTGGCCGCCTCCGCCTCGCTGCGGGCGGTCTGCTCCGCCTGGTAGAGGCGGGCGTTGTCCAGTGCGATCGCAATCTGGTGGGCAATATTTTCGGCCAGGGCCAGGTCGGCGGGGTGGTAGCCCCGGCCCGACTCAGCGGTCACAAACGAGATCGCCCCCAGGGTTTTGCCGCGGGCCATCAGCGGCACCACAATGTACGACGTCAGCCCCAGCCCCTCCAGCAGGCGCCGATGCTCGCCGTCCTGGGCCACCGCCGCCAGCGCCGCCGGGTCGATCTGCCGCACCCGCTCGGTTTGGCCGCTGCGCAACACCCGAGCCACCGGGTCGAGACCATCAAGGGTCGAGGGATACCGGCGGGTGAGCTGCCAGCCCAGGGCCACCTGGGCCGGGTCGCAGTGGGCCACCGCCACGCGCTCAATGCCCTGGCCGGGGTGCAGCAGGTCAATGGCGCACCAGTCGGCAAAGAAGGGCACCACCCGATCGGCCACCTGCGCCAGGGTGTGGGTCTGGTCGAGGGAGGCGGCCAGCACCGTGCTGATATCCACCAAAAAAGCCGAGCGAAACTGGTTGGCCTCCGCCTCCAGCCGCGCCGCCTGGGCCTGAACCAGCTGGGTGCGCTCGGTCTCGGCCCGCTTGCGATCGGTGATGTCAAAAAACGAGGCCACCACCGCAAAGGGCTCGGTCTGCTGGGGGTGAAACAGCGGTCGCGTGTTGATCGAAATCCAGGTCAGGGTGCCGTCGGGCTTGGTTACCCCCATCACCACGTTGGAGCAGGGCTGGCCGGTGCGCAGGGTCAAAATCGCCGGGTGCTGGTCGCCCGGAAACGGCGATCCGTCTTCGTGGATGGCCGACCAGCGGGGGTCGAGGGAGGTGCGCCCCATCATTTGCGCGGCGGTCAGGCCCAAAATCGCCTCGGCGCTGGCGTTGCAGGTAAAGATGCTGCCGTCGGCATGCTGCAGCACAATGCCCTCGGCCACGGTTTCGATCACCGAGCGGTAGCGCTCCTCCGAGGCCTGGAGGGTGGCCTCCGCCTGCTTTTGCTCAGTGATATCGCTGATCGAGGTGACCACGTGGGTGATGCAGCCCTGGGCGTCAAACAGGGGCGAGGCGTTGATGCACAGCAGGGTGGTGGTACCGTCGGCGTGGGTAATGGCATGCTCAACGCCGTACACCGGCTGGCGGCGGTGCAGCACCTGCACAAAGGGCAGATCGGCTTCGGCAAAGGGCTGCCCGTCTACGGTGGTAATCGTCCAGGCCGGGTCGTTGTAGGTGCGGTTGGCCAGCTGCTGGCGGGTGAGCTTAAAGATCTTCTCGGCGGCGGAGTTGACGCTGACCAGCCGCCCCCGGTAGTCAAGAATGACAATGCCGTTGGGAATGGTTTCAAAAATGCTGGACAGCTGCGCTTCGCTGTCGCGCAGGGCGGTTTCGATCTGCTTGCGCTCGGTGATGTCGTGCATCACCACCACCGCCCCCTGGCGGGTGCCGCTGGTGTTGGTCACCGCCTGGCCGCTGGCCAGCACCGTTCGGGGTGGGCTGCCCTTGGGGGCAATCACCATTTCCTCCTGGCTCACCCGCTCCCCCTCGAGGGCGCGAAACAGCGGAATTGCCTGCTTGGGCATGGGCGTTTTGCCATCGGGCAGGTAGAGGTCGTAGTAGTTGGCCCACTGGTCGGGGGGCAGGGGTCGCTCGGGCAGGCCGTGGAAGTTGCGGGCGGTCTGGTTAAACAGGGTGAGCAAGCCCTCCCCGTCGCAGGCGACAATGCCCGCCTGCACGTTTTCGAGCAGCACCCGCAGGGTCTCTCGCTCGGTGGTGAGGGCGACTTCGGCCTGCTGCCGCTCGGCGATTTCCTGCTGTAGGCGTTGGTTGGTGGCCGAGAGCTGGGCGGTGCGCTGGGCCACCAGCTGCTCTAGATTTTGCTGCACCTGCTGGCGGGCGGCGTCGGCCCGCTGGCGCTCAAACTCGGTGGCCACCCGCAGGGCAAAAATGGGCAGCAGCGCCTCGGTCAGGTGGGGGTTGGTCAGGGGCTGGCGGTGCATGACGCCCAGCAGCCCCAGGGGCTGGCCCTGGGAGTCAAAAAAAGGAATGGCCGCGTAGCTTTCAATCTCCAGGCTTTGCAGCAGCGGCACCGCCGGAAAGTGGGCCTGCACGCCGCTGGGGTAGCAGCAGAGCTGCTGCTGCTCCAGCACCTGGGCGCAGGGGTTTTCGCCCAGGCTGTACTCAAAGTTGTCCACGATCTGGCCCTGGGCGCAGACCGCCAGGGTTTTGATCGTGGCGGGGGGGTCGCTGCTGAGCAGGCCAATGTGGGTGTAGTCAACCCCCAGGGTGTGGGTGAAGTGCTGCACCAGGGCCTGGAAGTAGGCTTCGCCGGTGAGAGTGGATACCCCCTCGGCAATGGCCCTGAGCGCCTGGTCGATTTCGGCGACCCGGCGGGCGCTGAGGCGCAGCTCTAGCTCATCCACCACCAGGGCGGCCAGATCGGCCAAAACCCGGCGCTGGTCGGCGCTGAAGTCGGGCCGGGGCTGGAAGTCGAACACCCCCAACGTGCCCAGCACCAGCCCCGCCGGGTTGACCAGCGGGGCCACGGCGCAGAAGCGGGGGGCCGGTTCGCCCCGGCCCAGCAGATCTGGCCCCAGGTGAGGGTCGCCATAGCGATCGGGAATGACCAGCGGGTGCTGCGATCGCAGCACCCGCCCATAGACCGAGCCCTGGGCAGAGACCTGGCGCTGCACCAGCCCCAGCTCCACCCCGTAGGCCGACTTCACCCACACCCGCGACTCGTCAGCTAGCGACACCAGGGCCACGGGCAGGTCAAACACCCGCGCCGCCAGGGCGGTGATGCGGTCAAAGCTCTCCTCGGGCGGGGTGTCGAGAATGTGGTATCGCCGCAGGGCTGCTAACCGTCCTGCTTCATTGGGTGCCGCTGGGGGTCCCGCTGGGCTGGAGGGTAGGGGATCTGAAGGCATGGGCGGCTCAAAGACGGCGGGGAGCAGGGCACGGCGCATCGCACTCTCTCCTAGGACAAATCTAAAATCAGCCCCCCGCAGCTACATCCCCCCTGGGGCTGACTTTGGAGAACCGCCTGGGCAGGGCCAGCCGCCAAGCGAGGGCAGCGTTGACCATGTTGACCATAGAAATTAGGAAAAAATTAGGATTCTCGTAGGTGGGTGAAACGAAGGGTTACCCAACACCAGAGCTAGTTTTGTTGGGTTCCGCCATCGCGCTCCTCAACCTACGAGAACTAACCCCGACCAACAGCTAGGCGGTGCGGTCGTAGATCTGATACTGGTTGCGACCGGCGGCCTTGGCGGCATAGAGGGCCTGGTCAGCCGCCTTGAGCAGGCTGTCGGCGGGGGGGCCGGAGGTGGGCACCTGGGTGGCAATGCCAAAGCTGAGGGTGATGGTGTCGCCGCTGGGGCTGGCACCGTGGGGCAGACCCAGGGTTTGCAGGTGGTGGCGCACCAGCTGCACGACGCGAACGGCACCCTCCTGGTCGGTGTCGGGCAGCACCAGGGCAAACTCTTCGCCGCCGTAGCGGGCCGCCAGGTCGGCGGGGCGGCGCACCCCCTGGCGAATGGCGTTGGCGATCTCGGCCAGGCACTGGTCGCCAGCGGCGTGGCCGTAGGTATCGTTGTAGACCTTAAAGAAATCGACATCGGCCAGCACAATGCTGAGCGGCTTGTGCTCGCGGGCCAGCCGCTGCCACTCCTGCTGGAGGTAGCTGTCGAGCCAGCGGCGGTTGGCCAGCTGGGTGAGGCTGTCTACCTTGGCGAGGCGGTCGAGCTTTTGGTTGGCGGCCTGGAGCTGGCGGTACAGCTCGGCCTGGTGCAGGGCGGTGGTCAGCTGGTCGCCAAAATGTTGCAGCATGTTGGCCTCAAAGGGCTGCCACTGGCGCGGTTCGCCGCAGGCATGCACCACCAAAATGCCCCACACCGGCTGGCGATTGCCGCCAAAGGGATGGGCGATGGGGGCCACCATGGCCGACTTTACCTCGATGCGGCGGAGAAAGGCTGCGATCGCAGCTGGCCAGGGCTCATCGGCAATGGCATTGTGCAGGCTGGGCTGCCCCTGGCGCAGGTTGGCCAGGTAGTCGGCGGGCAGCGGCCCGGCGGGGATCATGGCGTTGGTGATGGTGGGGTAGTTGGGGTGGGTGGTCTGCTGGGCGATGCGGCGATCGCCATTGGCCAAGATTTTGAAAATCACCGCCCGGTCGGCGTTAAACACCGCCTTAATGCCCGCCACCGTGGCGCTCAAAATGGTTTCAAAGTCGAGGCTCTCGCGCATGCGGGCGGTGAGCATGCGCAGCAGCTGCTCCTGGCCCACCCGGCGGCTGAGGGTGGCCTCGGTGGTCTGAAGATGGGCCTGGAGCTGCTTGCGATCGGTGCAGTCCTCCGCCCAGCCCACCATGTAGCGGGGCTGGTCTTGCCCCTGGGCCACCACCTGCACCTGGGCCTGAATCCAGCGCACCTCGCCGCCGGGGCGCACAATGCGGTATTCGCGCTGCACCGACTGACCGCCAAACTGCTGCCCCAAAGAAGTCTGCACCCGCGGCAGGTCGTCGGGGTGCACCTGCCGGAGCCAGAGGTTGGGGTCGGCGTAGAGGGCGGTGCGGGGCTGCCCCCAGATCCGCTCGTAGGCGGTGCTGAGGTACAAAAACTGCCCAGAGACGGCATCGCGCACAAACAGCAGCTGCTCCACATGGTCGGTAAACAGCTGAAACAGCTGCTCCGCCTGGCCCGGCGGCAGGCGACTTTTGAGCTGCCACTGGGCCGCCTCCAGCTGCTTGAGCAGCTCGCTCTGATAGACCCCCTGCCCCAGCTGGCGGGCCACATGCTCGACCAGACGGCGGCAGGAGCGGTTCCACTGCCGGGGGCAGCGGCAGTGGTGCATGATCAGCAGGGCCCACAGGTCAGGGCCCGAAAACACCGGCACCACCAGGTTGGCCTGCACCTGAAACCGGGCCAGCAGGTCGGCGTAGCAGGGTTCGAGATCGCCCTGGCTGACATCGGCGACGGTGCCCACGTGGCCCTGGCGGTAGCGATCCCCCCAGCCCCCGGCAAAGCAGGGATCGTAGATCAGCTCACCGCGCAGGGGCTGCCAGGGGGCCACCACCGACTCAGCGGCGATCACGCCGTCATCGTTGGGCAAAAATCGGTAGATCAGCACCCGGTCGGTGTCGAGCAGGTGGCGCAGCAGGTCAACAACCCGCTGCAAAAACCCATCCAGACTGGGGGCCAGGGTGAAAGCATCGCAGACGGCGGCCACCGCTTCTAAAACTTGCCCCTGGCTGATGGTTGGCTGATCGGGGAGGTTGCGCTCCATTACCTGTGACCCACTCCATAAAAAGCCGCTGAATCCAAAGCCGCCAACCGCTGGGGATCCTTCACCGCCTGGGCCATGGCAGGGCTGAGGCATTAGCCTATCTACACCGCCCCCACCCACCAGTCCGGATAGAGCCGCCCTGATACCCCCACAGCGCTTCCTCTAGCTTTAACTTAGCCCTGCCTCGCCACCCTTTGGGCCAGCCCAGAGACCAGTCGTGGGGCCAATCCTAGGGGCAGCTTTTGGGTCGGGCTGGCACCCGGAATGCCTGGGCGAGGCCAGGGCCGGGGCAAGTTAATCTTTCTTAATAATTTGGCTTCCCAGACAGCCCGGAACGTGAATTTAAATTACCCCAAAACCGGCGGCGAGCCCTCTCATGCCCCCAGGGATGGGCCAGACAGCTCGGCTCTAGCGTAGCGATCGCACCCCCGTACCACCAGGTGAACCCTACGGAGATCGCCCCGATCTGCCCCACCGCCACCGCAAAATATTGCAAAATGTAAAGAAAGTGGTTCACCACCAGGACTTGCCATGACCTCCCTTGCGATCGCACCCCAGTCTGCGGCCTCCGCCGCCCCCCTGCCCGCTGGCGGCCCCGACCCCAGCCGGTTTGACTGGGCCGAGGCCTGGTACCCCGTGGCCTACCTGCAAGACCTAGACCCCGCCCAGCTCACCCGCTTCACCCTGCTGGGCCGGGCCATCGTCATCTGGTGGGATGCCAACGGTAATAGCTGGCGCGTCTTTGCCGACCAATGCCCCCACCGCCTCGCCCCCCTCTCCGAAGGGCGCATCAACGCCGCTGGCCAGCTCGAGTGCCCCTACCACGGCTGGGCCTTCGCGGGCGACGGGGCCTGTACCCACATTCCCCAGCAGCCCGCCGCCGGGCAGGGGCACCAGTCGGCGCGGGCCTGTGCCCAAGCTCTGCCCACCGCCATCGCCCAGGGGCTGCTGTTTGTCTATGCGGGGCAGGCCGAAAACGCCCCCCAGGTGGAGGTGCCGATCATCGGCCCGGTGGCCGAGGAGCCCGACGGCTGGGTCATGCTCAACACCTTTCGCGACCTGCCCTACGACGCCCTCACCCTGCTCGAAAACGTGCTGGATGCCAGCCACATTCCCTACACCCACCACAAAACCGTCGGCAAGCGCGAAAACGCCGCCCCCATGGAGATGGAGGTTTTAGCCGCCGATAAGCAGGGCTTTCGCGGTCTGTGGCCCGAGGGGCCCCGCAAGGGCAAATTGGGCACCCAGCACACCACCTTTGTGGCCCCGGCGCTGATGTACCACGACCTCACCTCCAAACAGTTTGGCCGCACCATGACCGTGGTCTACGCCACCCCCATGGAGAAAGGGCAGTGCCGGTTGTTTGCCCGCTTTCCCTTCAAATTTTCGTCCAAGCTGCCCGCCACCCTGATCGGCCTCACCCCCCGCTGGTTTAGCCACATCGGCAACAACGCCGTGCTCGAAGACGACCAGATCTTTCTGCACCTGCAAGAGCGCCAGCTAGAGCGGGCCGAGGGGGCCTACGCCCAGGCCTGCTACCTGCCGACCCAGGCCGATCGCTACGTGCTGGCCTTTCGCAACTGGGTCAGCGACTTCGAGGCCAACCCCTTCCCCGGCCAGGCCCTAGGGCCCGAATTGTCCAAGGCGGCTCTGCTCGATCGCTACCATTCCCACACCCAGCACTGCCGCAGCTGCCGCACCGCCCTGCGCCGCCTTCAACGGCTGCGGTGGGGGCTGCTGGGGGTGAGTGCGGTGGCCTGGTCGCTGCTGCCGGTGGCGGTGGCGACGGGCAGCCTGGGCGGCGGTGGGGCACTGTTGTGGGCCGCTCTACCCCTGGGCGCGGCAGCGGCCTGGGCAGCTCTGGGACGGTTAGAGCATCGGTTTTACGAAGGTCGAGCCGTGCCGCCGCGCAACCGGCCCGAGCCCGCCGCTAAGGGTTAACCAATCAATGCCTGAACGTCTGTCTAGGGGCCTGTCCATCCTCAATTTGTAGGTTGGGTGGCGCGATAGCAGAACCCAACAAAACCAGCCCTGGCGTTGGGTTGCACTGCGTTTCACCCAACCTACGAGAGCTCTTTGCGTCGCACCTTCTGCGATCTCTCCCTACGACGCTCTGAATTCAGTCAGGCGCTAGAACTTTTGTCCCTGTACGGAGGATTCAGCCCATCTCCGCGT
>DATIVG010000332.1:0-8515 GCA_035466075.1 Nodosilinea sp. | reverse complement strand
GACGTGTAAGTTAAAAACTAAGCCGCCCTTTTAGCGCTTGCAACCAGCGTATCGAACCGGGGGCCGTCTAGGGGAGATCACCACCGCAAATTTACGGAAACAACACGGCTAACTTTAAGAATTGCTTACAAAGTCCGGGCCGCAATTGCGGGAACCAGCGGGTTCCCGGCACCGCCGGAGACTACCGCTGGGGCCGAGAGGTGAGTACCAGAGCCGCGATCGCAACTAAAAAACTCACGTAGCCCGCCACAAACAGCCATTCCTGCCAGTTGCTCGACTCCATGGCTTAGACCTCCCCAGGGGTGGCGGGGCTCGCTTCTGTCCAGGTGGCCAACCACTGCTCCATAGCTGGCGGCAGGGGGCGGCGGCGGCGGTCGGCCACCGCAATGCAGACATGGCGGGTGACGGCGGAGGCTGCGATCGTGGCCCCCGCCATCACCCGGTAGTCCACCTCAAAGCTGCTGTCGTCCAATTGCCTGGGGCTGAGGTAAATCACCACCCGATCGCCGCAGCCCAGGGGCCGACGGTAGTCCATGCTGGCGTGCACAATGGGGTAGGCCAGCTCAGCGGCCCTAAAAAAATCGCCCAGATCCAGTCCCGCTGCCGCCAGAGAGGCCTCGTAGGCCATGTGGCACATCACCAATTCATTGGCGAAGTACACCACCCCAGCCCCATCGGTTTCATGAAACCGCACCTGGTGCTCAAAGACATAGCCCATGGCCTAGCCCAGCCCGAGCGCTGACCCGCCAGCGCCTAGCCTAGCTGGCATTGGGCTGAGCCGGGCGGAAGGGATAGTCGGCGGGCAGGCCGTCAGCGGCGGGTTCAGCCGCCTCAGCCGCCCCCTGTCCCAGGGCCAGCAGCGGATTGTCGATGATTTCCATCAGGTTGGCGATGCCGTACTCCAGCACCTCCACCGGGTCTACCGCCACCCAGCCCTCGTCGGTGAGCTGGCGCAGCTCAAAGTGCAGGTGGGGGCCGGTGGAAACCCCGGTGCTGCCCACCAGACCAATCACCTCGCCCTGCTCCACCCATTCGCCCGCTTTTACCGCCAGCTGAGACAGGTGGGCGTAGCGCGACTCTAATCGCTCATCGTCGTGGCGCAAAATTACCGTCAGGCCGTAGCCGCCCAAGGAGTCAGACACCGAGACCCGACCGGCTCGGGTGGCCAGCACCGGGGTGCCCGTGGGGGCCGCCAGGTCGGTGCCCGCGTGGAAGCGCCAGCTCTGGTGAACCGGGTGCATCCGCCAGCCAAACAGCGACGAAATCGACGCCGGCGTTGACAGCGGAAAGACATAGTCTTCGTTGCCCCGGCGCAGCACATTGAGGGGGCGCAGCTTTTCGTTGAGGGCCTCGCGGCTGATGATGGTGGTGCTGCCCAGGCGCACACCCTGGGTGCTGACGGCCACCGGCCCCACCCGAATCTCGCCCTGGCCGCCGCCGTTTCTGGCGGCAGGGGAAGCGGGGGCGGCGGCGCAGGTGCTAGGGCTGGCCTGGCCCCCTGACACAGTGATCTGGCAGCCGGTGGAACGCTCCGCAAATACCACGCTGGGGCTGTTGGCGCTGGGGGCCTCGGTGGCGCCCACGCTGTAGTCGGTGGGGTCAATAAAGACGCTGTTGTAGCCCGCTGGCACCGACTCATCGGCGGCAATGGTAGGGGCGACCACCGGCGCGGGCGACTCAGACACCGCCTCGGCAGCGGGGGTGGCCGGGGTGGTCTCACCGCTAGCCAGGGTGCTGGCGGGCTTGAGCAAGCTTTCGGCCATGGTCGGCGCCTCGGCGGCCGGAATTGTAACGACTATGGCGGCGGGAGGCGGGGGGGGAACCGGAGAATACATCGGTGGGGTCGCTGCAGGGGGAGACGTCACAACGACTGAGGGAGCATGGCGCTGGGGTGAAAACTCAGGCCGAGCTATCGATGGCGAAGGCAAGCTCAGATTGACCGTGGGAGCCGGGGTGTGGGTGCTGGTTTGCTTCGGTTTGAGATAGTCAGCGGACGTTTCCACCGGGGTGTCCGGCTCGGGATCAACCTC
The DNA here is from genome assembly GCA_035466075.1 of Nodosilinea sp. Lineage (GTDB taxonomy): Bacteria > Cyanobacteriota > Cyanobacteriia > Phormidesmidales > Phormidesmidaceae > Nodosilinea. The sequence continues at coordinate 6,485 of DATIVG010000332.1, read as the reverse complement.
CGGTTCTACGCCATTGGCAACGGCCCAACCGCTGTTGGTCAGCCCCATGCCGCCCACTATAATCAGCACCTGTAACCAGGCCACCGAAGTAAATGCCCCAGCAGGTCTAGCCCCCTGGTTTGGCTCTTGAATCTTGCATTTCACCATAGTTCAGTCGCTACGCATTGTAGCCCAAAGTTACTTTACCGGGTTCAATCTCCAGCGTCTTGACCGCTGGGGTATTCATATGCGTTTGGGAAATCTGCACGCGCAGGTTGCCCGAGGGGGCTACCCCCACGACCTCGGCGGTTTCCCCGTTGAGGGCCAGCGGCTGACCGAGGTTGGCCATGCGGGCCTGGTAGTCCGACAAAAACGCCTCATCGCCCTGGTTGAGCCAGTGCAGGTAGCCCTGCATCAGTCCGTAGAGGGCGACAGCCGCTAGGCTCTCCAAGGTCTTCAAGGCCGAGGGGGCCAATTCCGGTCGAATTAGCTGCTGAATTGAGATGCCGGTGGTCGGTACCGGGTTAAACCCATTCAGGCCCAGGCCAATGACAACGGTTTGAACTCGGCCACTGTCCAGGCGGGTTTCCGCCAGGATGCCGCCGAGTTTTTTGCCCCCCGCCACCAGATCGTTGGGCCACTTGACCTGCACCGGCAGCCCCAGGTTGGTCAGGCTGGTGGCCACCCCCCAGGCACTGGCCAGGGTGAGGTAGGGGCTGCGGTGGGCGGGCAGGTCAGGCTGTAGCCCCAGGGACAGGTACAGCCCGCCAGCGGCGGACTCCCACGACCGCCCCCACTGGCCCCGACCGGCCTGCTGGGTGGCGGCCACCAGCACCGTACCGGCAGGAGCACCGGCGGCCATCATCTCCCCCAGGGCCCGATTGGTGGAGTCAATGTGCTCGACCCAGTGCAGGTAAAACCGGGGGCGAATGGCCCGATAGCAGGGCAGGGTGCCTAGGGTGAGGGGGGGCTGCTGCACAGCCTGGCGAAGTTGCTCTAGGTTCACCGGGGAATAATCCTGAAAATTAAGCTTAGGCTTACAAATAGGGGCTTTTTGGCCTGTGATCACGCTACCACCTCGGTAAACCTGCGGAGATGCCGGTGGCAAGGGCAAAATATAACTTGATGAAATCAGCGCCCAGCTTAACGTCTTCTCCACATTGGCCAGGGAACTCGCTGGTTTGGGTGACCAAACTGAGGGGTTGTGGCAGGGTACTGACATCCATACATTTGGGAGACACCATGGCAGACTGGCACTGGCAAACCTGGCAGGGGCAGGATTTTTTGACCTGTGGGCTGCTGGCGCCCTGGCCCCACGGCTTTTTTACCCGCCAGTTTTGGCCCCAGACCCCAGAGGACTTGACGGCGGCCCTGGCGGCGGCGGCAACGGTACAGCGGGTGCGGCAGGTGCACGGCAACCGGGTGCTGACCCCGGCTGATTTGCCCACCCCCAGGGCTGACCAGCCCAGGGCTGAGGCCGATGGGCTGATTAGCGATCGCACCTCATCTCTCCCCTCATCACCCCCGGCACCCCAGGCCCTGTGGGTCTGCTCCGCCGACTGTAGCCCGGTGCTAATTGGCGATCGCGCCACAGGCCAGGTGGCCGCCATCCACGCCGGGTGGCGGGGTACCGCCCAGGCGATTGTGCCGGTGGCGGTGGGCCAGCTCCAGGCCCAGGGCAGCCGGTTAGACGACCTGGTGGTGGCCATTGGCCCGGCCATTGCCGGGGAGGTCTACCAGGTGTCGGTCGAGGTGGCGGCGGCGGTGGGGCGCACCCTGTGGCCCAGTGATGATCCGGAGACCCCGGCAGACGACGCGGCCCTGGTGGCCGCTATTCAGCAGTGGCCAGATGCCCCCCTGCTGGCCGATCCGGCCCCGGACAAGGTGCGGCTAGATGTGCGGCTGGCCAACCGCTGGCAGCTGGAGCAGCTAGGGATAGGGCGCGAGCAAGTTGCGATCGCGCCCCACTGTACCTTCCAAGACCCTGAGCGCTTCTTCTCCTACCGCCGCACCGGGGAACGGCAGGTGCAGTGGTCAGGCATTGTCAGCCACGGGTAGCCGGGCCGGGGCAGCCGGGGGGCTAGGGCAGCCAGGTGGCCAGATTGCCCGCAAACGGAAACACCTCTGGATCCAGCACAGCGGGCACAGTGGTGGGGGCTGCCGCTAGGGCGGCATCCGGATCCGCTGCCTCGGTTGGATTGGGGGCACCGGCCACGTCTGAATCCGCCGCATCTGGATCCGCTGCCTCCAGCTCAGCGTTCTCGGTGGGCTCCGCCGGCCGTTGAACGATCGGCAAATGCCAGATTTTTGGCCCCTGGGTGGGGTCAGGAGCCCCTGACCCCACCAGGTCGAGCAGCAGGGAGCGACCGTCGGGGGCCACGCTCATGTGGATGCGCTGCTGCTGGGGCAGGCGCAGCAGGGGGGTAACCTCGCCGTTGGCCAGGGTGATGGCCAGCAGCAGGGGCTGATCCACGTAGCTGCCTTCGGCTTGGAGGGTGGCGGGCTCAGCGGCGGCGGGGTCGTCGATCCGTTCGTTGGCCAGCACGTAGAGCACCTGCTGGGTGGGGTCAAACTGAGCCTCAGCAAACGACCCGTTGACCTGGAGCAGCTCCTCCTCACGGCCCTGGTTGGTAACCAAAACCAGCGACTCGGTGAACCGCTTTTCAGGATCGTCCTGGTTGAAATTGACCATGGCGGCGGCGGAACCATCGGCGGCCATGTCCAGCACCCGGCCATAGTTGGGCAAAAAGTCGAGGGGCTGGCGGGGGCCGCGGGTGGCCTCCTCCGTCAGATCGATGATGGCGGTGCCCTGGCCCTGGAGCAGCAGCAGCGACTGGCTGTCGGGGGCAATTAAGAAGTCGCCGCCGGGCTCAGTCTCCAGGGGCTGGGGTGGGGATCCATCCCGCACCAGCCAGGGGCCAAAGTCAGCGGGGTCTTGCTGGTTGACCCGCTGCACCACAATGGTCTGGCCATCGGGCGACAGGTCAAACTTGAGGTTTTGGTAATCGCGATTGTCTAATACCAGCTCCAGCTCCCCGGAGGATGCCGGACCGCCCTGGGGCAACAGGCGACGCCAGAGGGGCGGTTGCTGGCCAGCCAGATCCACCGGGGGGCGGGGGGCAAGGCCGGTGGTCACGGTGTAGAGCTGCTGGTCGAGCAGGCCGCGACTCTGGCTGGGGTCGCTGGCCGAAAACAGCACCTTATCACCCAGGGGGTAGGGCTTAAAGGCAATCACCGACAGGTCTTTGGGGGTCAAAATGGTGCGCTCCTGGCGGCCCAAGTCGGCCATCACCAGGCGGTTGGCCTCTTCACCCACCGCACCGATGTAGAGAAAGGCGCGCGGACGGGTTTCAAATTGACCGCTAAAGGGCTCAAAGCGGCTGGGCCGATCGGCCCCGGCGGCGTAGCGATCGCGGGCCGCCTGGAGGCTCACCGTAAAGGTCTCGCCGTAGGGCAGCGGCTCGGTGAGGGTGTAGGCCATGCGCCGTCCGGCCCAGCTCACCTTGCCCGGCAGCGGCGGGGTGAAGCTGAGGTTTTGCTCCACGCTGGCCACGTCCATGGGGCGACTAAAGGTGAGCAAAAAGGCGCGGTCTTCGGTGCCCACCTGGCGGTCTTGCCAGGTGAAGTCTCGCACCCGAGCGGTGGCGTGATCGCCCGAGAGCACCAGCAGGCCCAGGGCCAAGGCCAGCGCCGCCATCACCATGAGGGCCAGGCGATCGAGGGGCTGGGAGCGGGCAGAGGGGCGGGAGCGGCGACGGGCCATAGCTAGTATTCGTAGGGGGTACGGGGTTCGGGAATTTCGGTCAGGGTGGGGTCGCCAATGGTGAGCTGGCGTTTGCCGTCGAGGGTGGCGGTGGCCATGGTGCCCGACACCGCCAGCCAGGTGTCGGGGGCGGGGCGAGGGGTGCCCTCGGGCAGGGCCACGGGCAGCCCCACCGGGTAGGCGTCGGCGGCGCAGCAGGTGAGCACAAACCGCGAAATCATGATGTAGTTGTCGGGCCAACCGGGAATGTGGGTGACAAACCCGCTCACCTGGGCCACCTGACCGGCGTAGGCGTCGGGCTCGGGGTAGACGTTGAGGGTGCGCACCCAATCGACGATGGTGCGGTTCTCAGAATCGCCGCTCAGCGAAAACCGCTGGGGCCGCGATCGCGTCTGCCCCAGCACATCGGTGATGCCCCGCTGAAAGGCGGTTTCGCTGGCGAAGGGGCGGGGGCTGTAGATCAGCCCAAACACCGCAATGGCCAGCAGTAGCCCCACGCTGAGCTGGCGGGGCAGCAGCGCCGTATGCTCCTGGCTGCGCAGGCTGGGGCCCCGCCCCTGGCGGCTGCGCCACACCTGAACCACCCGGGCAACGCCCAGGGCCAGCAGCAGCACCATGGCCAGGTGAGCCAGCCACATGTAGTCGGGGTGCAGCAGCAGGTAGAGCTTGCCGGTGACGGTAAAGCGCAGCAGCATTAGCCCCCACAGCAGCAGCATGGCCGCATCGGCCAGGGCCTGCCAGGGCCAGGGGCGGCGGCCACCGGGGCGGGAACCGTTAGAGCGCAGCGTTGAGGTCATGGAAGGCTACCGATAGATCAAATTGCCGAAAGCTAGAAAGACCAAAACTAAACCAGGCCAACCAATCAAGCAGGTCAGCCACCCACCAGTCAACCCCGAGCCAACCACCCTAACTGAGCGATGGGGCCAACGTTCCCTGGGTTGGCCTAGCCCGTGTAGAGATTCATCACCAGGGTGAGCAAAAAGACCAGCTGGGCCGCCAGCACAAATAGATAGACAATCGCCCGCCCCTTAAACACCGTCAGCAGCAGGCTGATGTTTTTGAGGTCAATCATGGGGCCAAACACCAAAAACGCCAGCAGCGCTCCGCTGGTAAAGGTGGAGGCAAAGGAGAGGGCAAAGAACGAATCGACCGTCGAGCAGATCGACACCACCCAGGCCAGCGCCATCATCGCCAAAATCGAGGTCACCGGCCCCTGCCCCAGGCTCAAAATCACCTCGCGGGGCACGGCCACCTGCACAAAAGCCGCGATCGCACTGCCAATCACCAGCACTGCCCCCAGCTCCCGCAGCTCCAGCACCATGTTGTCGGCCATCAACCGCAGTTTTTGGCCCAGGGGGGGAGCCACCTGGGCCGCCTGGGCCAGCACCTGGGCCGGGGGCGCATCGAGCTGTAGCACCTGCCCCGGCGCCTGCATTAAAAACGTGCCCGACTGCAACAGCGGCGAGATCTCGGGGTCAGCCGGGGCCGCAGCGGCGTCAGGCTCCCCCATCATGCGGGTCAGGTTGTCCTGCAAAAAGGGGCGCATGTCGGCCTGGGCGCTAAAAATAAGTGCGATCGCAACCGCCACAATCAGGGTAAACCCCACCCGCAAAAACACAATTTCGGGCTGGTCGCGAAAGGCAATCCAGGTCGCCCAAAACACCACCGGGTTCACCGTCGGAGCCGCCAGCAAAAACCCAATCGCCACCGCCGTCGGCGCCCCCTTAGCCAACAGTCGCCGGGCCACCGGAATGTTGCCGCACTCACACACCGGAAACATAAACCCAATCAGGCTGCCAGCCAGCGCGGCCAGCACCACATTCTTGGGCATCAGGCCCAGCAGCTTCTGCTCATCGACAAACAGCAGCAGCACACTCGAAAACAGCACCCCCAGCAGCAAAAAGGGCATGGCCTCGACCAGCAGGCTAAAAAATAGCGTAATGCCGTTATTGAGTTGGGTCATACGGTGGGCCACGGTGCAGGGCAGCCAACCCAGGGAAGCAGCGTCCCCAGGCCGAAGCACATTTTAGCGGATCTCGATGCCCCCTGCCCGTCGATGGGGATCGCTGCCACCGTAAGCGATCCCCATCGCTAGACCACCAGCGTCGCCCATCGCCCTAGCTCCAGGGGCCAGCCCCAGCCTTGTCCCCGCCAGCCCGATAACGCCCAGGGCCACCGAAAACTCCACCCAAAACCCTCGACCCGCGGGGGCCGGATGCAGCGGGGCCACCGCCAGCGGAAACAGGCAAATCAATATAGGCCACAACCCACAGCGTCGCCACCGCGATGGGGTTGTGCATTAAACGACGTTGCATCGGCGATCTCAGGGTCGCTTGAAGGGGGCCTGGGGCGACAGCTAGACTGCCTTTACAAAAAAGCGACCGCCATGCGCACGTTGGTTTCCAGGGTCTGCTGGGGGTCAATGCTCAGCAGATTTTCGCCCGTGTTGAGGGCGTTTCGCGGGGCCGTCCAGGGTTCCAGGCAGTAATAGTCTTTGCCCTTCACCGTCCAAAATACCAGCTTGGTATAGTCACGGCTCCAGGAGAGGGTGAGCCGCCGCCCCAAATGGTGGTCGGTCACGGTGGCCGCCGGTGCCGTCAGATTTTGAAACGCCAGGTCAATTTCTGCCTGGGCAAAGTCAAAACTGCCGCCAAAACTCTCCACACCCCCCGTCAAATGGTTTCGGTACTCCGTCGCAGGAATTTCAAACGCCAGCTGCGACTTGTCGGTGGCCAAAAAATAG
>DATIVG010000331.1:0-6353 GCA_035466075.1 Nodosilinea sp. | reverse complement strand
TATGGAGGGGTAAGGGTTATCTACAGGCCCCTTTGCAGAACAGAGGTTTAAACCGTTGATCAATCACTCCTTTCCGTTGGGTCCAGGGCGGCGGAACGGCCCTGGTCGACGGGGTCTGGGGGCAATCGAAACGCCCCCAGCGGCAGATTTGGCTTCGATCCCTTCACCTGGCGCTACACACTACTCAGGCTGAGAAAGCTGACTGTCCGCCACATTTCTGCCGTTTACTTGCAACGACCAAGCCTTTGGAATAGGCAAACTACCGTTTGCCCCTAAGCCTTGCGCTGAGGAATCTGACTGTGCGCTACATTTCCGCCGCTTACTTGCAACGACCCAGCCCTTGCCCTGGGCAAACCGCCGTTCGCCCCTAGGATGGGTTTTCGTCGTCGTCATCGTATTCATCCTCAGCAATCCAGGTGCCAACCGGCCGCAGCGCCTCAGGAATCGCCATATCATCCGTAAACTCCAGCACCGTCTCCCGATAGCCCAAATACCCCGACTCCGTAAAACTCATCAACATTCGCCCCAGCGCTGGCCACACCACATCGGCAAACTCCCAGTCGCGGTTAAACCCCGCCCGGTCGGCAATCGAGCGCAGCGCCCAAAAATAACTGTTGCGCACCATCGAGCCCGACTTTTTGTAAGCGGGTACATCCCGCTGGTGGAGGTAGAGAATGCCGTGGTCAATGTGAGCGCGCATGGAAAGTCAAAGGAAAACAGTGCAGATGCCGTCTGGCCTCAGCTAACAACCTAACCGCCGGGCGGGCCACTCAGCCACCGATAGCCAACCGACCAGAGAAATCAGTACCCAAGGGTAGATGGGTGATACCGTAGGACTATTCACAATAAGTTACACACGACCTCTGGGCCCAGGCCACTCAGCCACCCCGGTCGCGGTGACCGAGCTCTGGAGCCTGCTACCTGCCATGTCCGCTGCGGTTTGCCTGCAAAACGTCCACAAAGTCTACAACGGCGTATCCGTCGTTGACGACCTCTCCCTCAACATCGAAGCCGGGGAAGTCTTTGGCCTGCTCGGCCCCAACGGTGCCGGAAAATCGACCACCATTCGCATGGCTACCACCCTCACCCGGCCCAGCGACGGCCATGTGGTGGTGGCAGGCTACGACGTCAACCGCCAGCAGATCGATGTGCGCCGCCAGATCGGCGTGGTGCTGCAACAGACCAGCGTAGACGGCGACCTCACCGTGTGGGAAAACATGGAGCTGCACGGGCGCATGCACCACATTCCCGCCGGGCCGCGCCGCCAGGCGATCGACACCTGGCTCGACTATGTTGAACTGGCCGACCGCCGCGACGACAAAGTCAAAACCCTCTCCGGCGGCATGAAGCGCCGACTGCAAATCGCCCGCGCCCTGCTTCACAATCCCAAAATTCTGTTTCTCGACGAGCCCACCGTGGGCCTCGACCCCCAAACCCGCCGCCGCCTGTGGGAAATCATTCGCGGCCTCAACCAGCAGGGCATGACCATGCTGCTCACCACCCACTACATGGAAGAAGTCGAATACCTGTGCGATCGCATCGGCATTCTCGACCAGGGCAAGCTGATTGAGCTGGGCACCCTCGACGAATTTCGCCACCGCCACGGCGAAGGCATCGTCATGACCCAGCAGGGCGATCGGTGGGACTACAAATTTTTCCCCACCCTGGAAGCCGCCAACGACCACCTCAACCAGCAGCCCGACAAAACCGGCATGATGACCCGCCCCTCCAACCTCGAAGACATCTTCGTCGAACTAACCGGCCGCAATTTAGATTGACACCCTCAGCCTCGAACCCCTGACGGTTCAAGGCTGTTGCCAACAGTGAACCATACCTCTTTCTTCCTTCCTCTCAAGGAACCAGAGCTGCCAACCAGATGCTCTGCAAAACAAGGGTTTAAACCGATGATCGGTTAGCCCTTTCCGTTGGGTCCAGGGCGGCGGCACGGCCCTGGTCGAAGGGGGTCTGGGGCCAGCGAAATGGCCCCAGCGGCAGATCTGGCTTCATAACAGGGTGTACGCCATGCCACCTAGACCAAGCTCGCCTACCTAGCTGTGATTAATCAGGGCAAACGCCATTTGCCCCTACAGGGTTGCTTGTCCTTGCAGCATTTTTTAGAAGACCGAAAGAGGTATTCTCCCTTTCCCAAATCCCCAAAAGCCGCCGTTTCCAGCAATCAGCGCTAGGCTGGAGAATGGTTTACGGTTAGCGATGGTCTATGTCTACTCTGGCCACCACCATAGAAGCAATCCTCTACCTCAAGGGCCAGCCCCTCGACATTGGCAAACTGGCCGAGCTAGCCCGCTGCGATCGCGAAGACATCGAAGAAGGGCTGATTGAGCTCATGGACGAATACGCCCACCGCGACGGCGCCATGGAAATCGTCGAAACCATCGACGGCTACTGCCTTCAGCTCAAAGAACGCTACCGGTTTCTAGTCGATCTACTAATTCCCATCGATCTCGGCGTTGGAGCGCTCAGAACCTTGGCTGCGATCGCACTTAAAGGCCCCATCAGCCAGACCGATCTCGTCGATCTGCGCGGCTCCGGCGTCTACCAGCACGTCCCCGAACTCGTCGCCCAGGGCTTCGTGCGCAAACGCCGCCAGGCCGACGGGCGATCTTCCCTGGTGCAGGTCACCGACAAGTTTTACCAACACTTTGAAATCGACCAGCTGCCCCAGCTGCGCGTCAAAGGTGCCACTGCCCCACCCGACGAGGCCCCATCCCCAGACGATGACGACACCGCCCCCGAGGAAGTCGATCAAGCTTCCTAAGGGGGGCTACCGCAAGGGGGCCACCGCGCCTACAGTCAGACTGTAGGCAATCATGGTCAAACCAATACATTGACCACCGCACCCCGCCCAACCGCCGCCCCGCCTGGGATTGAGCCATCGCCCCCGGCCATGCTAAAAGGCCGACGCAATATTACATGATTCGTTACGCTATCATCGGGAATATTAGTAGGTATGGGCAGACCAGGGGTTGCCTTTTTTACATTGGATCCAATCGCCCCAACATTCGGTACCCGCCGTCGCCTACGTTGTGACCAGAGGTCTCTGAGATTCCATGGTATTTAACCCTGAAGACACAGAATTCATTGGCATGTCGACCAATAGCGACCAGGCCAATGAATTGCTCAAATATCTCCAGCATCAGTCGCCGGAGGTATTGACCCGGGTGGCCCAGTCGGTAAGCGGCGAAATCAAGCAAATCATTGCCCACAACGTGCAGGGCCTAGTCGGCGTGCTGCCCGGTGAGGGCTTCAACGTTCAGGTCACCACCGACCGCGAAAACCTCGCCGGGCTGCTGGCCTCAGCGATGATGACCGGCTACTTCCTGCGCCAGATGGAGCAGCGTATGGAGCTAGAGCACAGCATCTCCGGCTCCATGTTCGGCGCTGACTTTGGGGCCGATAGCTCCGACTTTGACGATTAACCCTCGCATTTAGCCCCAGCTAGCATCGCTAGCCATGTGCCGTTGAATAGCCTTGGCCAGGTTCTCAGGCGTGCCAATGTCGAGGTAGTAGCCCTCGGCAAAGGGCTCTGCCTCCACCCGCAGCCCCGCCTGGAGCGCGGCATGGATGACATCGCCAATCGGAGTTTCGGTGTAGGGCGGCAGGCTGGTGAGGGCTTGGGGCACCTGGTCGCCCAGCAGGGCCCGCTGGCACTCGCCGACAAACTGGTGCAAAAACTCCGTAAAGCTGGGCCGCCAGGCGGCAATCGCCCACATGTAGGGCAGGTGGGTGAAGCTCGACTTCTCATAAATGCCCCGCACCAGGCCGCTGTCGTCCACATCGACCACGCCCACCTTCTCCGGTTGGTCGGTGGGGAACAGGCCCAGCACCACATCGGCCTCACCGCCGTGCAGCCGCTCTAGCAGCACCTGGTAAGCATCGCCGGGCGCAAATAACATATCGGGAAACCCCAGGACGACCGTGGCCCCCCGCAAAAACGGGTAGGCCTGATTGAGGCTAAAGGGGACCCCAAAGGGCACATGCACCGTCACGTAGCCCAGGTGCATTCCCAGGTCAGCGCCATCGCCGAGAAACTGGGGGATATCCCACTTGCCAGGCCGCAGAATGAAAAACGCCTGCTCTGCCCCGGCCCGCCGCATGGCCTCAAGCAGATAGTGGCAGGCCACCTTGGGCCGGGGCCCTGCTTTGCCCTGCACCGCTCTGAATCCGAGGGGGAAAAGCTCTTTGCTCATGGGCAGGGGTGAGATGCGCGTGCCCTGTCCGGCGGCGGGAATTAAGCCGATGGTGGGAGGTAGGGATGCCATAGCCAGAGGGAACCTTGAGAGCGGGTCAATCGTCTTTAATTATCCTTGGAGTAGGAGTGGGTAAAGCGCTATGCACCAATTTTGGCAGGCCGCCGATCCGTTATTCCCATCATGGGCAGCCCTGGGGCAGCGCCTGGGGCGCACCACCGCTGCTTTGTCCCTGGTCTCAGCTGCGCTGGTGGGGCTGGCCGTGGCGACTCCCCCGGCCCAGGCTGTAGACGACATTCAAATTACCTACGGGTCTCTAGAGGCACCGCCCATTTCGGTGAGCGATCTAGAGTCTTTTGCCCGCACCGGCATTCCCAGCCGCGACCTGCAACTGTTGCTCAACGTGCTGCGCATTGATGAAGCCCAGGCCCGCCAGGCGCTGACCCAAAACGTGCTGGTCGATGTCGATAACCTGCGGGAGGCCTCCGACACCTTCGCCGGGCAGTTTTTCTGGCGGTTGTTGGCGACCACCGTTACCTTTACCGACAACGACAGCCCCGGCTGGGAACTGCTGCGCAACGCGGTGCTGGAAACCGCCGCCAGCGGCGAACTCACCATGCTAGACGTGCTCCGCACCATTGAAGCCAGTACCTTGCAGGTCGATGGCCGCCGGGTCATGGAGATCGCCTCCCAAATTGACTTTGAGCGTATCGGGGCGCTGGCCTCTATTCTGCTGGGCCAGTAAGGCTGGAGACACAGCGTTTTCTAGAAAATGCTGGACTTTTGGCGATAATGGAAGCAGCCTTGGCGCAATGAGGTGGATGACCTGTGCCAACCGAAGACAACACAGCCAATGAACCGCAGGTCAACGCTGCTCAGTCTGTAGCTAGCGTCACTACTGCTCCCGCCTGGCAGAGTGACGCAGGGAGCGGTGGGTTGTTGACAGAAGTAATTTTGAGATCTGCTAATGCCCCCCACGCCATCGCTGCCATCAGCGAAGCGGTGAGGAAAGAAATTGCGCGTACTGAGCAGTCTATAGTTCAGGCGCGACGTCGGCTTGAGCATTTTGAGGTGCTCTATAGCACCCCGTCTTCAGAGTTGGCTGAGCGCCTGACTGCTGAAGATCTTCAGGGTGGAGATTTGGAATATGTCGAATGGCTAGGGGAGTACCGGCTATGTCAGCATCTCCTGCAAGATCTGGCTCTGCTGCAAAGCCTTACCTATGTCGCTGAATGACAAGGCCGTTACGCGGCTGACGTCGGGCTTGCAGCGCTTTGATGACTACGGATTGTCAACCTACATAGAGGTTTCTGCGGATCTGCGCTCTGGCGATCAGGCGGTACTTAAGGCAAACGTGCTGTTTGTAGATGCTAGTGAGCTTTATATTCGGATGTTTTATCTTGGCGGCAGGGCCAACACGCTGCTCAGCTACGCCTACCAATACCAGCGGGAGGATGGCACCCTCATCTTTCGCTATGACAATGCCAGGCATAAGCCTGAGTTGGGCTTTGACTGTCATAAGCATCAGGCCGATGGGCAGATAGTTGCCGCGCCACCACCCAGGATTGAGGATTTGGTTCAGGAAGTCATTGATCACGTTACCAGCTAGATCTACTGGCTTGTAAAGCACTCCTAGGGTGGGCAGCGATACCCATTCCTATGCAGCAACCGTTACATTCCGTTGCATAGGCCAGAAGTTTACGAATGTATAGAAAAATCCCTGGGGGTTTGCTGTGAGCCGGTGGAGAGGAGGCGCGATCGCACCTCTCCACCGCCGATCTTCTGCCCGATCGCCCCCCAGAGAGCCCGATCGCCAAAATTTTGCCGCCTCTGCCCGATCAAAGCTGCCTACAGACTGGGGTTTCAGAAGGCTCACTGCCCCAGAAGATTTAAGATTTTCATATTTGCTATTGTTCTAAATTAAACAAATTCAGACCCTAAAATCTGGCCTGAGTCACAAATGGATTTTAGAAGCTGCTTTTGAGCTTTCAGAAGCCTTGGGATTTTTATGGCGGCTCTCAGCTCTGTCTTGCGAGCTCATCTATTCTCAACGCCCCTTCCCAATCCCTAGGCGGTATCGCCATAATCCAAACAGCCGAAACACCCTGGGTGCGCAGGTAACTGTGTAGACCCTGTTTGTTTAAA
>DATIVG010000330.1:0-3428 GCA_035466075.1 Nodosilinea sp. | reverse complement strand
CCTCCTCCACCTTCCTCACCCTCCCCACTCCCCTACTCCATCACGCCCCTACTCCATCCCTCCCTCACCCTCCCCAATGCCTCTCTTCAACACCGTCACCATTCGCACCCCCGAGAGCGTTGAGCTGGAGTTTGTGCTGGCCGGGGTCGGCAGCCGGGCGGTGGCGCTCACCCTCGACTACCTGGGGCTGGGGGCGGGCCTGGTGGGGCTGGCGATTGGCTACAGCGTGGTGCTGGTGCGGCTGCTAGAAACCGAGACGGTGCTGTCGATTCCCAGTGAGACGGTGCAGCTGTGGATAACTGCGATCGCAGCCCTGCTCGCCTTTGCCCTCTACATCGGCTACTTTGCCCTGTTTGAGACCTGGTGGTACGGCCAAACCCCCGGCAAGCGCTACGCCAAAATTCGCGTCATCCGCGACGACGGCCAGCCCGAGCGCCTGCCCCAGGCCACCCTGCGATCGCTGCTGCGCCCCATCGACGACATTTTGTTTGTCGGCTTTTTCTGCATTTTGCTCAGCCCCACCGAAAAACGCCTGGGCGACTGGCTGGCGGGCACCCTGGTGGTGCAGACCGACTCAGTGACCAGCGGGCCGCTGCAAGTGCCGGTGCGATCGCAGGCCATCGCCAAAGACCTGCTGGCCATCGTCGATATCACCCGCCTCTCCCCCGACGACTGCGCCACCCTGCGTGAGTTTCTCCAGCGGCGGGCGACCATGAGCGCCAAAGCCAAGACCCTGGTCAGCGACCAGCTGGCCCGCCGCTACAAAGACCAGCTCGCCCTCGACACCCTGCCCACCGAGATGACCACCGACACCTTCCTCGAAGCCCTCTACCACGCCTACCAACAGATCCCCTAGGGCCTCGCCCCGCTTCCCCTTCCGGCCGCTATCTCCCTGCTTCAGCCCGGCATCGCCGCCCCCGCCCAATCCAATCCTTAGGTTCACCTAAAACTTAGAGAATCCTTATAACTGGGCTGCTATGATGCCGTGAATAGTTTGGATATTCACCCTTACCCCGCAGCCCAGGCCATGTTCTTCGACCCCGCCTACCTCTTGCTGGTTGCCATCCCCACCGCTGTGCTCACCTTCTGGGCCCAGAGCAAGGTCAAAGGCACCTACCGCAAATACTCCCAGGTGCAGTCCACCCTGGGCATGACGGGGGCCCAGGTCGCCCAGACCATCCTGGCCAAGAAGGGCGTCAGCCACGTCAAAATCGAACCCGTAGCGGGCGAACTCACCGACCACTACGACCCTGGAGCCAAGGCGGTGCGCCTCTCCCAGGGCATCTATGGGTCCACCTCCCTCTCGGCGGCGGCGGTGGCGGCCCACGAGTGCGGCCATGTCTTGCAAGACGTGGAGGGCTACAAATTTATGAACCTGCGGGCCGCCCTGGTGCCAGTGGTCAACCTCGGCTCTCGCATGGGCCCCATGCTGATCATGGCCGGTCTGATCTTCAACGTGCTCAACCTGGCCTGGCTGGGGGTGCTGTTCTTTGCCAGCGTGCTGCTGTTTCACGTGGTCACCCTGCCGGTCGAGTTTGATGCCTCCCGCCGCGCCCTGCGCCTGGTAGACGAGCTGGGCATTCTCCAGGGCGAAGAAAACAAGGGGGCCCGGGCCGTGCTCAGCGCCGCCGCCCTCACCTACGTCGCCACCGCGTTTACCGCCTTTCTCAACCTGCTGTACTACGTGATGCTGATCAACCGCCGCCGCTAGTACCCGGGTCGGGTCACCGTCAAGCCTAAATTTGTAGATTGGGTGGTGCGATCGCAGATCCCAACCAAGCTAGCTCTGGCGTCGGGTGACCCGGCGTTTCACCCAATCTACGAGAGCTCTAATCTTATTGTTGACGCTGCACCGGTGCCCAGGTAAGGTCACAGCGCCGCTCTGGGGTAGTTCCTGGGGTGCTTTCTGGGATGGGGCCTGGGCCTCGGGGTATGCTGGGTTAGGCTCCGGCGCGGGAGCCGATCGCGGATCGTTTATCCTAGACCAAGCCCCGCCCATGGTTGGGCGTTTGTCGTGAGAATCAGGTGCCCATGAAAGTTGCAATTACCGGAGCTACGGGGTTTGTTGGCAGCCGCCTGGTGGAGCGGTTGCAGAGCGCCGGCCACAGCGTGGTGGTGCTGACCCGCAGTGTCGATCACGGTCGCCGGGTCTTTCCCCAGGCCGACTTTCCCCAGGTGACAATCGTGGGCTACAGCCCCCTGGAGTCGGGCGCTTGGCAAACTGGGCTGCTCTCCGGCTGCGACGGCGTTGTCAACCTGGCGGGGGCACCGATCTCCGAGCGCTGGAGCGACGAGCACAAGCAGGCCATTGTTGACAGCCGCAAAGTGGGCACCGAAAAGCTGGTCGAAGCCCTGGCTCAAGCTGACCCCAAACCCGCCGTGTGGGTCAATGCCTCCGCCATTGGCTACTACGGCACCAGCGAAACCGCCACCTTTGATGAGACCAGCGCCCCCATCGAAGACGATTTTCTCTCCCAGGTCTGCCAGGCCTGGGAAGCGGCGGCGCAGCCGGTCAAGACCTACGGCACCCGCCTGGTGATTCTGCGGTTTGGCATTGTGCTGGGTATGGGCGGAGCGGTCGCCAAAATGCTCACCCCCTTTCGCATGTTTGCCGGGGGGCCGATCGGCAGCGGCCGCCAGTGGTTTTCATGGATTCACCGCGACGACCTGGTCAACTTGATCATAGAGGCGCTGCAAAACCCCGCCATGGAAGGGATCTACAACGGCACCGCCCCCAACCCGGTGCGGATGTCAGAGTTTTGCAAAACCCTGGGCAAGGTGCTCAACCGACCCTCCTGGCTGCCGGTGCCCGACTTCGTCCTAGAGGCCATTCTGGGCGATGGAGCCCAGGTGGTGCTGGAGGGGCAGCAGGTGTTGCCCAAGCGCACCGAAGGCAGCGGCTTTACCTACCAGTACACCCTGGTCAAAGACGCCCTCGAAGAAATTGTCTAAGCTTTTTAATTAACCCAACCCTAACCACTCAACCCTGACCACCGCCCGATGGATATTGGTGAACTGCGCCGCGACTACACCCAGCGGGGGTTAGATCTCGCCGATCTCAACCCCGACCCCTTTGCCCAGTTTGAGCTGTGGTTTGAGCAGGCCCGCGAGGCCGAGCTGCTAGAGCCCAATGCCCTGGTGCTATCGACGGTCTCGGCGGAGGGGATGCCCTACCAGCGCACGGTGCTGCTCAAGTATTTTGACCGCGATGGGCTGGTTTTCTTTACCAACTACGGCAGCCGCAAGGCCCAGCACATGGCGGCCAATGCCCAGGTGTCGCTGCTGTTTCCCTGGTATGCCCTGGAGCGGCAGGTTGCGATCGCAGGTACCGCCAGCAAAATCTCCGCCGCTGAGTCCCTGCGCTACTTCTCCTCTCGCCCGCGCGGCAGCCAGCTAGGCGCCTGGGTCTCCCAGCAGAGCAGCATTAT
>DATIVG010000329.1:0-9743 GCA_035466075.1 Nodosilinea sp. | reverse complement strand
GTTGACGTATCTCAATGGAGCCTGGCTGAGAATGGCTCGGAGGCATTTTCCCATCAATGCTCACGATTGACCATCACCATAAAGGAGGGAAATAGGAAAGCTCTAGGATCGCTGCCCCCCGGCCAGCCGACCGCGGCAGCTGAGGCCACCGGCTACCGCTAAGCAGCAGCCTTCTGGGATGCCATCGCTGTGGCGAGTCGGGTTGATATCAAATCCGGATCACATAACCCCGATTCCCAACAGGCAGATTGTTTAGGGGCAAACGGTGTTTGCCCAGCCAAACCGGGGCTATCCAAGTCGGATTCAATATGAGACATCTCTCCGGCGATCGCTAGCTAGGGCGGGGGCGCTAGCTAGGGCGGGGGCGCTGGGTCAAAGCGGCGCTGTAGCGCCTGCTGGGCGGGGGCGAGGGCATTGTCCAGGGCCGGGAAAAACACGGGCGAGGGAAACAGCGGCCCAAAGAACTGCACCACCGGGATATTTTCGGCCCGGGGCAAAAAGTCGCTGGGGTTGGGGCCGTCGATATGGCGGCTGAGCACCCCAAACCCCAGGCGCTCGCTGCGGGGTTGCCAGATCGGTGCGGTGCGCTGTATCCAGTCAGTGAAGTCGGTGGCCTGGGCCATGCTGTCTACCAGGTTGGCGATCACCGGGGCGGGGGGCAGGGCCTGGTTGAGGTCGGCCAGGTCTTCGGGCTGGGCCACCCAGGCGGCTTCGAGCAGGGGCTGGCGCTGGTCGGGGGTTTGCCAGGCCAGCACCGCATACTTGGCGGGGGTGGCAGGCCAGGAGCTGACATCGAGGGGCTCGCCAGCGGCCAGGGCCAGCATGGCCCGGTGCAGGTCGGTGCCGTGGGTTTGCCAGTCGGCGGTGGCGGCCTCCAGATCGCCCCGCCACCAGCGCAGGCTGCCCCGCGCCCGGTGCAAAAAGCTGGTCAGGGCGGGGTCGTCGCTGCCCTGGAGCAGATCGCTGTAGCGCTGCTCCAGGCGATCGAGCACGGCCGGGTAGAGTGCGGCCAGGGGGCCTCGCCACAGCGGGCTGGTCAGCAGGGCCGGGTGGCGCAGGATTTCGAGCCCCAGGGCCTCGGTGGCGCAGTCGAGGGTTTGGGTTTGCAGACAGGCCACCCCCAGGCCAAAGAAGACGCCCATTTTGGCGGGCACCAGGGCAATGGCGCGGGCGAATGACCGCTGGGCCGCCTGGGGATCACCCTGCTCGATCTGGAGCCAGCCCAGGTTGCTGTGGCCAAATTCCTGGTAGGGGCTGACCTGGTTTGCCAGACCAAACCAGCTGGCGGCGTCGGTGAGCAAGGTCTGCCGCAGCGGTGGATCGGGGGCCGATTGCAGGGCCGCGGCCCCCAGGTTGTAGCCCAGCTGGTGGGGATAGTAGGGCTCCCAGGGGGCCTGGCGGTGGGCCTCGGTGAGCTGGGCGGCAAAGCGGTCGAGGTCGGGTGGGGTCTCGGTTAGGGCTGAGAACCCGGCGCTGGCGGTGCCCCAGGCGCGGTGGATGGGCACCAGCCAGAGGGTGATGGCCAGGGTGAGGCCCAGGCCCAGGCCCGCCAGCAGGCGGTGGCGGCGAGGGGCGGGGGTTAGGGAGGTTTCTTGAGGCAGTGGCGCGGTGGGGGGCGGGGGAGGGAAGGCGCAGGCCAGCACGGCCAGATAGAGGACGAGGGTACCTGCGATCGCAGGTACATCCAGCTGGTAGTCGGTGAGGCCCATGAGCCCCAAGGCCAGCAGCCCCGCCAGCAGCCCCCAGGCCAGCACCGGAGGCAGCCCCGCCGGAGTGGTCTGGGCCCCCCGGCGCACCCACCGGGCCACCAGCAGCACCAGCACCAGCACCAGCGCCAGGGGCACCACCAGACCCCAGAGACCAAACTCCCCCCACAGCTGCGCCGGGGTGCTGTGCAGCTGAAACTGCAACTCGGCCTCGCGCCCGGCCCAGTGGGGGCGGTAGCGCTGGTAGACCAGGGGCACGCTGCCCGGCCCGACCCCGGTGAAGGGGTGACTGCGCCCCATGCGCCAGCCCACGGCATTGGTCACCAGCCGGTACGACAGCTCTCCCCCGGCCCAGTTGCCCTGGGCCAGATTGCCCAACCCCTGCCGCAGCCTGGGGTTGGCCGCCAGCCCCAGGGCCAGCAGCCCCAGGGCCGCCCCGCCCAGACCCAGGGCCAGGGGCCGGGGCAAACGGCTGTACACCAGCCCCACCACTACCGCCACCAGGCCGGTGGCCAGCAGGGCCAGCCACCCCCCGCGAGAGCTGGTGGTGTAGAGGGTGACCAGGCCGGTGGCCAACCCCGCCAGCCATAGCCACCGCCGCCAGCCGCCGCTGACGGTGGCCAGGGCCGCCAGCAGCGGCAGCACCAGCACCAGGTAGCCCGCCACGTAGTTTTGATGGCCAATGGGTTGCCAGTTGCGCAGGCTGGTCAGCCGAAAGCTAAAGGGCAGGTCGAGGCCGTAGCCCTGGAGGGCTTGCAGGCGGGCCAGCTCGGGGCGATAAATTTGGGTCACCCACAGGGCCAGGCTGAGGCCAATAAAGGCCAGGGCCAGGTAGCCCTGCCAGGTGAGCAGGGTGACCAGGCGGCGGGGAGGTGGCTGGGCCTGGGCCCAGTTGGCGAGGGCCCAGTTGGCGAGGGCCCAGTTGGCGAGAGCATAAATGGCCGCGATCGCACCTACCGCCGCCCAGGCATACCACCGGGCCTGGGCCGGAAATTCGGCCCCCAGGGTGGTCACCCCCAGCCCCGCCAGGGCCAGCCCCGCCACGACGTCAAACCCGTTGCCCAGGCGGGCCAGCGGGCGATGCCACAGCTGCCAGAGCAGCCACAGCAGCGGCAGGGTGAGGCCCACCTGCCACAAAAACACCCAGGGCCAGGCCACCATCAGGGTGCTGCTGCCGGGCAGCAGGGTAAACAGCGCGTACAACCCCGCCAGCAGCAGGGCCAGCAGGGTGCCGTCGCCGCCGTCGCCGGGAGCGGGTCGGGCCTTGGGCAGCGCATCCTCAGAGGGGTTGGGCAGGTCAGGCATGGCAGCGGCAAGATAAACGGTTTATGGAAGCTCAGATGGCCCCGGCGACAGCCGAAAACCATGGTAGCTGGGGTGCGGCAGGGCCAGGGCCTGGGTGCGCAGCCGCTCAATCTGGCGGTCGAGGGCAACAAACTCCCGCGGCCAGGCGGGGAAGAGGTTGAGCTCGTCCACCAGGGTATAGCGCTGGAGGGTGGGCGGATTGAGCATCAGGGTAATGTGCCGGGCCTGGTAATTGCGGTAGGCAAAGGCCAGCGCCCCCCGGTAGCCCTGGCTGGGGTTCATCACAATCGCGGTGAGCCAGGCCCGCAGGGGGCGAATCGCCAGACTTTCTTCGATCAGCAGGGCGTCGAGGTCAGGGGCTGCATTCTGGGGCCGGGGCGGCAGGGCGTGGGTTTGGGGGTCGAGCCAGGCCGCCAGCAGCTCTAGCTCGGGGGTCTGCGGCCCCAGGCTGAGGTCGTGCTCCACTGACCCCAGGGCGGCGACCGGGTCATCCTCAGCCAACAGCAGGCCGGCGACAACCGGACGGAGCAGATTGGGGTCTACCTTGCTCGGCGACTGGGCTAGCTCGGGCTGGGCGGTCCACCAGGCCAGGAGGGTACGAGTTTCGTAGACTGAGCTACCCAGGGCAGAGGGCGCCACCTCGGCCAGCAGCTGGTCGTACTCGGCCAGGGTGGCCTGGGTGACAGCCGCATAGATGGTCTGGTAAGGGGCCTCCTGCCACTGGGGATAGGTGAGGGCGGTGGGGTTGACCAGGGCCTCCAGGGTAAAGGCTGCGATCGCACCCTTTTCATTCCCGGTCTGCAACAGCAGTTCGCCCAGCAGCCAGTAGCCGTAGCGACGGTGGCGGGGCATGAGCTGCACCGCCCGGGCGGCGTAGGCCAGGGCCGCCGTCGGGTCGGTGGGCTGCAACAGCACCGCCAGGTTGTGGTTAAACCAGCCATCGTTGGGGGCCGCCTGCTGGGCCAGCCGGGCGTAGTCGAGCAGCAGCGATTTCACATTGTCCTGGGCCTCCGACGCGCCCAGTACCTGGTTGAGCCCCCATAGGGCCTGGCTGGCCACCGCCGGCGCAGTGGGGTCCCAGGGGCTGAGGCGGTGGGCCTTGTACCAGCGGGTGTCGGCCACATTGAGCTGCTGGTTGTAAAAGGCCCCGTCGGCCAGGGCCCCCAGGGCCACGGTGCAGGTAAACGGCAGCTCCAGGGCCACCACCAGCCCCAGCCCCAGGGTCACCCCCAGCCGAGCCCGACGGCGGGCATCGGGGCCCAGGGGCGCAGGGCTTCGGGGAACCGGCGGCGCGGACTGGGGCAGATAGCGGTCGGCCAGGTCCAACAGCAGCACCACCAGCCCCAGCAGCAGCCCCGCAATGGGAATATTCTCCAGCTGGTAGTCGGTGAGGCTAGAGACCCCGTAGGCCAGCAGACTGCCGCCAATGCCCCCCAGCAGGGCTCGATCCAGCGGGTCGAGGGGCTGCCGCCACAGCCGCAGCCACAGCCGCCAGATCACCACCAGACCCACCAAAAAGACCGCCAGGCCCGCCAAACCCAGCTCCGCCGCCAGCTGCACCGGCGTGTTGTGCAACTGCTGAATGTGGTCGAGCCCCGCCCCCGCCTCAATCGGGCGATAGAGGTTCGACACCCGACCCATCACCCCAGGGCCCACGCCCAGCAGGGTGCGATCGCGCAAAATATTGCCCCCCAGCCGCAGCATAAACCAGCGGTCGAGGGTAGGCCCATCGATCGTCCCTGCCGCCCCAGCGCTAAACCAGGTGCGAATGCGCGGATTGCTGGCCAGCACCAACCCCAGCCCCACCGCCCCGGCCAGCCCCGCCAGCCCCCAGCGCCACCGCTGCCCTGCCGCCGCCCGCCCCAGGCGGCACAGCCAGCTCACCAGCAGCCACAGCACCAGGCCCAGGGCTGCCCCCCGCGACCCGCTCACGTAGAGCGCCGCCAGCAGCAGCCCGCTGGCCGCCCCCCCCAGCCAGCGGACCCAGCCCCGCGTCGCCACCGCCGCCGCCACCGCCAGGGGCAGCGCCAGGCAAAAGTAGCCCCCCACAAAGTTGTGGTGCCCCAGGGGCTGATGGTTGCGCAGCGCCGTCGCAAAGTCATTGGCGGCCCAGGCCCCCGGCTCGGGCCGCCACAGGGCCAAACTCACCCCCGCCGCCACCGTCGCCACCGCCACCAGCCCGCCCCACAGGCGATGGCGAGTCAGCCCACCATCTGGACCTGGGCCATCCACCACGTCGCGGTAAAAGGCATTGCGGTAAAAGTACAGCGCCGCCGCGTAGAGGGCCACCAGGCTGACGTTCCACAGCGCCACCCGGGCAAAGGGCGAAACCAGCGCCGACAGCCCCAGCACCAGGCCCAGGCCCAGCACCACCCAGTCGAGCCCGTAGCCCAGGCCATAGACCGCCCGCGGCTGACGCAGCCGTCGCCACAGCCCCACCGCCACCGTCAGCCCCCCCACCTGCCAGATCAGCAGCCAGGCCCAGCCCACCATGCGGTAGTAGCTCAGGGGCAGCCAGCTAAACACCACCAGCACCAGCGCCCCGCTCAGCCCCACCCAGGCGAGCCAGCCCCGATCGTAGGTCGCTGTCGCCGTCAGGGGCGGCGGCGGAGCGTCAGCGGTCAATAGGCCCCCTTGCCCCAGAGCACAATCCCCAGGGTGGCGGTGAGAATTTCGAGGTCTAAATTGAGCGACCAGTTGTCGATGTAGTGCAGGTCGAGGCGGGCCACATCGTCAAAGCTGTCGATGTCGGAGCGCCCTGAAATCTGCCACAGCCCCGTCACCCCCGGCAGCACCTGATGGCGAATGTTGTGCCAGCCGTCAAACTTGGCCACATCGCGCACGGGCAGCGGGCGCGGGCCCACCAGGCTCATCTGGCCACCGAGCACGTTAAACAGCTGGGGCAGCTCATCGAGGCTGGTGCGGCGCAGCAGCCGACCGACGCGGGTAATGCGGGGGTCGTGCCTGACCTTAAACAGCACCCCATCCGCCGACTCATTCTGATGCTCCAGGGCCGCTTGCAGCTGGGGTGCATCCACCACCATGGTGCGAAACTTCCACACCTGAAAGGTTTTGCCGTGCAGCCCCACCCGCTCCTGGCGAAAGAAAATTGGCCCCGGCGAGTCGAGGCGAATGGCGGCGGCAATGCCCAGCAGCAGCGGCCCCAGCACCACCGTGCCCAGGCCCGCCCCCAGGTAGTCCATCCAGCGCTTGAGGCGGTAGTCCCAGCCGCCCATGACGGGAACGTCAAGGCGCAGGGTGGGCAGACCCGCCACGGTTTCGGGGGTGCCCCGACGGTAGAGCATATCGCGGCTGGTGGGAATCAGCTGCATGGCAATGCCCGCCCGCCGCAGCTTCCAGTACAGCTCTGAGGCCAGATCGGCGGAGGGAATGCTTTCGGCCAGCACCAGGGTCGCCCCCGAGGCCACAATTGCCTGGTAGGTGGTGGGCGAGTTAGCCATGGTGGCCAGCGCCGCCCCAATCACCGGCACCTGGGCCCGCTGGGAGAGCACGTCGGCCAGGCGCTTGAGCCGGGGCGCCGGGGCAATTAAGAATACCGAGGTGGGCGTCTTGCCGCGGGCGAGGGGGCGCAGCAGCAGGGTCGCCAGCAGCCGCAGCCCCACCACCAGCCCCACGCCGCTGAGCCAGGCCGAGAAAAACAGCGATCGCGGCAGGTCGAGCTTGGGATCGTAGAAATACATGACCACCAGCGACCCCAGGTACACCAGGCTGAGCAGCTTGCCCGCCCGCAGGTATTTTTGCCCCTGGGCCTTGGGGTCGTAGAGGCCGCCGTAGGCAAACAGCGCCACGGTACAGGCCACCAGCACCCAAAAGGGACTGGGCAACCCCAGCCACACCCACCACACCAGCTGGGCCGGAATCGGCGAGAAAAACTGGTTGAGCGATCGGGCAATGTGCCACGACAGGCCCAGGGCCAGCATATCGGTGGCCAGCAGCACCAGCCCAGTGCGGCCCGGCCCGGTGACGGTGTCGAGCAGTTGCAGGCGCAGCCGCCGAGGAGCGCGAAGATCTTGGCGGTGGCGGAGCCGCTGGGGCATCACGGCAGGTACAGCACGGTGACAGTGGATAGCAGGGGCCATAGCAGGGGGCAGAGGCAAGGGATCAAGTTGCCCCCAGTATTCCGCAATTGTGCTGAGAATCCATCATTGGCGGATGGGTTTGGGGGAGAAGGCGCAAGGTTTACGGGTGTATCCATGCCGTCAACCCTAAACCTTAAACCCTGAACCCGTTTCGTTACTCCGCGCTCCCCGCAGCCGATATCTGACCACCTGTGCCCCAAACAGCAGCACAAACAGAGGGTTGTTCACCAGGTAGCGCTGCCACAGGCGCCGGGGCTCTTGGCCAAAGCGGTAGAGCCACTCCAGGCCGAGGCGCATCATCCAGCGGGGGGCCTGGGCGACATCGCCGCTAAAGAAGCTAAAGGCCGCCCCGACGCCCACCATGACGGCGTTGACCTGGCCCTGGTGGCGGTGCATCCACTGCTCTTGCTTGGGGCAGCCCAGGCCCACAAATACCACCCGCGCCCCCGACTGGTTGATGCGATCCACATCGGCGCTGGCTTCGGCGGCGGTGAGGGGGCGAAAGGGGGGGGCGTGGGTGCCAGCGATGGGCAGGCCGGGAAACTGCTGCCGGAGATAGCTGGCCATTTTTGCCAGCATGGGGTCGGTGCCGCCGTAGAGGTAGATGGGCAGGCCGAAGCGGGCGGCGCGATCGCACCAGGCCAGCATCAGGTCGGGCCCGTAGACGCGGCCCTGGTCGGGCAGCCCCAGCAGCTGCAGCCCCAGCACCAGGGGCATGCCGTCGGCGGTGACCAGGGCGGCATCGTCGAGGATGCGCTGGTATGCCCTATCGCGGTAGGCGGTCATCACTACATGGACGTTGGCGGCGACCACGTAGCAGGAGCGCCCGGTGGTGGCCCAGTGGTAGATGCGATCGCAGGCATCTTCGTAGCTGGTGGCATCCACTCGGGTTTTGAGAATGCGCCTGGCCTCAAGCACGGGCTCCGTCATGGCAGTGACCCCTGGGTAGCAATCCTTTCAACAATGCGCGCAACAATGCGCGGCCAAATCAATTCTGGGCATGGCGGCCTAGGGTTTGGCCCCCCTGGTCTCGCGCCGATCTTTGACAAAAATACCGCCCTGCCGCCGCTGCACCTCAAATAAATCGGTGGCTTCGACCAGGGTGCTGAGCTTGGCATAGCCGTAGTTGCGCGGGTCAAAGGAGGCCTGGTTGGAGATATGCACCCCCACCGCCCCCAAATTTGACCAGCCGTCGTCATCCTGGGCGGTGGTGACGGCGCGGCGCAGCAGGTTGACCAGCTTGGCGTCCTGCTTCAGCTCTTTGGTGGTTTTTTTGGCGCTGTCGATGGTTTTGGTCTGGGTGGCGTCGGCCTCTTGACCCAGGTTTTCTAGGTACAGAAAGGTCGAGCAGGCGTAGACAAAGGGCTTGGGGGTTTTCTTTTCGCCAAAGCCGTAGACCTTGAGGCCGTCGGTCAAAATTCGCATCACCAGGGGGGTAAAGTCGCAGTCGCTGGTGACAATGGCAAAGGCATCGAGGTTGCGGGTGTAGAGCAAATCCATGGCGTCGATGATCAGCGCCGCATCGGTGGCGTTTTTGCCCTTGGTGAGGTCAAACTGCTGCACCGGGCGAATGGCAAACTCGTGCAGGTTGTCTTCCCAGGGTTTGAGGCCGGGGTTTTTCCAGTTGCCGTAGGCGCGGCGGGTATTGGCGACGCCGTACTTGGCAATCTCCGCCAAAATCGCCTCAATTTTTGCCGCTGGCGCATTGTCGGCATCAATTAATAGAGCAATTTTGGCTTCCGATGAGAGCATGGCCAATGGGTTCCGAGATAGTTTACTCAGCTTAAATTGGAAGGTAGTTAGAAGGGAAGGTAGTAAATTTGACCTTCTAAATCGGCTGCTACGCCACACTCAAGAATAACGACCATGTCTTCAATTACTCTGCCTATCGGTGCATCTGAGTGAATCTCAATCACTCCTGGCATGGATAGATTTTTGGCGAGCCGATCGTAGGCATAGCGGGTAATTGTCGCAACATCGTGGGTGAGCAAAATGCGATTTTCTCGGGCCGCCCAGTCCAGCACGACAGGATCATCTACTCCCGATAATCCAACATCCTGCACCCGAACAATATCAACATCTGGCTTGCGCCTCAGTAACCCTCTAATGATTGTGTTATCGAGATTTTCGTCAGCCAGAAGCTTGATTAGACTCACTGCTCAACCCTGCGGGCGAGCAGGCGATCGCGCAAACCCTGGGGGTCAAATTGAGCTTGATTCGTCTGCCGAATCGTTTTAGCCTGCTCTTGACGCTCCCTTAGATAAATGTCTACTTCTTGCTGGTGATTGAGATAGAAAGCAATGGAAGCATAAACATCGCCAAGCCTTAAAGATGGATATCGATAAACAATTTCTTCGGCGGTGGATCCCTGGCAAAATGCGGCAATGACCGTGTCTAGCGTGACCCTTGTGCCGCCAACTAGAACGACTCCATCAGCGCTCATGGCTAAAGGAACTGGTTCGGCTTTAATAGCAAGAGACATAGGTTGACGGAGCTGAAGGACGGTTTAATAGGCTAAGCATAGCGTTTTCACAATGGCGGTATTCACTTTGTCAATCTTGGCGGGGGGCGAGGCCAAGCTGGCCCTGGAGCTCCATGTGGTTGGGGGTGAGGGCGGTGGTGGCGCTGAGGC
>DATIVG010000328.1:0-2673 GCA_035466075.1 Nodosilinea sp. | reverse complement strand
AGCGCCCCCAGCATCATCGTCACCGGCAGGCTGAGCGGGGCCAGCCCCAGCGCCAGCCGCGCCGCATTGGTACCCGCCAGCCAGCCCCCGGCCACCGCCGCCGTGTAGCCCTCGGTGCCCACCAGCTGCCCCGCCGCCAGCAGGGTGGGCCGCGCCTTAAATTGCAGGGTGTTGTGCAGCAGCTCCGGCGAGTTCAAAAACGTGTTGCGGTGCATCACCCCCATCCGCACAAACTCGGCCTTCTCTAAGCCAGGAATGAGGCGAAACACCCGCGCTTGCTCGCCCCAGCGCAGGTTGGTTTGAAAGCCCACCATATTCCACAGCTGGCCGCTCTTGTCTTCCTGGCGCAGCTGCACCACGGCGTAGGGCCGCTTGCCCTTGTTTTCCGGGGCCTTAAAGTCGCCCAGGCGGGCGTCAAACAGGCCCACGGGCTTCAGCGGGCCGTAGCGCATGGTGTCTTCCCCCCGCCGCGCCATCTCTTCGATGGGCAGGCAGGCCTCAAAAAACTTGGCGGTCTCGCGCTCAAAGTCCTTTAGCTCGGCCTGTTCGGCGTTGCACAGCGCCGTCCAAAAGTGCAGGTACTGCTCACGGTCCATCGGGCAGTTGAGGTAGGCGGCCTCGCCCCGGTCGTAGCGCGACGCCATAAACGCCACCGACTGGTCAATGCTGTCGCCCACCACAATTGGGCTGGCGGCGTCAAAAAAGCTCATGTAGCCCTGGCCGGTAAACCGCTCCAGATCCACCGACAGCGCCTCGCTGGTCAGCGGCCCCGTGGTCAGCACCACCACTCCGTCATCGGGAATGCGGGTCACCTCATCGCGGCGCAGCTCAATCAGCGGATGCTGCTCCAGGGTGGTGGTCAGGTCTTGGCTAAACAGGCCGCGATCGACCGCCAGGGCCCCCCCCGCTGGCACCTGGTGCTGGTCGGCCTTGCCAATCACCACCGAGCCCAGCCGCCGCAGCTCTTCGTGCAGCAGGCCCGAGGCCCGATCGCTCGACATCGCCCCAAAGGAGTTGCTGCACACCAGCTCCGCCACATGCTCGCTGTGGTGGGCGGGGGAGGTTTTGTGGGGGCGCATTTCGTGCAGCACCACGGGCACCCCGGCCTGGGCAATCTGCCAGGCGGCCTCGGTACCGGCCAGCCCGCCGCCGATCACATGAATGGGGTCTCGGGTTTGCACAGCATTCTCTAAAAACTCAGCTTTTCTAGGATAACGGGTTCTTGGCCATTGCCATGGCGCGATCGCTATCCCGTCCCGAGCACCAGGGCTCTCTCAAGCTTGCATCGGTAGGTTGGGTGGCGCGATCGCAGAACCCAACCAAACTAGCTCCGGCGTTGGGTGACCCTTCGTTTCTCCCAGCCCGCGAGAACCTACCAATTTAGGCTTGATGGACCACTAAGCAATTTCGTTAAAGAAATAGACCATTGCCACCATCGCCAGCAGGGTCAGGGCGGTGCCCATCACTTCAACCCCCACCGAGGCGCGGCGGTGGGCGGGGCGCAGCCAAAAGTTGAGCCCTCGCACAATGCGTGGCATTACCACCAGGGTAAAAATGCAGGTGGTAATCAGGTTGTTGGCCAGCATGGCGCTGGCGGGGTCCCACGAGTCAAACAGGCCGAGGCGCTCCAAAATAAACCCCTGCACCATGATGATCGGGTAGAGCCCCAGCACCACGGCGAGAATTTCTTTCCAGGCCGGGGGGCCGAGGCCGGTGAGTTCTTCGCCCGCCTCGTTGCTAAACCAGCCCTCCAGGCCGGTTTCAAAGGATTTGAACTTGTAGGATTTAAAGATGTCGCGCCCGGCCTTCAGCAACCCGTCGCGATCGCTGGAATGTAGCCACTGCTCCAGATGGTGGGGCTGCTCGAAGTGGAGCACGGTGTACCACTTGAGGCAGCCTTCCTGCACGGCCAGGGGGCGGTAGCGGTCGGCCCGCAAAAACCCTTTTGAGCGCTGGGCCGATTTCACCATGCGGCGGTGCCAGCTGCGAAAGGCCCAGCTTTTGCCCTTGGGCACGATGTACTCAATGATCACGCTGGGGGAGGGTAGATCGGTGGCGGTACCCTGGCGCAGCAGCGCTCCCAACCCCTCTGAGACCGACAGCCGCTGGCTAAACTGAGCCCTTAGACGGTTAAAGCTGGCCGTCACCGATTCCTGTAGAGCCATGATGCCTCAGCGTCCTTTGAAGAGCACATTCCTAAAGCTGCATTCAGTATACAGCGGGTCCAATGAGACTTGGAGAACGTCCCGATACCCTACGATAGGTGGATCTCACCCCAATTGAGCCTACCTAAAGACAGACTATGGTCGAGCCGGAGGCGAGTTGGAAGTATGAGCCGGAGGCGAGCTGGAAGTGTGAGCCGGAGGCGAGCCAGAGATGCGAGCGGGAACCAACACCCGAAATGTGCCTGGGGCACTGCCGCCGGTGATGTAGCCGCCCTGATCTTTGACGGCAGCAAGCTGTGCGATCGCACCTGCCTCAATCACCTCCCCTGCCACAATCGCCGGTATCCCCGGCGGGTAGGCGGCAATGGTATCGGCGCTGATGCGGCCCACCGCGGCGCTGGCCACCACGGTCTCGGTGGCCGCAAAACACGCCTGCCGAGGCGATACCGCAGGCAGGGTAACCATAGGGGCCACCGCTGGCGCGGCCAGGGTCAACTCATCCTGGGCA
>DATIVG010000327.1:0-3483 GCA_035466075.1 Nodosilinea sp. | reverse complement strand
AACGGCTGACCCAGGCTCTGCTCCAGCAGCAGTTTGAGGGCGAGATAGCCCAGGTTGGAGTACGACCAGCCGGTGCCGGGTTCAAACAGCAATCCGCGGCTGCGGGCCACAGCCAGAAATTGCTCGGCTGACCAGGGCTGCTGGGGTCTGGTTTTAACGGCCTCATGGTAGGCAGGGAGGCCGCCGTAGTCGGGCAGACCGCTGGTGTGGCTGAGGATTTGCCGCAGGGTCACGGGGGTCTGCACCGGAAACTCAGGCCAGTGGCTTTGCCAGTAGTCTTGAATGGGGGCATCCAGGCTGAGGTCGGCAGCCCGAGCGTGGCCCATGACCGCCGCCGCACTCAGGCACTTGGTGATGCTGTAGAGATAGAAGCGCGCTTCCCTGGGCAGGGGCCGGGCCTGACGGCGGTCTTGGTGCCCGATGCCCAGGGCCAGGGCGGGCTGACCAGCGGTGTGGATGGCGACCGTTGCCCCCGGCAGCTTGGCCTGGGCCAGCGTTTGGCCAACTGCGACTTGAATGGCCGCTTGCGTACCTGCATCCATACCTAAAGCCCAAAATCTAAAGCCTACAGCTCAAACTCTTGACAGACCGTTTGCATGATTTGCCGCAGCCACAGACTGGCAGGCTCCCGGTCGTTGAGCTGGCTCCAGGCCATGGCCACCGACCAGGAGGGCAACTCCAGGGGAATTTCAAACACCTCGACGGGGTAGTAGGTGAGAAAGTGCCGCTCCAAACAGGAGGGAATAGCCGCCAGCAGGTCGGAGGTGGCGATCGCCGTCGGCAGCGCAAACCAGTAGGGCACCGTCAGCGCAATGCGCCGCTGCAACCCCTGCTGGGCCAGGGTGCGATCGACAATGCCGACGGCATCTCGCCGCAGGGTAAACAGCGCGTGGGGAAAGGCGACAAACTGATCGAGGGTGATGTTGCCCCGGGTGAGGGCGGGATGATCGCGGCGGCAGACCCCGAGGAACCGCTCTGTCATCACGCTTTCGCTCAGAATGTGGCCGGGTAGCTGGGGAAATGTGCCCAGGGCCAGGTCCAAAATGTTGGCCTCCAGCAGCTCCACAAACGACTCTTTCTCGACGGTAATCAGGCGCAGGTCAACGCCGGGGGCCTGCTGACTGAAGATCGCCAGCAGTTTGGGCAAGACCAGGCTGGCGAAATAGTCGGAGGTGGCCAGGGTAAACACCCGCTGGGAATGGCCTGGGTCAAAGGCCTGGGGGGCGTCGAGGGCGGCCCGGATGGTGGCCAGGGCGCTGGCCAACTGGGGTGCGATCGCATCGGCCTTGGCGGTGGGCTTCATCTCGCGCCCCACCCGCACAAACAGGTCGTCGGCAAGTAGCGATCGCAGCCTGCCCAGGGCCGCACTCATGGCGGGCTGGCCCACATGAATGCGCTGGGCCGCCGCCGTCACGCTCCGCTCGGCGTACAGCGCCTCAAAGGCCACCAGCAGGTTGAGATCAATGGCGCTCAGGTCAATCATTTTGATTGATGAATTATATATTTATTATCAATTTGATTTATTTTAGCTCAGCTTATATCGTAATCAATAAGCCATTGAGGATGCCAGCTATGACCGACTTGGAGACCCAAAATTTGGCCATTGCCCGCCGATACGTTGAGCAGTTTTTAGGCAAGGGCGATGTCAGCATTGCAGAAGAAATCTTGGACGAAAAGGTACAGGTGACTACAGGGTTAAAACCCACTGGCCCGATTGACGGTATTGAAGAATACAAGCAGGTGTTTGCTGGTTTTTACAGCGCCTTTCCCGATGTGCAGCCGCTGAGCATTGAAGATATCTTTGCCGCTGGCGATCGGGTGGTGGTGCGCTTTAAGTCAGTTCAGCGCCACGAAAAAGACTATTTTGGCATTCCCAAGAGCGATCGCGTCATTACTTTCCATGAAACCCACGTCATGCGCCTCGCCAATGGCAAAATTGTCGAAAATATTGTCAGCGCTACAAATTTAGAGTTTGAGATGCTGATGGCCCCCGTCCTCACGCCGCTAATTCTCGGATAACGCCATGACCTGGGCAAAGGGGCTTGGCCAATGCGCTAGTTTTCGCCCGGTCTTTGGGGTTTAACCGGGCGATAGGTGCAAAGGCTGGGCCACCGCCGTCACGCTCTGCTTTGTAGAGGGCTTCGCAGGCCGCCGGCCAGTTGAGGTTAGCGGCCCTTAAAATCGTCAAAAAGTCATCAATGAAATTGATGAATTGTATCTCTGATGTCAATTTGATTTATCGTGTCTTTGCCATTATCGTGGCAAAAGTCTGCTGAAACTGTCGAAATCCCGTCAGTGATCGTTTGCAGCGGCCAAGGGTTTCTGAGTCACGGGTCTTTAATCTTTCAATTATTTCAGCGGCAGCGAGGGCTTTGCATGGCTTACGTTTCTGTGCAGAACAATGTGGATCTGTTTGTTGCCGACTGGGGCAGCGGCAAGCCCATTGTCTTTATCCACGGGTTTCCGTTTTCTCACCGCATATTTGAGCCGTCTATGCTGGCGGTAGCCGAGGGCGGCTATCGGGCCATTGGCCTTGATCTGCGGGGCTTTGGCCAATCGACTAAAACCTGGGATGGCTGCGACTACGACACCTGGGCCAGCGATATTCAGGCGGTGATCCAATCGCTCGATTTGCAGGATGTGACCCTGGTGGGGTTTTCCATGGGGGGTGCGATCGCGGCCCATTACGTGGCCACTCAAGCCGATCCCCGCGTTACCAAACTGGTGCTCTGGGGCGCGGCAGCCCCCATCGCTGCTCCCACAGCGGCGGATAAAGCGACGATTTCCGGGTTTATTCAGGGTATTTTGGCCGATCAGGCCAGCTTTGCCGCAGCGTTTATTCGCCAGGCGTTTTATCAGCCCCTCAGCGATGAGCGACTGCAATTTCTGACTGGCCTGGGCACGGAGGCCTCGCTGCGTACCCTGGTGCGATCGCAGGAGGAACTGCGCGATCGCGATCTGGTCGCTGAGCTTGGCAAGATTCAGATTCCCACCTTGATCTGCCACGGCATCCACGACAAGGTGGTGCCCATGGCCGCCGCCAACGCCCAGCAGCAGCTCATTCAGGGTGCGATTCTGCTGCCCTTTGCCGCCAGCGGCCACGGCATCTTCTACGAAGAAAGCGATCGCCTCAGTCAGGAGTTGCTCAACTTTGTTGGGTAGGATACATGCTCCTTTGCTAGTTCCAAGTCAATATCAACCCAACCCAGTTTGAGTGTCCTCAGCGGTTTTTTACTCTGTGCTGGAGCGACTAAATTGTTGTCCTATCCTCTGGCCCTACCAGGCCCAGTGCAAAACTTAGAAAATGGAGAGGTGAAGGATGATTACTCTACCTCAATGAGCTTAAACCTATGGGGTATTCTCCCCAGCTTTTGTGCCTAGCTTCGCGTTCTTTTGCCGTACAGCTATGACTCTGCCAGACCTCTATGCCGATACGCCGATTGAGCTGGTTCCTGCTCAGTCTTTGGCCACATTTCCGGTAAA
>DATIVG010000326.1:0-5931 GCA_035466075.1 Nodosilinea sp. | reverse complement strand
TGGCTATTTCGGGTCGCACCATTGATGCCGTCGCCGCCCGCGAGCTCAAGGAGTTGCAGCGCCGCGATCGCATCTACCGGGGCGATCGTCCCCAGCCTGAAATCCGAGATCGCACCATCATCTTGGTGGACGATGGCATGGCCACCGGACTGACCATGCAGGCGGCGATCGAGGTGATCAAGCCCCAGCGGCCCGCCCGGCTGATCGTGGCCGTACCCGTGGCACCGCCCCAGACCTGCGCCACCCTCAAAACTGAGGTTGACGAGGTGGTGTGCTTGCTCACCCCCAAAGACCTCTACTCGATCAGCCTCTGGTACGACGACTTTGCCCAACTCACCGATGACGAGGTTTGTACCCTGCTCTCACAATCGTCGGTGATGCTCCCAGCCCCGCATCAGTGATCGGTGCCACCGCTCCCTGCCGCCGGTCAAGCCAAGATTCGCTTCAGTCTTAGCTAAAAATTAGCCTTAAAGAAACGCTGTAGCTACAGACTCAAATACCCTCAGAAACGCTTCTGCCTGACTAGCCGGGAATAGGGCAACTAGATACTTTCTAAGCTCTATCAACAGCATTTTTTCGAGACTAATAATCCTAGGCCATAAGTAGATCGCCATATGTATTTGTGGGATGGGTGAGCGAAGCGTAACCCGTATGGGCGTTGGGTTACGCTTCGCCAACCGCAACCTACATCTGATCATTTTGTCTATGGCCACCTACTTACACCAGAGTTGGGATGGCAAACTGGCACATCTTAGGGCGGGAATCGAGCGACAATTTGCCCAGATTGTTACTATTCGGTTGCGGCATGAACAGTATCGACAGCCCACCGCCAGAGGTCTGTATAAATACAAAGGAAAATACAGCGGGTTTAGCAAATCAACCTTCTATTCAATCTTTGCTGCCCAGCAATGTTCAAACCCGTAGGCTAAAGCTTTTATTTTTCACCGCTTCCCTGGGCAACGGGGGAGCAGAAATGCATTTTTTACGGCTGATCAACGCCCTCGATCGCCAGCAGTTTGAGCCAGCGATCGCCCTGGCCCAGCTGGGCGGCAGCTACGAGGCTGCCCTCGCTCCCGATGTGCCGGTATTTGGCCTAAATCCGGCCGGGGTGCGCTCTAGCACGCTGCGCATGGTGCGGGCCATTCAGCCGCTGCGTCAGTTAATTCAGGCCCAGCGGCCCGATGTGGTCTGCGCCGCCCTTGACCACGCCAATTTGGCGGCGATCGCGGCCTGCCGGGGCTTGCCCCACCGCCCCAAGCTGCTCGTGTGTGCCCAAAACTCGCCCCTCAGCCAGTACCACCGACCCTGGCACCCGCTCGATCGCGCCATGCGAGGGCTCTTGGCCCGCCAGCTCGCTGGGGCCGATGGGCTGATCGCCCTCTCGCAAGGCGTCGCCGAGGAATTTGCCTCGCTGATGCGGCCGCCCCGCCCCCCCATCCACGTGATCTACAACGCCGGGGTCGATGACCGGGTGACCGCTGGCGCGATCGCACCCCTGCTGGCCGCCGATCTGCCCCTGCCCCAGCCGCTGATCGTCGCCTGCGGGCGGCTGTGCGACCAAAAGGGGTTTACCTACCTGCTGGAGGCGGTGGCCAAGGTGCGGCAGTCCGTGCCCGCCCACCTGTGGATTGTCGGCGAGGGGCCGCTGCGCCCAGCTCTGGAGCGACAGATTCGGCATCTGGGGCTCGATGGTGTCGTGCGGCTGCTGGGCTTTCGGGCCAACCCCTACCAGCTGATGGCGGCGGCCGATGTGTTTGTGCTGTCGTCGGTGTACGAAGGCTTTGGCAACGTGGTGGCCGAGGCCCTGGCCTGCGGCGTGCCGGTGGTCTCAACCGACTGCCCCCACGGCCCGGCGGAAATCTTAGAGAACGGCGAGGTGGGGGTACTGGTGCCCCCCGGCGATGCGGCGGCCTTGGCCGTGGGCATTTTGCGCGTGCTCTACGAGCCGGAGCTCAGAGCTCAGCTGGTGGCGCGGGGCTGGGTGCGATCGCAGCAATTTCGCGCCGATGCGATCGCCCGCCAGTACGCCGACCTCTTTGAGCAAGTTTCGGCCTAAGCCCAAGTCGGTCGCCCCTTTAATTTGGCCACCTCTAGCCACCATAGCTGCCAATATCAGCTCGGCGCCAACCTAGCTAACGTTGTCTCTCCATCCAACCTTTTATCAGGACTACCTATGTGCGGGATTTGCGGCACAGTGGGCAACCCAAACGCCCATCAAAATTTAGCAATCGCCCTAGAGCGCATGGCCCATCGTGGCCCCGATCAGCAGGGCCAGGTGGCCGTCAACCAGGTCACCCTGGGCCATCGACGGCTGGCGATTATTGACCTGTCCGATCAGGGCCGTCAGCCCCTCACCAACGAAGATGGCACAATCTGGCTGGTGTTCAACGGCGAAATCTATAACTTTGCTGATCTCCGCGACCGGCTTGAACCCTACCATCGGTTTCGCTCCCACACCGATTCGGAGGTGCTAATCCATGGCTATGAGCAGTGGGGTATTGATGGCCTGCTGCGGCGAGTGCGGGGCATGTTTGCCTTTGCCCTGTGGGATGAAGCCCAAGGCATTCTCCATTTGGGTCGCGATCATGTGGGCAAGAAACCCCTCTATTACAGTAGCTTGGGGGGTGGGCTGACCTTCGCTTCGACCCTGCCTGCCCTAGTCGAGCTGCTGGGCACAACGCCAGCGGTCTCGGCCACCGCCGTACTCGACTATCTCACTTACCTCTGCGTGCCTGCACCCCAGTCCATATTTGAGGGCGTGGCCAAGCTGCCCCCGGCCCATCGGCTAGAGTACCGACCGGGGCAGCCCATTCAGCTGGTCCGCTACTGGCAGCCCGACTACGCCTACTCCGAGCAGCACACCGAGGCCGAATGGCTCGACCAGCTGGAGGCAACCCTAAAGCAAGCCGTAGTCGATCGCATGGTGGCCGATGTGCCTATCGGGGCCTTTTTAAGCGGCGGCGTAGACTCCAGCCTAATTGTGGCGCTGATGGCCAGCCAGTCTTCCCGGCCCATTAAAACGATCTCCGTGGGGTTTTCCCAAGCTTCGTTTAACGAGCTGCCCTATGCCCGCCAGGTGGCCGAGCGCTACGGCTGTGACCATAGCGAACATATTCTGCAGCCCAATGCGACCGCTGTCTTGCCGGCGCTAGTAGCCCACTTTGGCGAACCCTTTGCCGACCATTCGGCCCTGCCCATGTACTACCTAGCCGAGGCGGCCCGCACCCAGGTCACGGTGGTGCTCACGGGCGACGGCGGCGACGAAACCTTTGCAGGCTACAAACATCTGCCTGCGGTTAGGCTCGCCCAGGGCTTGCACCGGCTTCCCTCAGCCCTCAAGGTCGCCGTGGCAGCCCGGCTGCGAGAGTTAGAAGATCGCGGCGTGCGCGGCGTGCGCAAGTTTCGCTGGATTGCTGAAACCGCCCAGGGGCGAAAGGGCACCTACGTCTTTGACCCCGTCAGCGGGCGCACCTGTCGTGACTACCGGGCACAGATGCTGGGGCCACTGCTGCAAAAGGGGGCCGACCACTCCAGCGACGCCCTCTACACCGACCTCTGGCAAAACTCTGACCTCACCAACTGGGTCGATCGCGCCCTGTGCATCGATTTGCTGACGCTGCTGCCCGACGACCTGCTCACCAAAGTCGATGTGACTACTATGGCCCACGGTCTAGAGGCGCGATCGCCCTTTTTAGACCTGCGCCTGGTCGAACTCTCGGCCAAAATTCCGGCTCGGCTCAAGCTCAAAAACTTGCAGACCAAGCACCTTCTCAAGCGGCTGGCGATCAAGTATTTGCCGAAAGAAGTCTTATATCGGCCTAAGCAGGGCTTTTCTCCACCTACCTCTCACTGGCTGCGCGACGACCTCGGCCCTGAACTTAGGGCAATTTTGCTCTCTAAAGCGTCGCGGCAGCGGGGCTACATTGCTCCAGAAGTCACCACCCTGCTGCTCGACGAACACCAGCGCGGCAAGGCCGACCACGGGCAACGGCTGTGGTCGCTGCTCATGCTTGAGCTGTGGTTTCAAATGTTTATAGATAAAACCCTGTCGCCCAGCGACGGGCTGGGACTACCGCTCTCCACTCCCCAACGTTTTGAACAAGTACTGGTATAGCTATGCAAACCTTTGACCCCATCGCGGTGGATGTGCCTCAGCCCTCGGCGAGCGCAGCTCCATCTATCCGGGTGCTTTACTACATTGCCTACTATCAGCGCATGGCTGGGGCCAACCGCAGCCTGTTTGAGCTAGTTACCCACCTGCCGCCCTGGGTGACGCCCCTGGTGGTTTTAGCCGGAGAAGGGCTCGCCGCCCAGGCCTATCGCGATGCGGGGGTGGAGGTGGAAGTGCTGCCCCCTGGCCCGGCCCTCAACCAGTTTGGCAAGGCTATGCTGAGCTGGTCTCTCTGGAAACGGGCCCAGGTGGCGATCACCGAGCTGCTGCCCTATACCCTGCAATGCCTGACGCTGATGCGCGATTGGCAGCCTGATTTGGTGCATGTCAACGGCGGTAGAGGCGCGTTGCTGATTGGTGCCGCCGCCCGCCTGGGGGGCTACCCGGTGGTGGGGCACATGCGAGGCCAGCACCCCTTTAGCGGCATTGCTGACACCTACTTTGAGCTGGTTACCCATCGCATTGTCACCGTCTGCGATGCCATTCAAGCCGACCTCAGCCCCGCTGCCCGAGCCAAGGCCATCACGGTCTACAACGGCATTCGTCACATTGCTACCACAGCCGCCCCCAGCCCCTGGCTGAAGGCGCTCAAGGCTGACGGCAAGCTAATTGTGAGCTGTTTTGCCTCGGTGGTGCCCTTTAAGGGCCACCGCCATCTACTGGAGGCCGTAGCTGAACTCAACCGCCGCGGTTGGGCCGAACAAGCCGTGTTTGTCTGCGTGGGCGATATTGAGGCTGAGTACCAGGGCCACGCCACCTGGCTGATGGAACGACTGCAAGCGCTGAAGATTCACAACCTCACCTTTACGGGCTGGCAGTCGAATCCGTTCCCGTTTTACGAACTGGCGGATATTGAGGTGCTGCCGTCCGTCAGCCGCGAAACTATCGACTACGGCGATCGCACGGTCACCATCGACGGCAATGAAGGCTTTCCCCGCACCCACCTGGAGGCCATGTATTTTGGTCTGCCCATTGTCGGCACCGACATTGCGGGCGTGCGCGAACAAGTTGACCACGGCGTCAATGGCTTGGTAGTGCCCCCCAGCGACCCGATCGCCCTGGCCGATGCCCTCGAAACTCTGCTCAAAGACGGCCAGCTGCGATCGCAGCTGGGCCAGGCCGGGCGCGATCGCGTCCAGCGCGACTTCTCCACCACGGCCCACGTCACGGCCATGGTCAACCTCTACCAAGACCTGCTTCCCCACCCTCAGCAGACCGGCCTCCACTCTTAAACCCCCTTTACTCCTATGCCTCTGCCCCGTCCCCTGCTCGGCAGCCTGATCGCTCTGGTCACCGCTGGCCTGGTCTGGCTCACCCACAGTCGCGCCCCCTCCGCTAGCCTGCCGCCCCTGGCCGTTGCCGATCGCCCCGACGGCCAGGGGGAAGCCTACTATGCCGCAGGGGATGAGGCTCTAACCACTGGCCTCACCCTGCTCACCGACTACTGGACTACCCTGCTCACCGAAAACCCTGATCTGGCGCGGGGCCATGTGGATCATTACCTGCCCCCGGTGCTCAAGGCCCTGGGCTATCGCCCCGCCGATGCCCTGATGGCCCAGCTGGCCGAGACCTTTTTCGCCGCCCGCGACCCGCACACGGGGCTGATTCCCTACGCCTATGATGCCGAGCTGCCCAGCGACCCCACCGCTCCAGACGCCGCCATCACCACCGGCAACCAGCAGCCCGTGGGGCTGCTGGCCCGAGCCGCTGAGCTGTGTCAGTGGTTTCCGCGCGATCGCACCCTGCAAAACCACTGCCTA
>DATIVG010000325.1:0-1536 GCA_035466075.1 Nodosilinea sp. | reverse complement strand
CGCAAATCATAGTAGAGCACCCCTTTGACCGCCTGCCAGAGGGGCAACACCACCAGGCTACCCAGCAGGCTGAGCAGCAGGCTGAGGGCAAAAATTACCCCGTAGACGGCCCCTTCGGCGGGTAGGAGCTCCAGCAAAATGCTGGGGATGTAGTTGGTGACCGATAAAATCGGCAGCTGAATCAAAAACGTGGCCAAAAACACCACCTGAATGCGCCAAATCGAGGTCTGGGTCAGCTCCCAGCTGCGGCTCATGCTGCCCCCGGCATCCTGGCGGGGCTCAATGGCCAGCACCACCTCGGCAATAAACAGTCGCGAGGCCACCCAGATCAGCACTATCAGCAGCACCCCCAGGCCCAGCAGCACCCCCAGCAGCACGCCGACAATGGCCCCGACCGTGTCGTTGACCAGCGCGGTAAACAGCCCGGCGGCCACCAGGCCCACGCCGCCGCCGGCCAGGCCAGCCCCCAGCACCGCCACCAGGTAGGCGGCCAGATAGGCCAGCAGCAGCAAAAAGCCGAGAAACAAAAACTGCCCCAGCCGGGGAGTCACCTGGCGGCGGGCCTCGGCGGCGGTCTCGGGCTGGTTAATCAGCTCCTGAAACGACAGCCTGCCGATCACGCTGGAGATGGCGTAGTACTGGGCCGAGCCGTAGAGCAGGGGCGCAAACCCCACCAGCAGGCCCACCAAACCCCCCACAATGGCACCGACCTCGCCGCCCACTCCGGCCCCGAGGGCCGCCAGCACCGAGACCACCAGCCCCAGCCCCACCACGCCGCCCAACAGCCACAGGGTGGCCACCGCCGCCAGCCGCACAAAGGTTTTGAACCGATCTTTATAAAGGCGCAGGGCGGCGCTGACCACATCGCCGGGGTTGAGGGGGCCGAGCTGCGTACCTGACTGTGCAGATGGGGTCATCGGTGCCACCTCCTGGGGTTGCCAAAGCTGGATGTAGTTGGGTGTGCGTTCATGGGTGTGCGTTCATTTCGAGGTTAGCCTACACTGCTCTGTAGAGTGCCCGTTTTGGCGGCTTTGCTTCATGAATGTTCAGCGTTGGATGGCCCGGCGAGAAGCCAGCTGGCGGCAGCTGGAGGCCCTACTCACCCAGGCCGAGAAAAGCGGGCTCAGGTCGCTCTCGGGGGCGCAGGTGCGGCAGATGGCCAGCCTCTATCGCTCGGTGTCGGCCGATCTGGCGCGGGCCCGGGGCCACGGTGTGGGCCAGAGCGTCCTCAAAGATCTCCAGCGGTTGACCAGCCGCAGCTATAGCCAGATCTACCAGGGTTCGCGTCGCCAGGAGTGGCAGGCCCTGTGGGATTTTTGCCGCTACGGCTTTCCCGAGGTGGTGCAGCAGAGCTGGGGCTATGTTGCGATCGCAACTCTCCTCTTTTTCCTCGGTGGGCTGGTGGGCTGGTGGTTTGCCTGGGGCGACCCGGCCTTTCTCACCCTGGTGCTGGGCCAGGAGTTTGTCGAAGAGGTGAAAACCAGCCAGGAACTCTGGACGGTTTCCATCCTCGGCATCGAGCCCGTCGCCTCCAGC
>DATIVG010000324.1:0-31170 GCA_035466075.1 Nodosilinea sp. | reverse complement strand
GAGGGCATCCAACTGGTCTTCCACTGCTTTCAGGGCGGCGCCCGTCAACGGAATGTCTGGTAAATCGGTGTCCTTCAAGTCTAGGGCAGGCTCGAGGGTGGGGAGCACCGAGAGCTGATACTGGCGGAGTTTCTCTAGTTCGGGGCGGCGCTGGGCCAGGGTGCCCTTTTTGTATTTGAGAATTTTGCTGAGGCCAAACAGGTGCACCGTCGCCGGATGGGGGAATACCTCTAGCTGAAATCGCCCCTGGGGCTGGGCCGGGCTATGGGGGGCGTGCTGAAAGCCCAGGGCCTCCAGCGCCAGGCCAAAGGCAATCAGCTTGGCGGCGAAGGGGCGGCCCCGATTGGCGGGATAGCAACCGGCGTCGTAGCGGCCAAAGTGCTTGTGGGTCAGGCGATCGGGCAGGCGCATGCCGGTTTCGTTCGGAATCAGCGTGGGGGCATCGACGGCGACTACGGCGCTGGCGGCACCGTCTGCCCATTGGGCAATCCAGGCCAGGATTTCATCCACCGTTTGCAGGCGATCGAGGGCGACCAGTTGGAGCTGGTCGGCGGTTCCCTGGAGGCAGCACAGCCCGGTGGGGCCGCTCTGCCAGCCCAGGTCTACCCCGAGAAAGCGGTGGTCAGGGGTGCGATCGCACCAGGCTTTACTCATCCCCTAGCGCCACGTACTCTCGCTGCTCTCCCCGTCGGTAGAGGCGGGTGTTGACCCTGGGGTAATCGCAAATGTCAAACTCCAGCCGCAGGCCGCCGACCAGGTAGACTAGATCGTCGTCGAAGGGGTTGCTCAGGCTGTGGGCCATCCCCCCGGCGGCGAATCCCATAAAATCGCCGGGGCCCACCTCGATCGTCTGGTCGCCAATGTCGGCCAGCCCCCGCCCAGCGAGAATGTAGATAAACTCTTCCTCGGCCTGGTGGCGGTGGTACTGGGTGGAGTCATGGCCGGGCTCGACCCGCACCCGGTGAAGGCCGATGTGCTCAAAGCCAACCGCATCGCCCAGGGATCGGCCGTGGCGGATTGCCTTAGGATTGAGGGGATGGACGAAGACAGTTTCAGGCAGGGCGGCGATCGCGCTGGCGGTCAGCAGCACCTGGGGCAGGTTGGGGTCGGTCATAGGCCATTGGAACGGTTGAGGATTTTCGAGCGCAACGGGTTGAGAACACACCATGAAGTCTACACTTGCACAACTTACGGCTCGGTTTGACCAGGCGCTGGTGGCGGCCTTTGGCCCGCAGCTGGCGGGTACCGACCCCATGCTGGTGCCGACGAGCAACCCTAAATTTGGCGACTACCAGGCCAATGTGGCCATGTCGCTGGCCAAGCCCCTGGGGCAACAGCCCCGTGCGATCGCAGCTCAGATCGTCGCCAATCTCAGCGTCAGCGACCTCTGCGAACCGCCCGAAATCGCCGGTCCCGGCTTCATCAACCTGCGCTTCAAAACCCAGTACCTAGAAGATCAGCTGCGGGCCATGCAGGCCGACCCCCGCCTCGGGGTAGAGCCGGTAAAAACCCCGCAAAAGGTCATCGTCGACTTCTCCAGCCCCAACATCGCCAAGGAAATGCACGTGGGCCACCTGCGCTCCACCATCATCGGCGACTCCATCGCCCGGGTGCAGGAGTTCATGGGCCACGACGTGCTGCGCCTCAACCACGTAGGCGACTGGGGCACCCAGTTTGGCATGTTGATCACCCATCTCAAAGAGGCCTGCCCCGAGGCCCTGGAGGCTGATTCCGCCGTCGATATTGGCGACCTGGTGACCTTCTACAAGCAGGCCAAACAGCGTTTCGACGAAGACGACGACTTCAAAACCCGCTCCCGCGAGGCCGTGGTGGGCTTACAGGCCGGAGAAGATACCTCGATCAAAGCCTGGAGAGCCCTCTGCCAGCAGTCCCGTCAGGAGTTTCAAAAACTCTACGATCGCCTCGATATCCGCATCCAAGAGCGGGGCGAATCCTTCTACAATCCGCTGCTGGCCGACGTGGTCGCCGACCTCGAAGCCCAGGGCCTGCTGGTCGAAGATCAAGGCGCAAAAGTCGTCTTCGTCGATGGCTTTACCAACAAAGACGGCGACCCGCTACCGCTGATCATTCAAAAAACCGACGGCGGCTACAACTACGCCACCACCGACCTGGCCGCCATTCGCTACCGCACCCAGCAGGACGGGGCCGAACGCGTGCTCTACGTGGTCGATGCTGGCCAGGGCAACCACTTTGCCCAGGTGTTTCAGGTCGCCACCAAAGCCGGATGGATTCCCGCCGCAACCGAGCTCACCCACGTGCCCTTTGGCGTGGTACAGGGCGAAGACGGCAAGAAGTTCAAAACCCGCTCCGGCGATACGGTCAAGCTCAAAGATCTGCTCGATGAAGCGGTCAGCCGCGCCCGGGCTGATCTCGAGGCCCGCATCCAGAGCGAAGCACGGCAGGAGACCGAAGACTTTATTCAGGATGTCGCCGAGGCGGTGGGCATTGGCTCCGTCAAGTACGCCGACCTCAGCCAAAACCGCACCAGCAACTACATCTTTAGCTTCGACAAAATGCTGGCCCTGGCGGGCAACACCGCCCCTTACATGCTCTATGCCTACGTACGGGTGCAGGGCATCAGCCGTAAGGGCGACATTGACCTCGACCACCTGCCCGCCGAAGCCCGCATTCACCTCGACGACGACAGCGAGTTTGCCCTGGCCCGCCACCTGCTCCAGCTCGACGAGGTGCTGGGGGAAGTGGCCCAAGATCTCTATCCCAACCGCCTCTGCCAGTACCTGTTTGAGCTCAGCCAAAAGTTCAACCAGTTCTACGACCGCTGCTCCGTGCTCCAGGCAGCTGAGCCCCAGCGCACCTCCCGCCTGCTGCTGTGCGACCTGACCGCCAAAACCCTCAAGCTGGGGCTGTCGCTGCTGGGCATTCGGGTGCTAGAGCGCATGTAGGCAGCCGGGGCACCATCGGCCTCTGTCCAAAGGCAGGGGACAACCCGGGCTAAAACGTGTTTTCCTCAGAATAAGGTTAAAAAATATACCAGAGCTGGCGCTGGTAATAGCCATCGGCCAGCAGCAATTGGTCAGCTATTCCACGGCATTTACTGTAGACCTCCCGTTGTATAGCCATAGTCACCTGGGTTAGGGCAGCCACAAGCCAGATAAACCTTCGAACCTTCGAACGTTTTAGCGGAAATGTCCTAACCAGACTGGCTACAGCTATAAACGCTAGGATCTCTGTGCCTGAGCCAGTTAACCCCAGTGCATCGGGGCTATACCGGCGGCCAGGGCTAAAACTCTGGGCCGCGGTTTACAGAATTGACCCAGTTCAAGAAGATTGTGCTCTTCGATACCTTTTGTTGGTGAAAGAGTCGGGCTTCTGGGCATGCTAAGGGCGCATCTCCCTACGAGTTACTCTAATCTGCGGTTGAAACGATCACCATGGCCTTGACGGCAGTTGGACATTACAACGTCGGTTTAGTCTGTTTGTCCTTGGGTATTGCCATTTTGGCCTCCTACACCACCCTCAGCCTGGGGCAGCAAATCTGGGTGGTCACCGGGTGGCGATGGTGGCTCTGGTTGCTGGGTGGTGGTCTGGCCCTGGGTACGGGCATTTGGGCCACCCACTTCGTCGCCATGCTGGCCCTGGAGATGCCCATGCCGGTGGCCTACGACCTTTTGACTACCGTACTTTCGCTGCTGTATGCGGCGGCGGCGGCGGCGGTGGCCCTGGCCCTGGTCAGCCAACCTGGGTTTAGCTGGCTGAGGCTCAGTGCTGGCGGTGGGGTGATGGGGGCAGCGATTGCCTGGATGCACTACACCGGCATGGCTGCCATGGAAATGCCGGCCCACCTCAGCTATCGGTGGCCGCTGGTGGCCCTGTCGGTGGCCATTGCCGTCGGTGCCTCCACCCTGGCCCTGGGGTTTGCCCTGGGGCGTTCATCTACCGCAGACCAGCCCTGGCCCGCCTCTGGGGCGGTGCTGGCCCTGGGTGCGGCGATCGGTGGCCTGCACTACGTAGGAATGGTTGGCACGGTCGTTCAGCCTGACTCTGCTGTGACCGATGCCTTGGGGGCCGGTTCTTTGGTGGCCAGCTGGCTGGGGGCCAGCTCTCCCCTCACAGAGACAGTGGCGGCCATGCCTGACCTCGATACTCGCTGGCTGGCTCTGGCCGTAGGCCTCGGGGCGGGGGTGCTGCTGCTGCTCACCCTGATCACGCTGAGAATTGCCCAGCGGCTTACCCAGCAGCGCCTGCAAGACGATGCCCTGGCCCACAGCGAGCGCCGCTTTCGCATGCTGATTCGGGAGATGGGGGTGGGGGTGCTGCTGCTCAACGCCGAGGCGGAAATTTTGATCTCCAACCAGGCGGCGCAGCAGCTGCTAGGTCTGCCCGACGATGGGCCAACCCCGCTGCTGTTTGGCCAGAGCGGCTACATTTGCGGCGAAGACGGGGTGGCTCTGGCGGCGTCAGAGCTTCCCGTTCAGCGGGCCATTGCCGCAAAGCGGCCCCTCGATGACGGGGTGATCGGGGTGAGCGCCAGCGCGGCTGACCCGCCCCGCTGGCTGCTGGTGAATGTCGATCCCCAGCTCAGCGCGGCGGGGGTGGTAGAACGGGTGGTCTGTACCTGTAGCGATATCACGATTCAAAAGGCCGCTGAGGGCGCGGCGCGGGCCGTGGCCAATCGAGAAAAGGCGGTGATGCGCATTGTGCAGCGCATGCGCCAAACCCTCGATCTGGAGGAGATCTTTGCGGCCACCACCCAGGAGCTACAGCAGGCGGTGGGGTGCGATCGCGTCTGGATCTATCGCTTCAACGCCGACTGGAGCGGCACCGTGGTGGCCGAGACCCTCACCGACTCCACCGCCTCGTCTACCCTGGCGACCACCGCCCCTGACCAGCCGCTGATCGATCGAGACGACTGCGGCGCCCGGCGCATGCAGAGCGCTGGCTTTGACGACGGCTACCTGCTGGTCGAAGACACCTACCTCAAAGAAACCCAGGCCGAAACCTATCGCCAGGACCGCACCTACCACTGCGTCAACGACATCTATACCGAGGGGTTTGACACCTGCTATCTCAACTTCCTTGAGCAGTGGCAGGTGCGCGCCTACGTGATCGTGCCGATTTTTTCCGGCAGTCGGCTGTGGGGGCTGCTGGGCATCTATGCCCACCACCGTCCCCGCGTTTGGAACCGCCACGAGGTGAAAATGGTGCTGCAAGTGGGCGCGCACCTGGGCACCGCTGTGCAGCAGTCTAACCTGCTGTGGCAGACCCAGCTGCAGGCCCAGGCCCTAGAGGTGGCCAAGCGCGCCGCCGATGCCGCCAGCCAGGCCAAGGGCGACTTTCTGGCCAGCATGAGCCATGAGCTACGCACCCCCCTCAACGC
Organism: Nodosilinea sp.; assembly: GCA_035466075.1. Classification (GTDB taxonomy): domain Bacteria; phylum Cyanobacteriota; class Cyanobacteriia; order Phormidesmidales; family Phormidesmidaceae; genus Nodosilinea. The sequence continues at coordinate 25,811 of DATIVG010000324.1, read as the reverse complement.
CATCTTGGGCTTTACCCAAATCCTGTACGACGACGACAGTTTAGAGGCCTCCCACCGCGACCTGATCGCCATTGTCAACCGCAGCGGCAATCACCTGCTGGGGCTGATCAACAACGTGCTGTCGCTGGCCAAAATTGAGGCCAACAAAATCACCCTCGATGAGGGGGCCTTTGATTTCAACCAAACCCTCCAGGCGGTCGAGGCCATGCTCCAGCTCAAGGCCGAAACCAAGGGTATTGGCCTTGAGGTTTTGCCCCTGGCATCTACCTCCCATCGCCTCTGGGCCGACGAGGGCAAGCTGCGGCAAATTCTCATCAACCTGATTGGCAACGCCATTAAGTTCACGTCCCAGGGCCAGGTCACCGTGCGGGCCAGCCTGACGGCACCCTCCGCCCAAGAAAGCTCAGCGGCATCATCTAAAACCCATCGCCTGGTGCTGGAGGTGCAAGATACCGGCGTAGGTATCGACCCCGCCGAACAGTCTCGCCTGTTTCAGCCCTTCGAGCAGACCCAGGCAGGTCGCCAGACCGCCGAAGGTACTGGCTTGGGCCTGTCCCTCTGCCACAACTTTGCCCAGCTGATGGGGGGCACCCTGGCGGTGGCCAGCACCCCTGGGGCTGGCTCCACCTTTACTGTCAACCTGCCAGTGGCGCTGGCCGCCGCTTCCCCCGCCCTGGGCAGCCAGCCGCGAGCCATTCTGCGCCTCAGCGATCATCAACCCACCCACCGCATTCTAGTGGCCGACGATGTGGCCGAGAGCCGCCTGCTGATGCGCCATTGGTTAGAGGGCGTGGGGTTTGAGGTGTGTGAAGCGGCCAACGGCCAGGCCGCCCTGGACCTGTGGGTCGCCTGGCAGCCCCACCTGATCTGCCTCGACATGCGCATGCCCGTGCTCGACGGCTACGACGTCGCCCGCCAGGTGCGGCAGTCCCCCGGCGGGGCGGCCACCGTCATCATTGCGGTTACGGCGAGCGTGTTTGAAGAGCAGCGCTCCGACTGTATTGCGGCGGGCTGTAACGAGGTGCTGCCCAAGCCCTTGCAGCGCGATCGGCTGCTCGAACCGATTGGCCGCCGCCTCGGGCTCACCTACCAGTACGCTGAGCAGCCTGAGGCCACCGATCAGCTGCTGCCCGCCGCCAGCCCCAGCCCGGCTGGCCCCCATCGCTCCCTAACCCAGGCCGACCTGCTGGCCCTAGACCCGGCCCGGCTGGCCGACCTGCACCAGGCGGCCCAGGCCGCCGACGACCGGCGGGTGCGGCAAATGCTGGCTCAATTCCCCGCCGACCACCAGCACCTGGCCCAGCAGCTAGCCCAGTTGGTCGATGACTTTCGCCTCGATGTGATTATCGAGCTGACCGCTGTTCCTCTATCGTCTGTTTCCCTGTAGAAGATTATGAGTACCGCTGAGACCTACGCTACCGAGGATGTTGACATTCTGCTAGTCGACGATCTTGCCGACAATTTGCGGGTGCTGTCTACCATTCTGGAAACTCAGGGCTACCGCTGTCGCAAGGTGCTCAGCGGAGCGCTGGCCCTCAACGCCATTGCCCTGGCGCCGCCCGATTTGATTTTGCTCGATATCACCATGCCCGCCATGGACGGCTTTGAAGTGTGCCGTCGGCTCAAGGAAGATGCGGCTACCCAGGGCATTCCGATTATTTTTCTCACCGCCCGCGATGCCGAAACCGAGAAAAAACAGGCCTTTAGCCTGGGAGCCGCCGACTATATCGTCAAACCCTTTATGGCCTACGAGGTGCTGCTGCGGGTGAAGCACCAGCTGTCATTGCGGCAGCAGCAGCGGCAGCTGGAGACTCAAAACCAGCAGCTCCAGGCTGAAATCAAAGTGCGCGAGCAGGTGGAAATGGAGCTGCGGCGTCAGCGCCAGCGTTCTGAGGCGCTGTTGACCAACGTGCTGCCCTTTCAAATCGCCCAGCGGCTGAAAGAGCGGGAGCAGGCCATTGCCGATCAGTTTGATACGGCGACTATTTTGTTCGCCGATATTGTTGGGTTTAGCACCGTGGCGGCCCAGCTTACCCCCTGTGCCCTGGTGCGGCTGCTCAACCAGATCTTCTCTCGGTTTGACGAGCTGGCGGCCCTCTACGGCCTGGAAAAAATTAAAACCATCGGCGATGCCTACATGGTGGCGGCGGGGGTACCGGCGGCGCGCCCCGACCACGCCCGCGCCATTGCCCAGATGGCCCTGGACATGCAGGCCACCATCGGTGAGTTTCAGCGGCCCGATGGGCAGCCTTTTCAGCTGCGTATCGGTGTCAACTCCGGCAGTGTGGTGGCCGGGGTGATCGGTATTCGCAAGTTTATTTACGACCTCTGGGGCGATACCGTCAACATTGCTAGCTTTATGGAAACCACTGGCGAAGCCTCTAGGATTCAGGTGTCTGAGTCGTCTTACGCCTACCTCAAAGACCACTTTAGCCTGGAATCCCGCGGCCCCATGCAGCTAAAGAGCGGTGACTGGGTGACCACCTATTGGCTGATGCCCCAGGAGCAGGGTGCCTACAGCTGCCCGCCAGGGGTCGGCCTGGGGCTCCCAGACCCGGCCCTCTGCTGGGGTTAGGCAAAGCCGCGGGGCCGGGTGTTCCGGCCCGCTTAACCCTCTGCGCTGGCTCCAACCTCCACCGGGACCGGGGGGGCGGGGGCGGCTGTGCCCAGGGCGGCGCTGACCAGCCCGAGAAATAGCGGGTGCGGGGCGCTGGGGCGCGACTGAAACTCGGGATGAAACTGGCTGGCGATAAAGAAGGGATGGCTGGGCAGCTCGATAATTTCGACCAGGCGACCGTCGGGGGAGGTGCCGCTAACGGTGTAGCCCGACTCTAAAAACAGATTGCGATAGGCGTTGTTGAATTCGTAGCGGTGGCGGTGGCGCTCGTAGACGACTTCTTCGTTGTAGAGTCGGCTGGCCAGGGTGTCGGGGGCGAGTCGACAGGGGTAGAGACCGAGGCGCATGGTGCCGCCCAGGTCCACGACGTCCTGCTGCTCGGGCAGCAGACTGATCACGGGGTTGGGGGTGTCGGGGGCAAACTCAGAGCTGTCGGCACCTTCGAGGGCGGCGACGTGGCGGGCCCATTCTACGACTGAGCACTGCATGCCTAGACACAGGCCCAGGAAGGGAATGTTGCGTTCTCGGGCGTACTGGATGGCCTGCACCTTGCCGCCGATGCCGCGGGAGCCAAACCCGCCGGGCACCAGAATGCCGTTGACGCCGCTGAGGTAGGCGTCAGCGCCGCTAGTTTCGATGTCTTCGGAGTTGATCCAGCGGACGTTGAGGGCGGCGCGATGGGCGATCGCCGCATGCCTGAGTGCCTCCACCACCGACAGGTAGGCATCGTTGAGGCTGACGTACTTGCCCACGATGGCGATATCCACCGGTCGGCTGGAGCTGTAGAGCCCCTCCACCAGGGCCTCCCACTGGTGCAGGTGGGGCTGGCGCTGATCGAGGGCCAGACTCTTTAGCGCCTGGTGGGCCAGCCCTTCCTTCTCCAGCTTGAGCGGCACCTCGTAGATGCTGCTGGCATCCTGGCAGGTGATCACCGCCTCGGCGGGCACGTCGCAAAATTCGGCGATCTTTTCCTTCATGGGCTGGGGCAGCGGGCATTCGCAGCGGCACACCAAGATGTCGGGCTGAATGCCGATCGACCGCAGTTCTTTCACCGAGTGCTGGGTAGGCTTGGTCTTGAGCTCTCCCGCCGAGGCAATCCAGGGCACCAGGGTGACATGCATGTAGATTACGTCCTGCCGCCCCACATCTTTGCGAAACTGGCGAATGGCCTCTAAAAACGGCAGCGACTCAATGTCGCCCACGGTGCCGCCAATTTCGGTGATCACCACATCGGGGTTGGTGTTGCGGGCCACCCGGTGCACCCGCTCCTTAATTTCATTGGTGATGTGGGGAATCACCTGCACGGTGCCCCCCTGGTAGTCGCCCCGGCGCTCGCGGTTGATCACCGCCTGGTAGATCGACCCGGTGGTGACGCTGTTGAGCCGCGACATGGCCGTATCGGTGAAACGCTCGTAGTGGCCCAGGTCGAGGTCGGTTTCGGCCCCGTCTTCGGTGACAAACACCTCCCCGTGCTGAAAGGGGCTCATGGTGCCGGGGTCAACGTTGAGGTAAGGATCCAGCTTGAGAATCGAAACGGAATAGTCCCGCGACTTCAGCAGCCGCCCCAGGCTGGCTGCCACAATGCCCTTGCCGATGCTTGACACCACACCGCCGGTTACAAATACAAACTTGGTCATAGCAGCCCAACCCAACCCCCAGGAGCGTTAACCCGTTAATTGTGCCACAGGGACACCTGGAGCTAACCAGGCCAGGCAGGATGGGGCCCCCTCCCCAGGCGGATCGCCCGAGCAATGCCGCGCCTCCGGGGCGCGATCGCACCCCACCGCTCACGCCAGAATCTTGGCATTATGCTACTAATACTGACATCTCGTTGCGAGCCAAGTCCCGTTGCGAGCTAAGTCCCGTTGCGAGCCAAGTCCTTTTGTGATCTAAGACGTTAGGCCCATGAGACCCCTGCGATGGAGAGGTTGGTTTTGGGCCCTGGCCCTGGTTGGTTTGCTGACGGCCTGCGGCAGCTCGACCGTCAGATGGCCGGGGGCCGGGCCGGGCGGGGAAACAACGCCGACAGCGTCCCCGGTGACGCTCACGGTCTCCGCCGCCGCCAGTTTGAATCACGTCTTCCCTAAAATCGCTGCCCTGTGGGAGCAAGAAACGGGCCATCGAGTGGCGCTCAACCTGGGGTCCAGCGGGCAGCTGGCCCAGCAGATCGAGCAGGGCGCGCCCGTGGATCTGCTGGCGTCGGCCAATCGACAGTTCATCGAAGACCTGGATGCCCAGGGCCTGATGGTCTCAGACACCAAGGCGCTCTACGGCGTGGGGCGGCTCACCCTGTGGCAGCGGCAGGGGAGCACCCTCGACATTCAAACCCTGGCGGACCTGATGCAGCCAGCGGTGCGGCGGGTGGCGATCGCCAACCCCGACTACGCCCCCTACGGCGTGGCGGCGCGGGAGGCGCTGCAAGCGGCGGGGCTGTGGGAGGCGATTCAGCCGAAGCTGATTTTGGGGGCAGATATTCAACAAACCCAGCAATACGCCGAGTCGGGGAATGTGGAGGTGGCCCTGGTCGCCCTGGCCACCAGCGTCGAGCGGCCCGGCCGCTGGGTGCTGGTGCCCGAGGAACTGCACAACCCCCTGGAGCAAATGCTGGCGGTGCCCAAAAATGCCCCCCACCCGGAGGAGGCCAAGCAGTTTGCGGCCTTTATTAATAGCGAAAGGGGCAGACCGCTGATGCGGCAGTACGGCTTTTTGCTGCCGGGGGAGGCCCCTGTCGCTGAGGTAACCGACGAGTGAACGATCTGGGGAGACAGCTTTGGCCGCCGCTGGTGCTGTCGCTTCAGGTCACCGCCGTGGCCAGCGGGTTGATTTTGGTGGCAGGGCTGGCGCTGGGGGTTTTTCTGGCAAGAAAGCGCTTTCCCGGCCAAATTTTGCTGTCTACCCTGCTGAATTTACCCCTGGTGCTGCCCCCCAGCGTGGTGGGCTACGGGCTGCTGGTGGCCCTGGGGCGGGGCAGCCCGGTGCAGGATTGGCTGGGCCTTGACCTGCTGTTTACCTGGCAGGCGGCTGCGATCGCAGCCGCCGTGGTCGCCCTGCCGCTGATGGTCGAATCGACGCGGGCTGCGATCGCAGGGGTCAACCCAGAGCTGGAGGCCGCCGCCCGCACCCTGGGCTCCACCGAGGCCGAGGTGCTGGGGTCCATCACCCTGCCGCTAGCCTACCGGGGTATTTTGGCGGGCTTTGGCCTCAGCGTGGCTCGCGCCCTGGGGGAGTTTGGCGCCACGCTGATGGTGGCGGGCAGCATTCCTGGCCGCACCCAGACATTGCCCCTGGCCATCTACGACGCCGTGCAGGCCCAGCGCTACGGCCTCGTCAACGCCCTGGTGCTGATCGTGACCACCCTGGCCTTTGGGCTGCTGGGGTGGGTGCGGTGGCTAGAACGGCGGCAGGAGTATGGCCAGAAATATGGCCAGGAGTATGGCCAGAGGGGGCCAGAGCAAGGCGGCAGGACAGACCAATGCGGCTGATCGTCGATATTCAAAAACAGCTCGATAGCTACACCCTGGCGGTGGCCTGCGAGGTGGCGGGCGCTCCCCTGGGGGTGCTGGGCAGCTCCGGCTCGGGCAAGAGCATGACCCTGCGCTGCATCGCGGGCATCGAAACCCCCACCCAGGGCACCATTGTGCTCAACGATCGCATTCTCTACGACTCGCGCCGGGGCATCAACCTGCCGAGCCGCGATCGCAGCGTTGGCTACCTGTTTCAGCACTATGCCCTGTTTCCCCACCTGACGGCGGCCCAAAACATCGCCTACGGGCTGCGGGGGCTGGCCAAACCGGCCCGGCAGCGGCGGGTGAACAACCAGCTAGACCAGCTCAAGCTGAGCGGGCTGGGCAACCGCTACCCCCACCAGCTCTCCGGGGGCCAGCAGCAACGGGTAGCCCTGGCCAGGGCCCTGGCCCCCGCCCCCGAGCTGCTGCTGCTAGACGAGCCGTTCTCTGCCCTCGACACCCACCTGCGCAGCGAGCTAGAGCAGCAGCTGCTTAAAACCCTGGCCGCCTACTCCGGCCAAACCCTCCTAGTCAGCCACAACCTAGACGAGATCTACCGGGTCTGTCCCCACCTGCTGGTGCTCTCCGCTGGCCAAGTAGCCGCCGCTGGCCCCAAGCAGGCCATCTTCGACCGGCCAGGCACGCTGGGCGTCGCCCGGCTCACCGGCTGCCAAAACTACTCGCGCATCCAACCGATCGCCCCTCAGAAAATCCTGGCCCTTGACTGGGGCTGCATCCTCGAAACCCAGACTCCCTGGCCTGCCCAACACACCCACGTGGGCATCCGCGCCCATCAAATCACCTTTCCCGACCGCCCCGACGGCCCCAATACCGGTCTCGCCTGGGTCGCCAGCACCAGCGAAACGCCCCACCGCATGACAGCATGCCTAAAACTGGGAGCGCCCCCCGCCGATGTTGGCGACTATCATCTGCGGGCAGAGGTGGGCAAAGACCGCTGGGCCGCCCTAACCGCTCGAACTCCACCGTGGGTGGTCAGCCTAGACCCGTTAAACCTGATCTCGCTAACCGCCTAAGCCAACCACCAGGCCCCTTTCTCTGCAATAACCTGAAGCAAATTTGCCTGCGTTTCGGGATCACTCAGCAGGCCCTAGCTGCGATCGCAGGTATAGCAGTAGCCAGTAGAGTTGAGACATTTTTCAGGCGAACGTTCAAACGTTTGAACGTTTTTGGGGTTTCTGAGGGTCCTAACCAGCATGGCTATGGCTATGTATAGGCAGAGCCTTAGCTAGTGGGCTGCCACTCATTGACCTACACCGCTGCTCGGATATCAAGGACTGCCTAGAAACTAAAGAGTCTCAGCGCCGTCTTCCCCGAGTGGCGGCTGCACCCGCCGCTGCACCGAGTCGCCGTGGGAAGGCAGGCCTTCGGTCTCGGTGAGAACTGCGATCGCGTCTGCCACCCCCTGAAGTGCCTCCGGGGAATACTGCATCAGGCTCGAGTGTTTCATAAACGTTTCCGTAGACAACGGCGACGCATAGCGAGCCGCGCCGGAGGTCGGCAGGGTGTGGTTGGGCCCCGCCAAATAGTCCCCCACCGCCTCCGGTGTCGAGTGCCCTAGAAAAATCGCCCCCGCATGGCGAATATGCTCCAACAACTCCCAGGGGGCCGCCACCTCCAGCTGCAAATGTTCCGGAGCAAACCCGTTAGACAGTTCAGCCGCCCGCTCTAGGGTTTCCACCACCACGGCCAGACCGTAGTTGGCAATTGCCTTCTCTGTCAACGTCTGGCGGGGGTGCCCTGCCAGCTGCCGATCCACCTCGGCGGCCACCCGTTCAGCCAGCGACTCGCTGGTGGTAATCAAAATAGCGGCGGCCATCGGGTCATGCTCCGCCTGGGCCAGCAGGTCGGCGGCAACGTGGGCCGGAGTCGCCGTATGATCGGCAATCACCAACACCTCCGACGGCCCCGCCAAAGAGTCAATCCCCACTGTGCCAAACACCAGTTTCTTGGCCAGAGTTACATAAATATTCCCCGGCCCGGTAATGACATCCACCGCCGGAATCGTCTCAGTCCCATAGGCCAGCGCCCCAATCGCCTGGGCACCCCCCACCCGATAAATTTCCGTCACGCCCGCCTCCTGGGCGGCCACCAACACCGCCGGATTCACCGAGCCGTTTTTTCCCGGAGGGGTCACCATCACTACCCGCTTCACCCCAGCCACCCGAGCTGGAATCGCATTCATAATCACCGTACTGGGGTAGGACGCCCGCCCGCCCGGCACATAAATCCCGGCCCGATCCACCGGGGTATAGCGCTTGCCCAGCACCACGCCGTTGTCCTCAAACCGCACCCAGCTTTGGGGCACCCGCTGCCGGTGAAACGCTTCAACATTCCCACAGGCCAGCCGAATCGCATCCAGCAGGCTCTTGCTCACCTGCTGATAGGCCGCATCCAGTTCAGCGCCCGAAAAACGCAGGCTATCGGCGTCTAGCGTCACACCGTCAAAGTCTGCGGTGTACTGCACCACCGCCTGGTTACCCTGCCGACGGACAGCGTGAAGAATTTCTCGAACAGTGGCTTCCTTGTGGACGACCTGGTCGTCGTGGGTACGGGCACAGATGCGTTGCAGCTCTGTGGTTGCCTCGGTTAGCTGATGGGTGATGCGAAGCATTACAGCCAGGAATTCCAGATAAGCCAGCAAGGTGCACAGGGCGTTAATCTACCGAATTTCAGGTCAGGTTGAGTATCCCGAAAAGCAGTCAACACCAGCGTTCTAACATCCTAGTCGATCTAAAGCCCAATTTGGCGGCAAACCAAAGCATTCAATTCCACCAATCAGTGCTAACATGTTTTATCCAGTCAATGTAATCTTGTTAAGCTAGGGCGAGTTGTGGCAAACATTAAGTCTGCACTGAAGCGAATCAAAATTGCCGAGCGCAATCGGCTCGAGAACCGATCCTATAAATCGGCTGTCAAAACCCTCACAAAAAACTACTTGGCCGCTGTTGAGGCCCACCAGGCCGCTCCCAGTGCCGATAGCAAAAAGCAGGTCGAAGCCAGCATGGCCGCTGCTTACAGCAAAATTGACAAAGCTGTTAAGCGCGGCGTGCTACATCCCAACACCGGTGCCCGCAAAAAGTCTCGTCTGGCGCGGGTGCTCAAGGCTAAGGAAACGGCAGGGGCTGCGTCCTAGGTTTTGCCTAGGCTATCGATGAGCTGGGCTTCCCGCCGTTTTTGTCGCTGCACCTCCTATGCCTTTGGTTGATACCCACGTACACCTCAATTTTGATACGTTCGCTGGGGATCTTGACGAACTAGCCCAGGCCTGGCGACAGGCCGGGGTTTCAGCATTGGTTCATTCCTGCGTTGAGCCAGGGGAGTTTCCCGCCATGCAGGCGATCGCCGATCGCATTCCAGAGCTCTACCTGTCCGTGGGGCTTCACCCCCTCGATACAGATAAGTGGTCGTCAGACACAGCTGCGCAGATTGCCCAGCTGGCGGCGTCAGACCCTCGGGTAGTGGCCATTGGCGAAACCGGTCTGGATTTCTTCAAGGCTGACAATCAAGCCTTGCAGCGGGAAGCCTTCTGGCAGCAGCTAACCATTGCTCACACCCTGGGATTGCCAGTGATTATTCACTGTCGAGATGCCGCTGTTGTCACCGCCGAGGTAATTCAGGAATTCCAGCGCACAGTTGGTTCGGTAACCGGCGTCATGCACTGCTGGGCTGGTACTCCGGAAGAGACTCAGTGGTTCTTAGATCTGGGGTTTTACATCAGCTTTAGCGGCATTCTTACCTTTAAAAATGCCCATCAGGTCAAAGCCTCGGCTCAGGTCGTGCCCGATGACCGACTGTTGATAGAAACTGACTGTCCCTTTCTTGCTCCGGAGCCCCAGCGTAAGGAGCGGCGTAATCAGCCTGCCTTTGTGTATTATGTGGCGGCTTACCTGGCCAGATTGCGCCAGGTTGAGCTCGATATCCTCGCTCAGGCGACTACCCGTAATGCCCTGACGCTATTCAATTTGCCCGAGCCTTCCCCCCTGTCTGCTGCCCATGCCCATCCACTGTGTTCTCCAACCCCGGCCAGTTGCTAGGTGGTTGGTTTAGTTCGTTGGGGTGTCCGTTCTATCCTTGCCCTCCCCACTTATTTTTTAGTTTTCTCTGTCCAGACGCGTCGTTGATCTTGGCCCATCTGCACCTGGCCGACCTGCACTAGGAGACCCATGACTGAAACCACCGTTTACCAAACTACTCCCAACTTCGTTCTGCCCGACCTGGTAGAAATTCAGCGGTCTAGCTTTCGCTGGTTTTTAGAGGAAGGCCTGATTGAAGAACTGGAGAGCTTCTCGCCGATTACCGACTACACCGGTAAGCTTGAGCTGCACTTTTTGGGTAAACAGTACAAACTCAAGAGCCCCAAGTACGACGTTGATGAAGCTAAGCGGCGGGATGCTACCTATGCCGTGCAGATGTACGTCCCTACCCGGCTGATCAATAAAGAGACTGGGGAAATTAAGGAGCAGGAGGTATTCATCGGTGACCTGCCCCTGATGACCGACCGGGGCACCTTCATCATCAATGGAGCCGAGCGCGTCATCGTCAACCAGATTGTGCGCAGCCCTGGGGTTTATTACAAAGCTGAGACCGATAAAAACGGTCGCCGCACCTACAACGCCAACCTTATTCCCAACCGGGGAGCCTGGCTCAAGTTTGAAACCGACAAAAACGATCTGGTGTGGGTGCGCATCGACAAAACACGTAAGCTGTCGGCTCAGGTGCTGCTCAAAGCGCTGGGCTTAACCGACAACGAAATCTTTGATTCCCTGCGTAACCCCGAGTACTTCCAAAAAACAATTGAGAAAGAGGGCCAGTTCAGCGAGGAAGAAGCGCTGCTGGAACTGTACCGCAAGCTGCGTCCCGGTGAGCCGCCCACGGTGGCTGGAGGCGAACAACTCCTGCACTCTCGATTTTCTGACCCCAAGCGCTATGACCTAGGGCGTGTGGGCCGCTATAAGCTCAACCGCAAGCTGCGCCTCAACGTTCCCGACGCAACTCGCGTGCTTACTCCTACCGATATTTTGTCGGCCATTGACTACCTAATTAACCTGGAATTCGATGTCGGCAGCATTGACGATATCGACCACCTTGGTAACCGTCGCGTGCGCTCTGTGGGTGAGCTACTGCAAAACCAGGTGCGAGTGGGTCTCAACCGTTTGGAGCGCATTATCCGCGAGCGGATGACGGTTTCTGATTCTGACTCCCTAACCCCTGCGTCGTTGGTCAACCCCAAGCCCTTGGTGGCGGCCATTAAGGAGTTCTTTGGCTCCAGCCAGCTCTCTCAATTTATGGATCAGACCAATCCCCTGGCAGAGTTGACCCACAAGCGTCGGATTAGCGCCCTTGGCCCCGGTGGTCTCACCCGTGAGCGGGCCGGCTTTGCGGTGCGCGACATTCACCCCTCCCACTATGGCCGGATCTGCCCAATTGAAACCCCAGAGGGTCCCAACGCCGGTCTGATCGGTTCTCTGGCGACTCACGCCCGGGTGAATGAGTTTGGCTTTATCGAGACTCCCTTCTTCAAAGCTGAAAACGGCCGGGTCTTTAAAGATGTTGAACCCATCTACATGACCGCTGACGAAGAGGATGACCTGCGAGTTGCGCCTGGCGACATCGCCACCGACGAGAATGGCTACATCCTTGGCGACACCATTCCAGTGCGCTATCGCCAAGACTTCACCACCACCGATTCCACTGAAGTTGACTACGTGGCGGTGTCCCCGGTGCAGATCATCTCTGTAGCTACCTCACTGATTCCTTTCCTGGAGCACGATGATGCCAACCGAGCGTTGATGGGGTCAAACATGCAGCGTCAGGCGGTCCCCCTGCTGCAGCCCGAGCGGCCGCTAGTGGGTACTGGTCTAGAGGCTCAAGCGGCGCGTGACTCTGGCATGGTTATTATTAGCCGTACCGACGGGGAGATTGTCTACCTGGATGCCGATCTGATCAAGGTGCGTGACCCAGAAGGCAACGTCCACGAGTACGAGCTGCAGAAGTACCAGCGCTCAAATCAAGACACCTGTTTAAATCAGCGGCCGATTGTGTTTCCTGGAGAGAAGGTGCAGTCAGGCCAGGTGCTGGCCGATGGCTCTGCCACCGAGGGTGGTGAACTAGCCCTGGGGCAAAACGTACTGGTAGCTTACATGCCCTGGGAAGGCTACAACTACGAAGACGCCATTTTGCTCAGCGAGCGTTTGGTATACAACGATATTTACACGTCTATTCACGTTGAGAAGTTCGAGATTGAGGCCCGACAGACCAAGCTGGGTCCTGAGGAAATCACCCGTGAAATTCCCAACGTTGGAGAAGATGCCCTGCGACAGCTCGATGAAACCGGCATTATTCGTATTGGTGCCTGGGTAGAGTCGGGGGATATTCTAGTGGGTAAGGTCACTCCCAAGGGGGAGTCTGACCAGCCCCCGGAGGAGAAGCTGCTGCGGGCTATCTTCGGTGAAAAGGCCCGAGATGTGCGCGATAACTCTCTGCGGGTTCCCAACGGCGAAAAGGGGCGTGTAGTCGATGTGCGGGTGTTCACCCGTGAGCAAGGAGATGAGTTGCCCCCCGGTGCCAACATGGTCGTGCGGGTATATGTAGCCCAAAAGCGCAAGATTCAGGTGGGCGACAAAATGGCTGGCCGCCACGGCAATAAAGGGATTATTTCCCGTATTTTGCCCATTGAAGACATGCCATACCTGCCCGACGGCTCTCCCATTGACATTGTGCTGAATCCTCTCGGTGTACCCTCTCGTATGAATGTGGGTCAGGTGTTTGAGTGCCTGCTGGGTTGGGCGGCAGAGAACCTCGATGCCCGCTTCAAGGTCATCCCCTTTGATGAAATGTATGGGGAAGAGGCTTCTCGTAACTCTACCCACGGCAAGCTCATGGAAGCCCGGGAGGCTACTGGTAAAGACTGGGTGTTTAACCCAGAGGATCCTGGCAAAATCCAGGTCTTTGATGGTCGCACTGGAGAGCCTTTTGATCGGGCTGTGACCGTGGGTAAAGCCTACATGCTCAAGCTGGTTCACCTCGTTGACGATAAGATTCACGCTCGATCAACTGGTCCTTACTCCCTGGTTACTCAGCAGCCCCTCGGCGGCAAGGCTCAACAGGGTGGCCAGCGGTTTGGGGAGATGGAAGTGTGGGCTCTTGAGGCTTTTGGTGCGGCCTACACCCTCCAGGAGTTGCTGACAGTGAAATCCGACGACATGCAGGGGCGTAATGAAGCCCTCAATGCCATTGTTAAAGGCAAGTCCATTCCTCGTCCCGGCACGCCTGAATCCTTTAAGGTGCTGATGCGAGAGCTGCAATCCCTCTGTTTAGATATTGCGGTACACAAGGTGGAGACTCGCGAAGACGGCACCAGTCGCGATACCGAAGTCGATCTAATGGCAGATGTCAACAGCCGTCGCACTCCCTCTCGACCCACTTACGAATCGATTGCCCGAGACGAAGAACTAGAGGAAGTAGAAGAATAATTCCTTCCCACATCCGACCCTGGGATTCATTCCCAGGGATCGGGTTGCCCTTGCTAAACCGAGCGCCCTTTCAAGGAAAATATCCAGCATGGCCAAGCTAGAACAGCGATTTGACTACGTCAAGATCGGATTAGCCTCCCCTGAGCGTATTCGCCAGTGGGGAGAGCGTACTTTGCCCAATGGTCAGATCGTGGGCGAAGTGACCAAGCCCGAAACCATCAACTACAGGACTCTTAAACCTGAAATGGATGGGTTGTTCTGTGAGCGCATTTTTGGACCCGCCAAGGACTGGGAATGCCACTGTGGTAAGTACAAGCGAGTGCGCCATCGGGGGATTGTGTGCGAGCGCTGCGGCGTGGAAGTAACCGAGTCGCGGGTGCGCCGTCATCGCATGGGCTATATCAAGCTGGCGGCTCCGGTTGCTCACGTTTGGTATCTGAAAGGCATCCCTAGCTATATTGCCATTCTGCTAGACATGCCCTTGCGCGATGTTGAGCAGATCGTCTACTTCAATGCCTACGTCGTTCTGGATCCCGGTAATGCCGAAAACCTCAGCTATAAGCAGCTGCTAACCGAGGATCAGTGGATTGAGATTGAGGATCAGCTCTACGACGAAGAAACTGAGCTGTCTGGCGTTGAAGTGGGTATCGGGGCCGAGGCTCTTCAGCGACTGCTGGAGGATCTGGAGCTGGAAATCACGGCGGAGAAGCTGCGGGAAGATATCGCTAACTCTAAAGGGCAAAAGCGCGCCAAGCTGATCAAGCGACTGCGTGTGATTGACAACTTTATTGCGACTGGCTCTAAAACTGAGTGGATGGTTCTGGATGTGATTCCGGTCATCCCCCCTGATTTGCGGCCAATGGTGCAGTTGGATGGGGGGCGATTTGCCACCTCTGACCTAAATGACCTCTACCGGCGGGTGATTAACCGCAACAACCGGCTGGCTCGGCTGCAGGAAATTTTGGCCCCGGAGATTATCGTCCGCAATGAAAAGCGGATGTTGCAGGAGGCGGTAGACGCTCTGATTGACAATGGCCGCCGGGGCCGAACCGTGGTGGGGGCTAACAACCGTCCGCTGAAGTCACTCTCAGACATTATTGAGGGTAAGCAAGGGCGCTTCCGGCAAAATTTGCTGGGTAAGCGGGTTGACTATTCCGGTCGCTCAGTGATCGTAGTGGGGCCAAAGCTGCAAATTCATCAGTGCGGTTTGCCTCGGGAAATGGCCATTGAGCTGTTTCAACCCTTTGTGATTCATCGGCTGATTCGGCAGGGGTTGGTGAACAACATCAAGGCGGCAAAGAAGCTGATTCAGCACAATGATCCCAGTGTTTGGGATGTGTTGGAGGAGGTGATTGAGAGCCATCCGGTTATGTTAAACCGGGCTCCGACCCTGCACCGCCTCGGTATCCAGGCGTTTGAACCCATCCTCGTGGAAGGGCGGGCAATTCAGCTGCACCCGCTGGTCTGTCCGGCCTTTAACGCTGACTTTGATGGCGACCAGATGGCGGTACACGTGCCGCTATCGCTGGAAGCTCAGTCTGAGGCGCGCCTGCTCATGTTGGCTTCCAACAATGTTTTGTCGCCCGCCACAGGGCAGCCGATTATTACACCGTCTCAGGACATGGTGTTGGGCTGCTACTACCTGACAGCGGACAATCCCGACGCTACTAAGGGCGCAGGGCATTACTTTGCCGGTATGGAGGATGCCATCATGGCCTTTGAACAGGGCCTAGTCGATCTCCACGCTAAGGTATGGCTGCGTTTTGATGGCGAAGTGGAGTCTGATCAGCCTAAGACTACTGCCCCAGAGCGTATGGAGTCAGAAGACGGAACGATCACGGAAATTTACCCCGATCGTCGGATCCGTTTGGATAGCGAGGGCAATGTCATTTCTCAATACATTAAAACCACTCCGGGTCGCATCATTTACAACAAGGCGGTGATTGACGCGATCGCAGGTTAGGGCAGCTACCACAGCACGAACATCACAGGCACATTAGATAAGGGCAGAACCTATGGCTGAGCAAGGGGCACCTCAATCCTCTCCGGTTTTTCGGAACCGCATCATCGACAAAAAGCAGCTCAAAAAGCTGATCTCCTGGTCATTTACCCAGTACGGCACCGCCCGTACCTCTCAGATGGCCGACCGCATCAAAGACCTGGGCTTTAAGTATGCCACCCGGGCTGGGGTATCCATCAGTGTAGAAGACCTCAAGGTGCCCCAGGAAAAGCGGCAGATGCTAGCGGCTGCCGAAGAAGATATTCGGATTACCGAAGAGCGTTATACCCGCGGCGAAATCACCGAGGTGGAGCGTCTGACCAAGGTAATTGATACCTGGAATGACACCAGCGAAGAGCTGAAAGATCAGGTTGTCAAGAACTTTAAGGAAAACAATCCGCTCAACTCGGTGTACATGATGGCCTTCTCCGGGGCGCGGGGGAACATCTCCCAGGTGCGTCAGCTGGTGGGCATGCGGGGCCTAATGGCGAACCCCCAGGGGGAGATCATCGACCTACCCATTAAGACCAACTTCCGGGAGGGGTTGACCGTTACTGAATACGTGATTTCCTCCTACGGTGCCCGCAAGGGACTGGTCGATACTGCGCTGCGTACGGCAGACTCGGGGTATTTGACTCGCCGTCTGGTGGATGTGTCCCAGGACGTAATCATCCGTGAGCACGACTGCGGCACCAGCCGTGGAATTCCCCTGCGCAGTATGACCGACGGCGAGCGGGTGCTGATTCCCCTCGAAAACCGACTTCTAGGTCGAGTTGTAGCCGAGGATGTCGTCCATCCTGGCACGGGGGAGGTTCTTCTAGAGAAGGATCACCCTGTTTCTCCGGAAACTGCTGAGATGTTGGCCGAGGCCGGAGTGGAAGGCGTTGTGGTGCGATCGCCCCTCACCTGTGAAGCCACCCGCTCTGTCTGCCGCCTTTGCTACGGCTGGAGTCTGGCCCACTCTGAAATGGTTGATTTGGGCGAAGCGGTCGGCATTATTGCGGCTCAGTCCATCGGTGAGCCCGGCACCCAAATGACCATGCGTACCTTCCACACCGGCGGTACCTTTACCGGCGAAGTGGCCCCCCGCATTCGAGCCAGTAAAGACGGTACGGTCAAGCTGCCGAAAAACCTCAAAACCCGAGCCTTCCGGACTCGCTACGGCGAAGACGCTCTGATGATAGAGTCGAACGCTGATGTCACGATTGAGGGTACCGGCAAGAACAAAACCGAATCCCTACCCCAGGGGACGATCCTGTTCGTCAACGAAGGCGAAACCGTCCAAAAGGAGCAGCTGCTGGCCGAGCTGCCCTCCGCCGGGCGCACCCGCAAGGTGACAGAAAAAGCCACCAAGGACGTGACCTCAGACCTGGCTGGGGAAGTAAAATTCGCTGGTTTGGTGCAGGAAGAAAAAACTGACCGCCAGGGCAACACCACGCGCCTGGCCCAGCGGGGTGGCCTGCTGTGGGTGTTGGCCGGTGATGTCTACAACCTGCCCCCCAGTGCTGAGCCGGTGGTGCGCAACGGCGACTACGTCAACGCCGACGACACTCTGGCTGAGACTAAGCTCACCACCGAGCGGGGCGGCCTCGTGCGCTTGCCTGAAGCGGATGACGAAAAGGGCACCCGTGAAGTCGAAATTATCACGGCTTCGGTGATGCTCGATCAGGCCCAGGTGCGCAAAGAGCATGGCCAAGGGCGCGAGCACTATTTCATCGAAACTGCCCATGGTCAGCGCTTCTCGCTGATTGCTACGCCGGGGGCTAAGGTCACCAGCGGGCAGGTCATTGCCGAACTGGAAGACGATCGCTACCACACCCAAACTGGGGGCATCGTCAAGTTTGCGGGTGTCGATGTAGCCAAGAAAGGCAAGGGCAAACAGGGCTATGAAGTCGTTCAGGGCGGCACCCTGCTGTGGATCCCCGAGGAAGCTCACGAGGTTAACAAAGACATCTCTCTGCTGATGGTCGAAGATGGTCAGTACCTGGAAGCAGGTACGGAGGTGGTCAAGGACATCTTCTGTCAGAACAGCGGGGTAGTGGAAGTCACCCAGAAGAACGACATTCTGAGGGAGATCTTGATCAAGCCTGGGGATATCCACATGGTGGATGCCCCTGAGGATGTGATGGATCGTGACGGGACTCTGGTCAATGCTGGCGAAGAAGTGATGCCCGGGCTAGTTGCCGATGCCCTGCGCTACGTGGAGTACGTCGAAACGCCTGACGGCCCAGCGCTGCTGCTGCGTCCGGTGGAGGAGTATGTGGTGCCCAACGAGCCCGCTGTACCCAGCCAGGACAGCGCCGCTGATGCCGCTGGTTCGATCAAGCTGCGGGCTATTCAGCGCGTTCCCTTTAAAGATGGGGAGCGGGTTAAGTCGGTGGATGGCGTGGAGCTGCTGCGCACTCAGCTGGTGCTGGACATCGAAGATGAGTCGCCCCACGTGGTTGCCGATATTGAGCTCGTTCCTGATGATCAGGACGCTGAGCTGATGCGGCTGCAAATGGTAGTGCTCGAAACCCAGGTGATTCGCCGTGACGTGGTGGCCGACCAAACCCAGGGCAGAACGGTGACTCGCCTGCTGGTGGAAGATGGTCAGCAGATTGAGCCTGGAGCCGTGGTTGCTCGCACCGAGATCCGCTGTAAGGAGTCGGGAGAGGTGCGCGGTATTCGAGAAGGGCAGGAAGCCATTCGTCGAGTGCTGGTTGTGCGGGAAGCCGACCGGATGCAGGTTGACTTGCAGGGGAAGACTGCCTCTGTGAAGGTTGGCGATCTGGTGGTGGCTAACACCGAGCTGGCTCCTGGCCTCAGCCATGAGGAGTCTGGGGAAGTGACGGCTATTGCCGATGGACAGGTGTCTCTGCGACTGGCTCGTCCCTACCGGGTTTCTACCGGAGCAGTCTTGCACATTGAAGACGGTGACCTGGTGCAGCGGGGTGACAACCTGGTGCTGCTGGTGTTTGAGCGGGCGAAAACCGGCGACATCATCCAGGGTCTACCGCGCATTGAGGAGCTGCTGGAGGCCCGGAAGCCGAAGGAAGCCTGTGTGCTGGCCGAGCGCCCCGGCAACGCCCAAGTGGTCTACAGCGATGATGAAACCGTAGAGGTCAAAATCGTTGAAGACGATGGTGTGGTCACCGAGTACCCGATCAGCCCTGGGCAAAACGTGGTGGTATCTGACGGTCAGCGCGTAATTACCGCTGAGCACCTGACGGATGGCCCGGCCAACCCTCACCAGATTTTGGAGGTGTTCTTTAAGTACAACCTCAGCCAGGGCATGGGCATCCACGACGCGGCTCTGGGGGCACTGCAGGAGGTGCAGTCGTTCCTGGTGAACGAGGTGCAGTCGGTGTATCAGTCCCAGGGGATTGATATCTCGGACAAGCACACTGAGGTGATTGTGCGGCAGATGTCGTCGAAGTGCCGCATTGATGACGGTGGCGACACCACGATGCTGCCCGGCGAGCTGGTGGAAATCTATCAGGTGGAGCAGGTGAATGAGGCGATGGCGATTACTGGCGGAGCACCGGCGGAATATACGCCGGTACTGCTGGGGATCACAAAGGCTTCGTTGAACACCGATAGCTTTATCTCTGCGGCCAGTTTCCAGGAGACAACTCGGGTGCTGACCGAGGCGGCGATTGAAGGCAAGTCTGACTGGCTGCGCGGCCTGAAGGAAAACGTCATCATTGGCCGTTTGATTCCGGCGGGTACCGGCTATAACGCCTACGAAGAGTCTCCTGCCCCGGAGATTGATCCGGCCTATGAATCGGCCATTTTGGATGACGACCTGGTGCTTCAGGATGTGGTGCTGGATGACTTCACCGCTCGTAGCTATGACCTGGAGGGGAACCTCAGCATGCTCAACGATGACGAGATGATCGGGGGGATGTCGGTCGAGGACGGTGGCCCGCGTCGTGAGGGCAATGGCGACTTTCCTGGGTTTGCCAATGGGGCTAGCCTGCCCGACGATGACCTGTTGATTGACGACCACACGGACGCCCTCTAGTCCTAGAGTGCTAAAGCCCCGGCTGATAGAAATCAGCCGGGGCTTTTTTTGCGTGGACTGGGCTGAGGTGACCGGCTGTGGATGGCGAACTTCGGCGGGCCTGGGGATAGCGTTCTTTACTCTGGGCATTAAACTGAAAGAAGGAGGGAGGTGGTGTAGGTGGTTGCGGATTGGCGTTTGCCAGTTTGAGGAAAGTCCGGGCTCCCGAAAGACCAGACTTGCTGGGTAACGCCCAGTGCGGGCAACCGTGAGGAGAGTGCCACAGAAACATACCGCCGATGGCCTCGGGCATGGCCCCAGGGCACAGGTAAGGGTGCAAGGGTGCGGTAAGAGCGCACCAGCAGTATCGAGAGGTGCTGGCTCGGTAAACCCCGGTCGGGTGCAAGGTCAAGGGGCAAGGTTGGTCTTTTTCCGGCCCCGTTTTAGGTACCGCAAGAGGCGTTTGGTAACAGACGTCCCAGATAGATAACCGCCCCTCCGGTGACGGAGGAACAGAACCCGGCTTACGTCTACCTCCTTCCCTTCTTCTGGCTCAGGATGGCTGTGAATCATCCCTGGGCTTGTTTTTGTTATGGCTTGTAGCGGTGGGCGATCTTCCTTATCCTCGGCAGCGGCAGCTCCAGCGCTGGGTAGCAACCCTGGGGTTACCCGCCGATCTGGGTTTAGATTGGGCCCGCCTGGATCAGGCTCTGACCCATAAGTCGGCGGATGCGGTCTGCAACTATGAGCAGCTTGAGCTGCTGGGCGATGCGGTGCTGCGGCTAGCGGCCACGGAATGTTTGCAGGAGGGCTGGTCGGCTGCGTCGGTGGGGGAGCTGTCGGCGGTGCGGTCGGTGTTGATTAGCGATCGCACCTTGGCTCACCTGGCCCGAGATCTAAATCTGGCCGACTGTTTGGTGGTGGGCGCAGGGCTGACGGTGCAGCCCACCCACCTGGCCGACGCCCTGGAGGCGGTGGTGGCCGTGCTGTACCTGGAAACCCACACGCTGGCCCTGGTGCGCGCCTGGCTAGATCAGCCGCTGCGACGGCTGGCTGCCGCTGTGCGCCAGGACCCGGCGCGGCAAAACTACAAGGCCGCCCTGCAGGAACTCACCCAGGCCTACAGCCAGGAGCGGCCGGAGTACCGCACCCTGGAGCAGCGCCCGGTGGATGGCGACCCCCAGCGATATCAATCGACCGTGTGGTTTCGGGCAACCTGTTGGGGTACCGGTGGCGGGCCTACCAAAAAGCAGGCCGAGCAGGCCGCCGCCACTGCCGCCTACGAACGCCTTGCCCAAACCCTGGCGTCTTCTAGCCATGAGTCAACCGCCCCTTAACCTTGCGATCTTTGGCCTGGGCCGGTGGGGTACCCACCTACTGCGCAACTTTTTGGCCCTGCCTGAGGTGCGAGTGGTGGCCATCGTGGACCCCCAGGTTGAGCGGTTGCACCAGCTGCGCGATGGTTTTGCCCTCGACGGTGGCGTGAAAAGCTATACCGATTGGCAGCAGGCGATGGCGCACCCAGGGCTGGAGGCCGTGGTGATTGCCACCCCGGCGGGCACTCACTACCCCATGATTAAGGCGGCGCTTGAGGCGGAGCTGCATGTGCTGAGCGAAAAACCGCTGACCCTGGAGAGCGCCACCAGCGCTGCGCTTTACCACCTGGCGGCCTACCAGCAGCGGCAGCTCGTGGTCGATCACACCTACCTGTTTCACCCGGCGGTGCAGCAGGGACGGGAACTCATGCCCCAGCTCGGTACCCTGCGCTACGGCTATGCCACCCGCACCAACCTCGGCCCGGTGCGCTCGGATGTCGATGTGTTTTGGGATCTGGCCATTCACGATATTTCAATTTTGAACCACTGGCTGGGGCAGCTGCCTACTGCCGTGGCCGCCTGGGGGCCGGTGTGGCTTCAGCCCCAGGCCCAAAGGCTGTTTCCGTCGGGGCTGCACGATGCCGGTTGGCTGCGGTTGATGTATCCTCAGCCCTCCGCTGCGGAGCCGTTGGAGGTGGTGGTGCATGTGAGCTGGGCCAACCCCGACAAGCAGCGCCGCCTGGCCCTGGTGGGCGACTGCGGTACCCTGGTGCTCGATGAGCATGCCCAGGCGCAGCCGCTGACCCTCTACCGCGGTCAGTTACAGGGCCAGATGGCCCCCTTTGTCCCCATGGGTCCCCAGGCGGAGGCGGTTGCGATCGCACCTACCGAGCCCCTGCGCCAGATGTGCCGCCACTTTGTTGACTGCGTGATCTCCAACCACCTCTCTCCCATCTCCTCGGGCCAGATGGCCGCCGACCTGGTGAGGGTGATGGCCGCCATCAGCACCGCCGCCGAGACCGGACGACTGGTGGATATCTAACCCGGCCCGGCCCCAATCTGCCTGGCCCCAATCTTTCTCCCAAAATCTGCCCCAGGGTGTATGTCGATATGTTGATCAGTCGACGAGAGCTGGTTACCCCCGGGTAACCTACCACCGTAGGTCGATGCCTACACCCCTAAATTTTGAGTACGGTGCTAGTGTCGCTTTACACAGCGGCCCCTTTATGAACTCAGAATGAAGTTGCTTTGACAACCGATTTCGGCGGGCTTATGAATAGAGAAACTCGTCGCCTCCCATGTCAGGGCCAAGGGTTTGAGTTCCTGGTCGTCCAGCCTTTGATCACCCTCACACACACCTAACCTATGCATTACTCGTACTGGCTTACCGCAGCAGCTGTACTTGGGGTTTGCGGCCTACCCATGCAGGCTATGGCCGATTCCCAAGATCTTCAACCCACCCCCCTAACCATGGCCGATGCCATGGCGGTTGAGCACCCCGGCCAAGATCGGCTCGACCGCCTCGCTGCCGAACTGGGGCAACAGGTGGGTCGCCAAGATAGCAACGATCTCTCCGAGCTCACTGAATCGTTGAACATTCCTTTGATTAACGATCTGCTAGACGAGTCTGGCGAACTGCGTCTGCCCCTTGGCCTTACGGTTTACGATGCCATGGGTACCACCTCCATAGGGTTTGGCTCCGAGTTCTAGCCTTGACCAGAGCCACTGGTGCCCTCTGGCCGGGCCCTAAGTGGTAGCCCAGCCCGGTATACTACCAGGAAAGGAAAGTGGGATACCGGGTTTTGGGCGTCGATCTTCGCAGCTATGTTTTTATTGATAACCTTCAACCCCAGCATGCTGCCTACATGGGCACTGTGTCGCTGGGGTTTTTGCCGTTGCCCGGCGATGCCTCTCTGTGGATAGAAATTTCCCCCGGCATTGAGATCAACCGCATTCTCGACATCGGCCTCAAGGCCGCGGTGGTGCGGCCCGGCACGCTGATTGTGGAACGCCTCTACGGGCTGCTTGAGATTCACGCCAGCAACCAGGGCGAGGTGCATGCGGCGGGCAACGCCATGCTCGATGCCCTCCGCCTCACCTATCGCGAACGGCTAAAGCCCAAAGTTATCTCCAGCCAGGTGATTCGCAACCTCGATCCGCACCATGTGCAGCTGATCAACCGCAGCCGCCGCGGCAATATGATTGTGGCGGGCCAAACGCTCTACGTGTTTGAGGTGGAGCCTGCTGCCTATGCCTCTCTGGCCGCTAACGAAGCCGAAAAAGCGGCTCTGATCAACATTTTGCAAATTAGTTCGGTGGGCAGCTTTGGGCGGCTTTACCTGGGGGGTGAAGAACGCGATATTTTGGCCGCCCAGCAGGCGGTGCTGGCGGCGATGGAGGCGGTGCCTGGACGGCAGCAGCTCAGCGCTCCGCGCCAGGAATGATCCATTGGCCGCCGCCGCCGATGGGGCTGGATTGGGCAGCAGGTAAAGGGGGTGCGATCGCACCCCCTTTACCTTTTCGGGAACTAATCAACTCTGTCGGTGGATAGATAGCTTCGCCCTGGGGCGGTGTTACAACTCATCAAGCCAGGTTAAGGACTGTAACAACCCTTAACCTGACCATCTGTAACACCTGTTAGGACGTACCTTTCATGACTCCGAACACTCTTCGCATTGCCCTGGGTCTACTGCTGTTTGGCGCCGCCCCCATGGCCGTCACCGCCTTCCCCCAGCAGGCCATCTCCGACACCCACAAGCCCGCTGCTGAGCAGCCCGCCGATGGGGCCGCCGCCATGGAGCCCGAGGCTGAGACCATGGAGCCCGCCGCCGAGCAACCCATGGACGCTGAGCAGCCCGCCGCTGCCACCGATCTCTCCATTGCCGATATCGCCGCCAGCGACGAAAACTTTGAAATCCTAACCGCCGCCATCGAAGCTGCTGGTCTAACCGAAGTGCTCAGCGATAGCGAGCTGTCGATCACCGTATTTGCCCCCACCGACGACGCCTTCGATGCTCTACCCGAGGGTGCTCTAGAAGAACTTCTGCTGCCCGAAAACCGCGATCAGCTGGCTCAGATTCTTAGCTACCACGTGGTCGATGGTGAAGTGCGCTCCACCGATCTGGCCTCCGGGGAAGTTGATACCCTCTCTGGTGCCCCGATCATGGTGATGGTGGGTGAAGAATCCGTCACCATCAACGAAGCCAATGTCGTTACCGCCGATATCGAGGCCAGCAACGGCGTTATTCACGTCATTGACTCTGTGCTGATGCCGATGTAGTCCTCTAGCCCAGTCTTTGGGCGGCTCAGCCAGACAGCCCTCCCCCTCTGGCTAATCTACTCAAGCCGCCCGAAAACGACCTAGCTCAACGGTCGCCCTATCCACGGGCGACCGTTGGTCGTAGAGATCAGCTCTGCTTACACTGCGGTCGGGCCAGCCTAGGGCGCTTGACGCCGACGGCGTTGAGGGGTCGGTCTGCCCCCAGCCCACGCTGATATCAATTTGTTGAAGTATCATCAGCAGTAAGAGCCAGCCTTAAACCTGTGGTTTACCAAAGGCAGGGCTCAAATGTGTCGGTGCTGCGTCCATAGTGTGTGCACCCGGCGGTAGGGGCATACTTTAAACGAGCTAATCGTAGTGATTCTCAGAGCATGAAGGATTCCACCCCAGGCGACCAAAAGCAGCTGCTGCTAATCGACGACGACCCGAACCTGATCTTGCTGGTCAAAGACTATCTAGAATTCCGTGGCTACGAGGTCAAAACCGCCGGTAACGGTCGAGAGGCTCTGGACATGCTGGAGAGCACCATCCCAGACATGATCATCTGCGACGTGATGATGCCTGAGATGGACGGCCACGCCTTTGTGCGCCACGTGCGTGAAAATCCTTCCACGGAGTGGATTCCAATTCTGTTTCTCTCCGCCAAGGGCCAGAGCCAGGACCGCGTCAAAGGTCTCAACACCGGGGCCGATGTGTACATGGTCAAGCCCTTCGAGCCCGAAGAACTGGTGGCCCAGGTTGAGTCTTCCCTCAAGCAGGCCTCGCGCCTGATCAAGCAGCAGATCAAAGGCGGCGGCAGCCCCGCGATTCAGGTGCCCTTCGATGTTGAGCTCACCCCCACTGAGCTGCGGGTGGTGCAGTTTGTGGCGCGGGGCATGGCCAACCGCGAAATCGCCAACGAGCTTCAGGTCAGCCAGCGCACCATTGAGAGCCACGTCAGCAACATGTTGGGCAAAACCGGCCTCAACAACCGCACCGAGCTCGCCCGCTGGGCAATCGAAAACAACAAAGCCTAGCAGAAGTGTTTTGGAAGGGTGGCGCGTTAGCGTCATCCCGCCGCACTGGCGGCTGTGGGAATGCCCGTTGGTTAAGTAAACCGACGGGCATTCATCTTTATTTTGCGGTGCCGTTGGCCCTGGGATGACGCCATGGCCAACCCTAGGCGAGTAGAGCTGGGTTGGAGGTAGCCTTGTCCAGGTCTCTGGGGATAACTCAACGACTAATCGCCAAACTGGGGCGGCGACCTGGTGGATAGCCATCGCCAGCGGACGGCTGTCGAGAACGCCCTAACCTTAATAGCAACTGCTATAACCTGTCACAATTAAATCAGTGACCCGTTACCCCCTGCCCGTATGACCTCTGCCCCCCTAAGCTGGTCTGCCCTAGCCGAGCTGGCCGATTTTTCTGTGGATACTGTAAATGGACCCACCAACGCCCAGGCTCGGCTGCGCCTGTTTGGTCAGCCGGAGTCGGCGGTGCGGGTCACCCTCTACCGCGACAACCACGCCTGGTGCCCCTACTGCCAAAAAGTGTGGCTCTGGCTGGAAGAAAAACAGGTGCCCTACCGGGTTGAGAAGGTCACGATGTTTTGCTACGGCGACAAAGAGCCCTGGTA
>DATIVG010000323.1:0-4460 GCA_035466075.1 Nodosilinea sp. | reverse complement strand
TTGATGTTTGACTCGGCGGCCGAGATGGTGCGCATCAGGGCGCGAACGTAGGGGTCGCCACCGGCCATGGCCAGGGGCTCGGGGTGGCTGACCCAGACGGTTTTTTGCAGCTGCCGCAGGGAGGAAGCGGTTGGTAGCGATCGCACCCCCCCCAGGGCCACCCCCGCCAGCAGCAGAGCCGCGATCGCAGCTGCCCGCCGCCGTTTGGCCAGCTGAATCTGGCGCTGACGGCTACGGTTGCGAGCAGGGCTAGAGGGCAGTGAAGTCACAGGCAAAAAAGGCAAGACAGAGGCAATAGAACAGGGCCCAGCTTTTCCTTGGGGTGAACGCCCCATGGGCAAAAAACACCGGATCAGAAAAGACAGGAGGCCATCGCTATAGTAATCGATCGGCCCGCCCACCTGCGGTGGGGTAAAACCCCTGTTGCCGAGGATTCGCCTGGGCCACGGCCTAGCGGTCTACGGAGCCCATGATCACGTCAATGCTGCCCAGAATGGCCATGATGTCGGCCACCTTTACCCCCTTCAGCAGGTGGGGCAAGATTTGCAGGTTGTTGAAGTCAGGGGCGCGAATCTTAAACCGCCAGGGGAAGACGTTGTCGTTGCCCATGATAAACACGCCCATCTCGCCCTTGCCGGTCTCCAGGCGCACGTAGTGCTCCCCGGCGGGAATTTTGAAGGTGGGGGCAATCTTTTTGCCGATGAACTGGTAGTCAAAGCTGTTCCACTCCGACTTGGGGCCTTCGGCCATGCGCTTGGCTTCCAGGTTTTCGAAGGGGCCGCCGGGCAGACCCTGGCAGGCCTGGCGAATGATTTTCACCGACTCGCGCATTTCCCGCACCCGAATCTGGTAGCGGGCCATGCAGTCGCCAGCGGTCTCGTACTGCACCTCCCAGTCGAAGTCGTCGTAGCACTCGTAGTGGTCTACCTTGCGCAGGTCCCACTTGACGCCGGAGCCGCGCAGCATGGGCCCCGACAGCCCCCAGGCAATGGCCTCGTCGCGGGTGATGGTGCCAATGCCCTCAATGCGGCGGCGAAAGATCGGGTTGTTGGTGATCAGCTTTTCGTACTCGTCTACCTTGGGCAAAAAGTAGTCGCAAAAGTCGAGGCACTTATCGACCCAGCCGTAGGGCAGGTCGGCGGCCACGCCGCCGATGCGAAAGTAGTTGTTGTTGATCAGACGGCTGCCGGTGGCGGCCTCCCACAGGTCGTAGATCATCTCCCGCTCGCGGAAGATATAGAAGAAGGGCGTCTGGGCACCGACGTCGGCGAGGAAGGGGCCCAGCCACAGCAGGTGGTTGGCAATGCGGTTGAGCTCCAGCATGATGACGCGAATGTAGCTGGCCCGCTTGGGCACTTCGATGTCGGCCAGCTGCTCGGGAGCGTTGACGGTAATGGCTTCGTTAAACATGCCCGCCGCGTAGTCCCAGCGGCTGACGTAGGGCACAAACATGACGTTGGTGCGGCTTTCGGCGATTTTTTCCATGCCGCGGTGCAGGTAGCCAATCACCGGCTCGCAGTCGAGCACGTCTTCGCCGTCGAGGGTGACAATCAGCCGCAGCACGCCGTGCATGGAGGGGTGGTGGGGCCCCATGTTGAGCACCATGGGTTCGGTCTTGGTTTCAATGATTGACATAGGGGCTACCCAATCGTCGGAATCGTTATTGGCTGTATCTTTGAGTATCTTAATGGGTATCGCCTAAGTTGGCGAGACCAAGCACAGAGGTTGAGCGCGCCCATGGCAGAGTCGGGAGCAGAGTCGGAATTTCACCACATACCGGTGCTGCCAGAGGCGGTGATCGAGGGGCTGGCGCTGCGGCCCGGGGGCCGGTATTTGGATGCCACCGCCGGGGGGGGCGGCCACAGTCGGCTGATTTTGGCAGCCGACCCCACGGTGAGCCTGGTGGCGGTGGATCAAGATGCGGCTGCGATCGCGGCTACCCAGGCCAACCTGGCGGAGTTTGGCGACCGGGTCACCGGCTGGCACGGCAACTTTGCCGAGTTTCCCTGGGACAGGGTGCCGTTTGACGGCATTTTGGCCGATCTGGGGGTGAGCTCGGTGCAGCTCGATAGGTGCGATCGCGGCTTTAGCTTTCGCCAGAGCGCCCCCCTCGACATGCGCATGGACCCGCGCCAGGAGCTCACCGCCGCCGCCATCGTCAACCACTGGGATGAAACCGAACTGGCCAACTTGATCTACACCTACGGCGAAGAGCGCCTGTCGCGCCGCATTGCCCGCAAAATCGTCGATCAGCGCCCCTGGCAAACCACCACCGACCTGGCCGAGGCCATTGCCCACTCGGTGCCGCGCAGCTACCGCTATGGCCGCATTCACCCCGCCACCCGCACCTTCCAGGCCCTGCGCATTGCCGTCAACCGCGAGCTAGAGGTGCTCGAAACCCTGCTCAAGCTCGCCCCCACCTGGCTCGCCCCCGGCGGTCGCCTGGTGGTGATCAGCTTCCACAGCCTCGAAGACCGCCTGGTCAAACACACCCTCAAAGACTCCCCCGACCTCACGGTGATCACCAAAAAGCCCGTCATCGCCAGCGACGATGAAATTCACCACAACCCCCGCGCCCGCTCGGCCAAGCTGCGGGTCGCCGAGCGGCGCTAGCTCCGAGCTGGCGGCTCAACTGGCATCTTATGCAGCGGTTCCAGGGCAGCGGTTCTAGGACAGCGGTTCCGGGGCAACGGTATCCAGGGCTGCTCCACTGCCAGGCCGCTGCCTGTACGCTCCTAGTCAAGCGCCTAGGGCACCTGGGCATCGTGGCTGGCCTGGGGCCGTGCCAGCTTTGGTAAAGCGCAGTAGAGCCCACCAGCAGCAATGGCTTGCCGGGGATGATTTGCCAGGGATGGTTTCACTCCATCCAGTCGGCAGGGTAGCCGGGATTTGGAGACGTTGGCTAGTGAACCAGCTCCAGAGGGCAAGCCCCAGAGGGCAAGCCCCAGAGAGCCAGTATTAATTTTCTTCTTCAACTATTTTTTAATCGACCGTCGATCGAGCCCAGCGGGAACGCTGAGCCAGCACCCCACCTCAGCCCCTTTTCTATAAAAAACACCGGCGAAAAATTGCCCAGACAAAGAATGATAATCAGCGCCGAAAGCGGCCACTTAAAACATGTTTATGAAGTTTTTCGTGAAATCGTATTTGTAACGACATTCCCGAGTTTCAAGGTAAAGATTAAAATTAATTCGCAAAAAACACACTTCCCTCACATTCCCTTCATATAAGATTGAGGAGCAGGGAACCACCCCTGCACCACTAAACTCCTCCATAAGAAACCACCATGAACACCTCTAACGGCGATAACTATCGTTTTTCTGTGCTTCCGGGCACCCGCGATCATCGCGGCTTTTTTATCCAAGAAACGACCTACGAACTGGTCGATGTCAGTGACGCTGGTTGGGCCCGCATTTGCCTGGACAGCGCCGCTTGTTATTACGTAGACCCAGCCAATGTCAAAGCCTGCAACTAGTCTATCTGTCGCCTGTGTGACCTTAGGTTCTGGCCTAAGCGAGGATATAACCCGGCCAAGCCGGGTCTTTTCTTAGGCTTGAATCTATGGGTGAGGAGTCGTCACTAGCCCAACCATACTTCCCAGCAGTTCTTACGAGAAGGTCGCCCCACCATGAACGCTACCACCCGAATTTTCTCTGTATACGTGTCTGACTGTGTCATCGAGCTGCGCGACGATGGCAGTCAATACGTTGGGGCGGGCCGCCTGGTGTGCAGCCAGCGCAACTACGACAGCCTGTTCAAATTTGCCAAAAACCTGGCCCTCAATCGCGCCATTCCGCTGCGCGACTACACCCGCGCCGAGGCCCAGTACCAGTATTAAGTCCACCTTGGCGCTTGCGGCCCTTAGAGCGTGTTTGAAAAGCAGTTTGCTGTAGCTTTAGTCACCTGCTGATCCCCCCCGCCCCCCTTAAAAAGGGGGGTTATTAGTCAGGCAGGCTCGGGCCGCGGCGAGCCAGCTGGGGGACGCGCCCCAGGCGGCCAATCATCAGCCGCAGGGCGAGGCGCTTGAGCGGGGCGACATGGCTGAGCACCCACAGGCCGCCGCGCCGCGCCACCACCAGCGGCCACCACTGATTGGAGAAGGTGCGCGTCAGCAGGTCGGTAAAGCTAAGAATTACCCAGTTTTCGAGTCGTCGCCAGCGCTCGTAGCGGCGCAGCACCGCCACGCTGCCGAGATCCTGACCCCGCCGGTGGGCGGCGGTGAGCACCTCGGCCAGGGCGGCGGCATCGCGAATGCCCATGTTGAGCCCCTGCCCCCCCACCGGGTGGCAGCTGTGGGCGGCGTCGCCCACCAGGGCCAGGCGGGCCTGCACGTAGCGATCGCACTGCATCAGCTGCACCGGAAACAGGGCGGGCGGGGTGAGCCGTTTGAGGGCCCCCATCTGGGAGCCGTAGCGTTGGGTGAGCTCGGCCATAAACTCGGCTTCGGGCAGGCGCAAAAT
>DATIVG010000322.1:0-7000 GCA_035466075.1 Nodosilinea sp. | reverse complement strand
GACCGAAAATGCGGGCTTGATTCGCGCCTGTCGCCAGCTCAACCGCAGCACCGAAGTCTTTGACAACAGTACCCTAGGGCCCGTGGCCAACCGGATTGGCACCCTGGGGGTGGGCACCCAGGTGACCCTGACCGGAGCCACCTCCCCCGGTCGGGCGCAGGTGTTTTTGAGCGGCGGCAGCCTGTCGTCGGTGCAGCCCGTGGGCTGGCTCAACGCGGGCACTCTCGCCCCCTGCGGCAACACCCCACCCCCCGTTAGCAGCGCCTGCTTCCGGGCCGACCAGGCGTTGGTGGTACGCTCGGGGCCTTCTACCGGGGCCACGGTGGTGGCGGGCTTCAACGCCAACGACCTGGTGCGAGCCACCACCAACCCGCCCACCCAACAGACCTCTAGTGGCGATGGTCGCCGCTGGATGCAGGTGAGCATTTTCAACGGCAGCAGCGGCTGGATTGCCCGCACCGGTGTCAACGGGGTCGGCAGCAATGTAACACCGACGAATTGCCCCTAGGCCAGGCAGTCTGGGGCTGACCGCAAGACTGGGTAGCCGATCTGAGGCGGGCTGCGGGGGAGGGGGATAGGGAAAAATCGGGCTACTCTAGAGTAGAACATGCGTTCCGTGCCGATGGCCCCATCCCCGTCCCCATCTACCCAGGCCAACCTAGCGCTCACCGCCGAGCAAGAGACGGCGCTGGAGGCGCTCAACGCCTTTGTGCAGGGCACCGAAAAGCTCTACCTGCTGACCGGCTACGCGGGCACGGGCAAGACCACGCTGTTGCAGGTATTTATTGATGGGCTGCGCGATCGCGGCGACGATCGCCCTATTGTGCTGAGCGCCTTCAGCAACAAAGCCACCAAGGTGCTGGCGGCGATGGCGGCCCAGTGGCGGCTCGATATCGACGCCATGACCTGCTGCAAGCTGCTGGGCCTGCGCCCGGTCATCAACGAAGACAACGGCAACCAGATGTTTGTCATTGATCGCCAGCAGGCCAGCCAGATCGACCGCTACCGGCTGGTGATTGTCGATGAGTGCTCGATGGTCAACCAGGAGCTGTGGGAGCTGCTGGTGAATGCGGTGTCAAACCTGTACCGGGGCACCCAGATTTTGTTTGTGGGCGACCCGGCCCAGCTGCCGCCGGTCAACGAGCCCGAGTCGGCCTGCTTTCGCCAGATCATTCACCGGGCGGAGCTGACGGAGGTGGTGCGCTACGGGGGTGCGATCGCAGTGGTCGCCGAAGACATTCGCCGCCATCTGGAGCGCCAGGCGCTGCCCCGCTTCACCAGCGACACCAATGCCGACAACACCGAGGGCTGCTTTGTGCTGCCCCGCCGCGCCTGGCATGACCTGCTGATTCGCGCCTTTACCAGCCCCGCCTACCAGCGCAACCCCGACCAGGTGCGGGCCCTGGCCTACACCAACCGCCGCGTCGCCCAGCTCAACCAGACCATTCGCACGGCCATCTACGGCCCCCAGGCCCTGCGCTTTGTGCCCGGCGAGCGGCTGATTGCCGTCACCCCCTGTCTCGAAGAAGAGACCATCGTGCTGCCCACCTCCGCCGAGTGTGAGGTGCTGCACATCGCCCGTGGACGCCAGGAGGAATGGCCCCTGTGGATTCTCGAAGTCGAAACCGAGACCGGCGAGTACAAAACCCTGCGGGTGCTGCACGAGTCGGGCCAGGCCGAGTTTAAGGCCAAGCTCGACCTGCTCGCCAAGGAAAAGCGCTGGATGGAATTTTGGGACTGGCAGCAGCGCTTCCACACCGTGGACTACGCCTACAGCCTCACCATTCACAAAAGCCAGGGCTCCACCTTCCAGGATGTGTTTGTGGATGTGCCCTCCATGGCGGCCAACCGCAATGTGATTGAGCGCAACCAGCTCTGCTACGTGGCCTTTACCCGCGCCGCAAAACGACTGTTTTTGTACCAGTGAGCACCCCTAAAGCGGGTTGATCACCACCGCGTCGCCCACCGCCACGCCCAGCTCGGCGGCTCGACCGGCCCGCAGCTCAATCACCTGGTCAACCAGCTGGCCCTCGGGGCCGTAGGTGGGGCAGGGGTCGGCGGTGCAGGGGGGCACATCGGCTGCGATCGCAGCCACCTTACCCTGGTACACAAACACCATATCCAGCGGCACCGGCACATTTTTCATCCAAAAGCTCACCGGCCGGGGCCGCCCCAGGGGAAACAACATGCCCCGGTCGTCGGGCAGGGCCTCGCGAAACATCAGCCCCAGGGCCTGCTGCTGGGGCGTCGCCGCCACCTCCAAAAAAATATCCTGCTCCCCCAGGGTGGTCATCGCCGTCACCGGCAGCAGTTGGCCACGGGCATCCACCATAGTGATTTCGCTGGGGGATGTTCCCCCATTGCCAGAGGTATCTGTGGGTGAAGACGGGGCCGCCGAGTCGAGGCTGGTACAGCCCGCACCCAGCACCACCCCGCCCAGCACCAAGCTCCACACCATCCCCCGCCGCAGCCAGGGAGTCTGCCACCGCACCGCCTGCCACCACACCGCCTGCCACTGGACCGTCCGCCGCTGCACCATAGGGCCACACCTCAAAGTAGAAGATCAACAGAGTAGGAGATCAAAACGCCGCTACATTCTACTCACCAACCCCCGCCGCTGCCCTAGCGCTGCCGTCGCCCTAGCTTTCTCGCAGCACGTAGCCCACGCCGCGCACGGTCTGAATCAGCCGCTTGTCGTCTTCGCCGTCGATTTTGAGCCGCAGGTAGCGCACGTACACCTCAATCACGTTCGACTCGCCCACAAAGTCGTAGCCCCAGACATTTTCAAGAATTTGCTCCCTGGGCAGCACCTCGCGGGGATGCTCCATCAGGTACTTGAGCAGCTCAAACTCCTTCATGGTCAGCTCAATCATGCGGTCCCCCCGCAGCGCGTGGCGATTTTCCACGTCGAGCATCAGGTCGCCAAAGCGCAGATTTTCGGTTTCGCCGGGGGTGGTTTGCAGGTAGAGCTGCACAATTTTGAGAAAGGCATCGGCCCGGTAGGGTTTGAGA
The DNA here is from genome assembly GCA_035466075.1 of Nodosilinea sp. GTDB lineage: Bacteria > Cyanobacteriota > Cyanobacteriia > Phormidesmidales > Phormidesmidaceae > Nodosilinea. Next base: position 3,988 of record DATIVG010000322.1, on the reverse strand, counting down.
AAGTAGTCATCGGCCCCGCACTCCAGACAGGCCACCCGGTCTTCCAGGTTGTCCTTGGCCATCAGCAGCACGATCGGAGACTTCACCCCCTGGCTGCGCAGGGTTTGGCACAGCGCCAGCCCCGACTCTCCCCCCAGCAGACGGTCCACCACGATCAGCGCTGGCACCTCCTGCTTGGCCAGGCTCAAGGCCCCCTTGGCGCTGGTGGCCACCACCGGTCGGTACCCCGCCTCCTGGAGGTCAAACTCCATCTGGCGAGATTGGCCCTCGTTGGCGCCAATCAGCAAAATGTAGGTGCCCTGATCGGCTGTGGATGTGCCCATGGGAATGTCTTAACGCCTAGGGCGTTGGGTGCATAGGGTCGCAAGTCTACCCCTTGCAGGTCAACCCCGCAAAGTAACGCGATTATAGCGCGGTGCCCCGCCCCCAATTCCCCACCGCCATGGCCCGGCAATTTCTTGCGCCCAGGGAGAATTAGGGCCTGCTGTTTTGACCAACCCAGCCCAGCGTTGGCCCCGCTCTGGTGCAGCTGCGATCGCACCCACCACAGAGCCGCCCAGCCCCAGTTTTTGAAGAAATATGGCGGTTTTTTTGCCCGTTTCCACAACCGAATCGAGCGCGCCATGGCCATGCCAAGTGTCTATTGATACCGATAGTAACGGGGGCCGATTCCCTCACAAAATCTTCCCCTTGCTTCTCAGTTCCTTGTGCTAGATTGGGCGTAATTTGCTGCTAGAGCCTATATCACATGACACTTGCAAAGCGGGGACTGATCTTGGGCGCAACCGCCCTAGCCGTAGCTGCGGTAACCGTAACCGGCGCCGGGATTCATCTGTCCCAGAGTAAGGCCTTCTTCCAGGAGAGCCCCAAGGAACTCATCGATGAAGTCTGGCAGCTAATCAACCGAAACTTTGTTGATTCCACCTTCAACCAGGTGGATTGGGAAGCGGTACGAACCGAATACTTAGAGCGCAATTACACCAACCAGGAAGAGGCCTACGTGGCCGTCCGCGAGATGTTGGAAAAGCTTGAGGATCCCTACACCCGCTTCATGGATCCAGAAGAATTTCGCAACATGCAGATTGACACCTCCGGCGAACTCACCGGGGTGGGCATTCAAATTTCCCAGGACGAAGAAACCCAGGAGATTGTGGTCGTTTCGCCCATCGAAGACACCCCCGCCTTTGACGCCGGAATCCGCTCCCAGGACGTGATTTTGGCCATCGATGGCGAGTCTACCGAGGGCATGGAGCTCAACGACGCCGTGAGCAAAATCCGCGGCCCGGTCGGCTCTGAGGTCACCCTGACCATTCGCCGGGGCGAGGAAGAGCTAGAGGTACCCATCGCCCGCGCCCGCATTGAGATCCATCCCGTGCGCTACAACGTGCAGGCCGGGCCCGAGGGGCAGGTGGGCTACATTCGCCTCACCCAGTTCAGCGCCAACGCCGCCGAGGAGATGGGCGAAGCCATCGAAGACTTAGAGAGCCAGGGGGTGACAGGCTATATTCTCGACCTGCGCTCCAACCCCGGCGGGCTGCTCTACTCCAGCATCGACATTGCCCGCATGTGGCTCGACAGCGGCGTGATCGTCTCCACCGTGAACCGCCAGGGAGTAGTCGATGAAGAGGCGGCCAACAGCCGCGCCCTCACCGACAAACCCCTGGTGGTCATGGTAGATGGCGGCTCAGCCAGCGCCAGCGAAATTTTGTCGGGGGCCCTGCAAGACAACGAGCGGGCCACCCTGGTGGGTACCCGCACCTTTGGCAAGGGCCTGGTGCAGTCGGTGCGCAGCCTGGGCGATGGCTCTGGGGTGGCCATTACCGTGGCCAAGTACCTCACCCCCAACGGCACCGATATCAACAAGTCTGGCATTTCCCCAGACGTTGAGGTGGAGCTGACCGAGCAGCAGCAGGAGGAGCTGTCGGCCAACCGCGAGGCCATCGGCACCGAGGCCGACCCCCAGTATGCCGAAGCCCTCAGAGCCCTGGGCACTGAGATTCAAGAGGCCCGTGCGGGCGATAACGTCACCACCGCCCCCAGCAACTAGCTGGCCATCGCAAACGGCGCTGTCTCCAACGGCGCTGTCTAAAAAAGGCGCTGTCTAAAAAAGGCCGGGGTGTAGTACCCCGGCCTTTTTGGTTTGGCTTTTGGTTTGGTTTACCCCTTGGGGCGGCGACCGGACGATCGCAGCGGGTTGCCGCCCAGCACCAGCAGCACCAGGGCCGCGGCCACCATGCCAACGGCCACACAAAAGGCCAGCAGCACCCCAAAGGGGATCTCGATGGATTGCAGGGTGATCAGCCGAAAGGAGACTGGGGTGGCATTTTGCACGGCAATAACTGCGATCGCAACCACCCAGAGGGCAGGCACCAGGGCAAAAATCAGTCTAATCATGGGCACAGCTCATCACGGCACTGGGGCAAAGGGTTGCCAAGGTTCAACAGCTTTGGGTAGTATAGTCAACTGGGCTATACGAGAAGAATCATGGCAAAACGGGTACAGGTAGTTCTCACAGAAGACATTCGCAAGCTGGGCTACAACGGTGACTTGGTAGAAGTTGCCCCTGGCTACGCACGTAATTATCTTATCCCCAACGGGAAGGCCGTGCGCACCACCCCTGGAGTGCTCAAGCAGGTCGAGCGGCGACGCGAGGCTCAAAAGCAGCGTCTCCTCGAAATCAAGCAGGAGGCCGAGGCCACCAAGACCGCCCTGGCCACCATTGGCATGTTCACCATTCAAAAGCCCGTGGGTGAAAACGACGCCATCTTTGGCACCGTCACCGCAGCCGATGTCGCCGAAGTGATCAAATCGCTGTCGGGCAAAGAGGTAGACCGCCGCGATATTTCCGTCCCCGACATCAACAAGTTGGGCGAGTACCAGGCAGAGGTCAAGCTACACGCCGACGTTACCGCCGCCGTCAACCTGCGGGTAGTCGCCGAGTAGTCAACCCAGCCCCAGGGTTTGAGCTAGGGGGCTAGATCTCAGCCTTCCTACTCCTTTGCCAAGTAGCCAAATCCTCTGGATTGTTCAGATTAGCCAGCATCTCCTCCGGCACCCGAGGCATGCTGGCTACTTCCGTTTGACCCAGCCACCGCTGAAACGACGGCCCCTTCAGACCCGCCGCCAAACCCGAGCCTATGGTTAGCAGGGCAGCCGCCCGATAAAACCCGCACAGCGGCTCCCAGCGGCCCTGACGCTGGGGCAGGTAGGCATTGATATTCGGAGGTAGGGCAGCCAGATCGGCCTGCCAGGCTTGCAGCACCGGTACCCGCAGGTTAGGCATATCGCAGGCCAGCACCAGCAGCCAATCAGGGCAGCGGGGCAGCGCGCCTACCCCATAGCTCACCGCCAGCAGCGGCCCCCGCCCGCCCGCTGGCGCATCCGTCGAATCCGCCGCCTCCAGAATAAACTGCACAGCCTCGGGTACCAGCGGGCGGTAGCGCTCAGGCCAGGGCGTCACCACGTACACCTCCTCAGCGCAGGCCAACGCCACCCCGCAGGTGCGCTGAATCAGCCGCTCACCCCCCAGCGAAATCAAAGCCTTGTCCTGCCCCATGCGGGAGCTGCGCCCCCCCGCTAAAATCATCGCGCTCACTGCTGTCATGCTAGCCGCCGCTAAATGTCGCTCTCAACCCGCCCTGCGCGGCCAGCGGGCCTGGCTCAATCGGCACCCAAGCGGTGGTCACCGCCTTTGCGGTTGAGCCAGGGGCCAGCGCCGCCCCGCCCCCATCCTCACACCTGGCTTGGGGTCGCCACCTCCTTAGCCACCCGTCGCAGGCGAGCCGCATCGGCCCAGGCCAGCCCCTTAAAGAAATAGATCATGCCGGTGAGAAAGGCCAGCGCCATATAAAACAGCCGAATACCCCACCCGGCTCCGTCAAAAATCATTGAAAATACGCCAGGTTCAATGCCGCTAAACCGGGTCAGCTCCGAGCGAAACCACTTCTGGTCTTCGGCCATGCGCTCCAGCTCAGAGACAGTAGCCGGC
>DATIVG010000321.1:0-8211 GCA_035466075.1 Nodosilinea sp. | reverse complement strand
GGAGCCACCGCCTGATTTTCTGCGGCTGGGGCCGGGGCCGGGGCTGGGGTGAGTGGCGAGGCCAGCGCCCCGCCACTGCCCACCATCAGCCCTAACACGAGCGAGGCCGCGCCGATGGGCCAGCGCTGAAGATGGCCAGTTGACAGACTTTTCATAGGTAGAGATCTCCTGGGTGAATTGAGTTTGTAGTCGTAGTCACATCGGTTAGGTCATCCAGAAACCTTGAAACCGTTCAAACGGTTAACCGTTCATGGGAGACGGCCTCAACCGGGCTGGCCATCGCCATGGGGTTGCCATCTGGGACCCAACGGAGCCCCTCAAGCGGTCTTGTCATAGCCCACCGCCAGCACCGACACCGGGCGCGGCTCCGCCATGGGTCGGGGCGATGGCTTGGGTACAGCCTCGACCACGGGGTTGGCCAGGGCGGGCGCAGGATTGGGGTCAGTTACCGGGGGCTGGTATTGGGGTTTAAAGCCGGGCACCAGCTGCTCTAGCAAAAAGGTGATTTCCGCCGGATCATGGCGCAGGGTGGCGCGGCCCAGGGCACGCACCAGGCGATCGAGGTGGGTGGGCACAATGCCGCTGGCATTGGTCACCACAAACAGCTTTTTGTGGCGCGTCGCGGTGTACTGTTCCCCGCCGATAAACAGCTCTTCGTAGAGCTTTTCCCCCGGTCTGAGGCCGGTGAAGACAATCTGCATGGTCTTGCCCAGCTCGTAGCCCGACAGGCGAATTAGCTCTTTGGCCAGGTCGACAATTTTGACCGGCTGGCCCATGTCGAGCATGAAGACCTCGCCCCCCTGGCCCATGGTGGCGGCCTGGAGCACCAGCTGCACCGCTTCGGGAATGGTCATGAAGTAGCGGCAGATGTCGGGATGGGTAACGGTGATCGGGCCGCCCTCGGCAATCTGGCGCTTAAAGGTGGGCACCACGCTGCCCCGACTGCCCAGCACGTTGCCAAAGCGCACCACTTCATAGTGGCGACCGCTCTGGTGGGCGGCTTGCAGCACCAGCATTTCGGCCACTCGCTTGCTGGCCCCCATGATGTTGGTGGGGTTGACCGCTTTATCGGTGGAGATCATCACAAAGTGCTCCACCTGGTAGCGCTGGGCTAGGGTGACTAGGTTTTGGGTACCGAGAATGTTGTTGGTGACGGCCTCCGAGGCGTTGGATTCCATCATCGGCACGTGCTTGTGGGCGGCGGCGTGGAACACCATGTGGGGTTGGCACTGCCGAAAGACGTGTTCCAGGCGATGGCGAAAGCGAATATCGGCAATAAAGGGCGAAATTTTGGGGCGATCGCGCAGCCCCTGGGCGACCTTTTCCAGCTCCTGCTGAATGTTGAAGATGGAGTTTTCGCCGTGACCGACCAAGATTAGCTCCTGGGGATGGCACTGAAGCAGCTGGCGGCACAGCTCACTGCCGATGGAGCCACCCGCCCCGGTGACCAACACCCGCTTGCCGCGCACTAGATTGGCCACCTGCTCCACTTCCATTTGCACAGGGTCGCGGCGCAGCAGGTCTTCAATCTGCACATCGCGCACCCGCCCCAGGGAAACGCGCCCGTTGAGAATTTCGTGAATGCCGGGGAGGGTGCTGGTCTGCACCCCGGCCCGCTGGCAGATTTCGACGGTTTCGCGAATTACGTCGCCAACGACGGTGGGCATGGCGATGATGACTCGGCGAATGTGGTGCGATCGCACCAGCTCTGGAATCTGGCTGCGGTTGCCCACCACCGGCAGCTTGCGAATGCGCAGGTGCAGTTTGGCCGGGTCGTCATCCACAAAGGCGACGGGGCGCAGCCCTAAAGACGGGTTGCGCTGCATTTCCTGCACCAGCGACACCCCAGCGCTGCCTGCGCCCACCACCAGCACGCGATCGCGGCGAAAGAAGGTGCGGCGCGACTGGCTGAGGCGCTCCAGGGCACGAATTCTAAACCGCAGCGCCCCCACCAGCAAAAAGGCCAAAATGGCGTCGAGCAGAGGCAGCGATCGCGGTAGACCAGCCAGCCAGGTGGGGTAGACCACCGCAAACGCCAGAGCTTGCAGCACGATCGCCGCCATCATCATCAAGGTGAGCTGCTGAAGCTCATCGACGCTAGCGTAGCGCCAGCAGCGACGGTAGCCACCAAACAACCCGAGTACGCTCAGCTTGATCAGCAAAAATGCCAGGGTAAACCACACCAGCTGCGGATAGTAGGCCTGGAAGTTAATGGCTCCATCCAGCCGCAGGCCGAGGGCGAGCAGCGGAGACAGCAAAAAAATGGCCGTATCGGCCAACAAAACATGGCGATGGTGAGGCAATCGGCCATTGAGCTTAAACACCATTTTAAAGATTCTCCTGAGACGTGCTCCAAAAATCAACCGGCTAACTAAGCAAAGCAAAAACCTGCGTTGCCCCAGCTCAAACCCTAAGAGCTTGAGGCCTCATCTCCAAGTCTGACTAGGCAGCAAAGCTAGAACTCTTTCATTGGGAACCTGCTTGAGGGAACAAACATCCCCAGGCTCTTCTTTCAACTTCTACTGAGAACATCACCAACAAATCTTGCAACAGTACACGAAGTAGTAGAGGTTAGAAATGCTGTGGTGATTGAGCTAGCGCTGCCGCGCAGCGAAGACTCCGGCAGGGTGACTCACCACTTTGCATAGTCACCTTAAAAGCCTAAGGATCTCTAGTAAAAGAGAACAACACTGTATAAAGCTGTGCCGATCTACTGGTCAAATTGTCCAATTAGCATAGACGATGTTGTAGCTTGGCCGATGCCAGATTGCCACCAACACAAAATAGCTAATTCGGCTTACTAATTGAGCCGGTCAGGCCACCATAAAGATTGAGTAAAATATCTTTTACTGGCCAGAAATCTTTTTCATATAACTGGCCCCCAGGCAATTTGGCCCTTATTGAGGCCTCACTAAAGGGTAAAACAACCGACAGAAACCTCTACTTCTCTAACGCAGCTATGACAGTTTTAGTAACCGGAGCGGCTGGCTTCATTGGCTACCATTTGGCTCGTCGGCTGCTGGCCGAGGGGCACCAGGTCTACGGCATTGACAACCTCAACGACTACTACGACGTGCGGCTTAAGCAGGCCCGTCTGGCTCAGCTCATGGCCTTTGGCAACTTTGAGTTTGATCGACTCGACATCAGCGATGGCACCCGGCTCGCCGCCCTGTTTCGTCAGCAGCCCTTTGAGCAGGTAGTGCACCTGGCGGCCCAGGCGGGGGTGCGCTACTCGCTGCGCAACCCCCAGGCCTACGTAGCCAGTAACCTGGTGGGGTTTGCCAATGTGCTAGAGGGCTGTCGCGATCGCGTCGCCCACCTGATCTACGCCTCCTCTAGCTCGGTCTACGGGGCGAATAAAAAAGTGCCCTTTGCGGTGGGCGATCGGGTTGACCACCCAGTTTCGTTCTACGCTGCCACCAAAAAATCAAACGAGCTGATGGCCTACACCTACAGCCACCTCTACGATCTATCGGTGACGGGGCTGCGATTTTTTACGGTCTATGGGCCCTGGGGTCGCCCCGACATGGCCTACTTCAAATTTGTGCAGGCCATTGATCAGGGCCAGCCCATTGATGTCTACAACCACGGCCAGATGGAGCGCGACTTTACCTACATCGATGATGTAGTCGAAGGGCTGGTGCGCTTGCTCGATCGCCCGCCCCAGCCCCAGGCCGACCAGCCCCCCTACCGGCTCTACAACCTGGGCAACAACCAGCCAATGCCGCTGCTCAGATTTATTGAAATCATCGAGCAGGAGATGGGGAAAATTGCCCCAAAAAACTGGCTGCCCATGCAGCCCGGCGACGTACCCACTACCTATGCCGATATTGATAGTCTGGCCGAGGCGATCGGCTTTCGTCCCACCACCGACCCTGAGGTGGGCATTCGGCAATTTGTGCAGTGGTATCGGGGCTACTACGGGCAAATGGCTAAAACCGCCCAGCACAGGGCTGTAATCCAATCAACTTAGGCAATCTGGCACGCTTTTTGCAATCGCCTTTGCTACGGTGAGTTCAACTATAACAAGCTTGAATTGCCAACTTAACTTAGGGAGAAAAAACAGCCACCGACCTTTAAGAGAGTATTGAACAGCCCTGTTTTTTATAGAGAACGTCAGCTTTTGCCACAGGGGTTAAGGAAAAAGCAGCATCCGCCGATAGTTTTTTAAGAGGGCCTTTAAGAGGGCCTTTAAAAAGTGAGCTGCTGTAGATTTAGCCACCGGCTGATCTCCCCTGCCCCCTAAAAAAGGGAGATCCCCACTTTCGCTATCAGAAGTAGGACTTTTCAAATATCCTCTAATCAGCCATAAATAAACCTCAGAATTTTTGTAACTCCCTAGGTTTTGAACCTTAGACCAGCCAACGGACCCCAGTTGTACAGCGGCTCTCGATGGCGTGAGGTACACAATTGCTGAGCTCTAGATCCCCCTGGCACCTTGCTATCTGAGTTTTACGCTGTACCCCCTTGGTAAGGGGCAGGGGAAATCACCTTGATTCACTTCACCCAAGTAAAGTTCGCTATGCCAGGGGGCGTAATCTCCAGCGCACCCAACTCCCACACCCCCGACTACACCCCTATACCGCCATGAACACAAGTCAGTATTGGTTGATGCTCAAGCGCCGCTGGTTGCCCGCTACGGTGGTATTTACCAGCGTGGTGGCCGGTACTGCGGCCACCCTGGCCCTACAGCCTGAGATCTACCAGGCGGAGGGCAAAATTCGCTTTACCGGGGCTGACAAGGCGGCGGTACTGACCGGGGTAGGGGCCGGGGTCGGCGGGTTTGACCCTACGGTGGAGTCCAACAACCCCATCACCACCGAGATGGAAGCGATTCGCTCGGCCCCCATTTTAGATGCCACCCTGGAGCGGGTGAATGCCCTACTGCCCGCCGACCAGTTGCCCCTGACGCGGGGCGATCTCAGGCGCAACCTCAAGCTCACCAGCCCGCGCGGCACCGACCTGCTGTTGATGGCCTACCGCAGCGAGAACCCTGAGCTAGCCCAGGCCGTTGTCGATCGCGTGATGGCGGTGTACCTGGAGCAGCACATTCAAGACAACCGCGCCGAGACCGTGGCTGCTCGCGAGTTTTTAGAGCGGGAGCTACCCGGTGCCGAGGCCCGCGTGCGAGCGGCGGAGACCAATCTGCGCCGTTTTCAAGAGGCCCATCAGGTGGCATCCCTAGAAGAAGAGAAAGGGGCGATGGTGATCGCCCGTGAAGAGCTGCGCCGCCGCATTGCCGAGGCCAACTCAGAACTGGCCGATGCCAGCGCCCAGGTGCAAACCTTTAGCCAGCAGCTGGCAATGACACCCCAGCAGGCGATCGCCCTCACCTCCCTGAGCCAGTCAGCGGGAGTACAAGCTGTACTCACCCAGTTGCAGACGGTGGAGGCGCAGCTGGCGGTGGAGCGAGTGCGCTACCGCGACGAAAGCCCTGTGGTCTCGTCCCTGCTCACCCGCCGGGCCAGCCTGGAAGCCCTGCTGAATGAACGGGTGGGCGAGGCGCTGAATGGCATGCCCGCCCCGCCCAAGGGCCAACTGCAAGGGGGCGATCTCAAGGCCGCCCTGGCCGGAGACCTGGCCCGCACCGATGCCAGACGCCAGGGCCTGGCCCAACAGGTGAACACCCTAGCTGCGGCCCAACAGGCCTACACCCAGCGGGCGGCTCAGCTGCCCTTTTTAGAGCAGGAACAGCGGGAGCTCATGCGGCAGCTAGAGGCGGCCCAGGCCACCTATTCGCTGCTGCTGGGGCGACTGCACGAAGCTCGCGTCAGCGAAAATCAAAACGTGGGCAACGCTCGTATTCTGCAACCAGCGGTGGTGCTCAGTAAGCCGGTGGCTCCGCGCAAAGGCTCATTCCTGGCGACGGGGACGCTGCTGGCGGTGGGTCTGGCGGGGCTGACGGCCCTGGGGCTGGAGTCGCGCGATCGCAAGATCAAAACCGCCACCGAAGCCAAAGACCTGTTTGGTCTCACCCTGCTAGGCATGATTCCTGACCATCGCTGGGGCAACTCAGTAGGCGGTGGTGACCATGCTGAGGTGGTGGTCGAACAGGCCCCCAGTGGGGCGATCGCCGAAGCCTACCGCATGCTGCAGGCCAACCTCAAATTTCTCAGCTCTGACCGCGCTATTAAGACCGTCGTGATTACCAGCTCGGTGATCGGCGAGGGCAAGTCAATTGTGTCGGCCAACCTGGCCATGGCCCGCGCCCAAACCGGCCAGCGGGTGCTGCTGATCGACGCTGACATGCGCTGCCCCCGCCAGCACCAGATTTGGAATGTGGTCAACGATCAGGGCCTGAGCAACCTGCTGGTGGAACAGCAGAGCGCCCAGGGCATGATCAAAACCCCGGTGGGGCATTTGGATCTGCTCACCGCCGGGGTGCTGCCGCCCAACCCCGCCGTGCTGCTCGACTCCCAGCGCATGGTGGCGGTGCTCGAGCAGCTGAGCCAGGCCTACGACTTTATAGTGATTGACACCCCTGCCCTCAACATCGGCGTCGATGCTCTGGCCCTGGGCCAGATGGCCGACGGGGTGGTGCTGGTCAGCCGCCCTGGTGTGGTGGACATCGACAGCGCCACCGTGGCCAAGGAGCGGCTGGCCCAGTCACGGCAGTCGGTGCTGGGCCAGGTGATCAACGGCATTTTGCCCCGCTATGAGCCCCACAGCTATTTCTACTACGGCACCTACGGCGAGCACAGCGGGTCGCCCCTGCGGGAACCGGTGGGCAGCGATCGCAGGCTGGCCTAACCTATGCTAAGTCGAGTCTCAAAACTCTACGACGGCGTTGACGGCGAACTGCGCCAGGTGCTGGGCAACACCAGCTGGCTGTTTGTGGGTCGCGGCGCCCGCCTGCTGGTCAGCCTGCTGGTGAGTACCTGGGTGGCCCGCTACCTCAAGCCCGAAGGGTTTGGCAGTTTGCAGTACGCCCTCGCCTTTGTCAGCTTTTTTTCGCCGCTCTCAACGGTGCAGATGGGGCCAATTGTGACCCGCGACCTGGTGCGCCAGCCCAACCAGCAGGGCGAAATTTTGGGCACCGCCGTGGGGGTGCAGGTGGCGGGAGGGCTGGCGGCGATCGCCCTCAGCATTTTCGGCATCGTGGGGCTGGCCCCCGACCAGCCCCTGGCGCAGCTGCTGGTGGCGATCGTCGCCCTCAAGTATTTATTCAATTCGCTGCAGCCGATCGAGAACTGGTTTGAGGCCCAGGTCGCCTCAAAATATGCCGTACTGGCGGAACAAGGGGCATTTTTGCTGGTGGTGGCCCTAAAGATTGCCCTGGTGCTCAACCACGCCCCCGTCGCCACCTTTGCCGCCATTATCGCCCTCGAAGCGCTGCTCTACGCCCTGGGGCTGCTGCTGTTTTACCATCGCCAGGGCCAGCGGTTGAGCACCTGGCGGGCCAGCCTCAAGCAGGCAGTCTACCTGCTCAAAGAGTCGTACCCGCTGATGCTGTCATCGACCGCCTGCGTGCTGTACATCAGCATTGACCAGGTGATGCTGGGGCAGATGCTCAACAGCACCGCCGTCGGCATCTACGCCAGCGCGGCTACCCTCTCCGAGGCGACCTCATTTTTGCCCATCATCGTTTGCTCCTCGCTGTTTCCCGGCATTGTCAAAGCCCAGGGCCAGGTGGGCGGCGGCTACCGACGGCGGCTGCAAACCCTCTACGACCTCAACACATTGATTGCCTACGGCCTGATTGCGGTGCTGATTCCGCTGTCGGGAGTGCTAATTTTGGGCCTCTACGGCCCCGCCTACCGAGCCGCCCTGCCCATTTTTGCAGTGCATATTTGGAGTACGCTGTTCGCTTTTCTCGGCATTGCCCAGAGCAAGTGGATCGTCGCGGAGGGGCTGCAAATCTTTAACCTCTACTCCCGCCTGGCCGGGCTGGTATCGAACGTTTTGCTCAACCTGTGGCTGATTCCGATCTGGGGCGGCATGGGCGCGGCGGTGGCTACGCTGATCTCCTATGCCATCGGCGGCTACCTCTTCTTTTGGGTCATTCCCCAAACCCGCCCCAACGCCCAGCTGATGACCAAAGCGATCGCCCTGCCCCTGCGCCTGCCCCAGATGACTCACCGCTGGTGGCGAAGGAATTCATCGTCCAGATAGGCAAATGGTGCATTGCGGCCCAGGGGTAAATGAATAGCAGCCCAAGCAGTTTTCCCCCATCTCCCCCATCTCCCCCTGCTCCCCCATCGCCCCGCCACC
>DATIVG010000320.1:0-10713 GCA_035466075.1 Nodosilinea sp. | reverse complement strand
GCGATCGACCCGCTCGGATACGACAGCCCGCAGGCTGAAAGCTGATGGGTCTATAGAAGAGGTGAACTCGACTAGCTTGAAGCGGGGCGATCGCATCAAAGTCGTCTCTGGCGACATGATCCCCGCCGATGGCGAGGTGATCGAAGGGGTGGCCTCGGTGGATGAGTCAGCGATTACTGGCGAGTCGGCCCCGGTGCTGAAGGAGCCTGGTTCAGATGTGGCCAGCTCGGTGACGGGCGGCACCCGCATCATCTCCGACGAGCTGATTTTGCAGGTGACCTCTGACCCCGGCAAGGGCTTTATCGACCGCATGATTGCCCTGGTGGAAGGGGCCGAGCGCAGCAAAACCCCCAACGAAATTGCCTTGACGGTGCTGCTGGCGGTGCTCACCCTAGTGTTTTTGATTGTGGTGGCGACTTTGCCCACCCCGGCCAGCTATGCCAACAGTCCGGTGGGCATCACGATTTTGGTGGCGCTGCTGGTGGCGTTGATTCCTACCACCATTGGCGGGCTGCTGAGTGCGATCGGCATTGCCGGGATGGATCGGGTGGCGCAGTTCAACGTGGTGGCCACCTCAGGGCGGGCGGTGGAAGCCTGTGGCGACATCAACACCCTGGTGCTCGATAAAACCGGCACCATTACCCTGGGCAACCGTCTGGCCGAAGAATTTATCCCGGTCAACGGCCATAGCCAACAGGATGTTGCTACCGCCGCCCTGGCGGCCAGCGTGTTCGACACTACCCCAGAAGGCAAGTCTATTGTGCGCCTGGCGGAGAAGCTGGGAGCAACGGTTTTCTTCACCAAAGACAAGGCTGAAGGGGTGGAGTTTTCGGCCCGCACCCGCATGAGCGGCACCAACCTGCCCGACGGTGACGAAGTGCGCAAGGGAGCCGTAGACGCCATTCGTGGATTTGTGCGATCGCGGGGCGGCGAAGCCCCTGTCGAACTTGACCAAGCCTTTGAGCGAGTCTCGCGGCTGGGCGGCACTCCCCTAGCCGTCTGCCAAAACAGCGATATCTACGGCGTTATCTACCTCAAAGACATCATCAAACCCGGCATTCGAGAGCGCTTTGACCAGCTGCGCCGGATGGGGGTGCGCACCGTCATGCTGACCGGCGACAACCGCATCACCGCGTCGGTGATTGCCGAAGAAGCCGGGGTCGATGACTTTGTCGCCGAGGCCACCCCCGAAGACAAAATTCAGGTCATTCAAACCGAGCAGTCCCAGGGCAAGCTGGTGGCCATGACCGGCGACGGCACCAACGATGCCCCGGCTCTGGCCCAGGCCAACGTGGGCGTGGCCATGAACTCGGGCACCCAGGCCGCCAAAGAAGCCGCCAACATGGTGGACCTCGACTCTGACCCCACCAAGTTGATTGACCTGGTCACCATTGGCAAGCAGTTGTTGATTACCCGTGGTGCCCTCACCACCTTTTCTTTAGCCAACGACATCGCTAAATACTTTGCCATCATCCCGGCGATGTTTGCGGCGGCAGGCATCGGTGCTCTAAACGTGATGGGCCTCAGCAGCCCCCGCACCGCTGTGCTCTCGGCCCTGATCTACAACGCCCTGATCATCCCCGCCCTGATTCCTCTGGCCCTAAAGGGAATCGAGTTTCGCCCGCTGACCGCCAATCAACTGCTCCAGCGCAACATCTTGATCTACGGCCTGGGCGGCATTGTCGCGCCGTTTGTGGCCATCAAGGTGATCGATGTGGGGGTGTCGGCGGTGACGAATTTTTAGGGCGTTGGAACGTGTGAACGTTGGCACGTTGAGGTATCAGAGTTATTCACCACGCAAAACCATTCTTCCCATGAAACCTACTCTTCCCAAAATTTTGCTGCTGGGCTTGTTGGTCAATGCTGCGATCGCACCCGCCCTCTACGCCGCTACCGGCTCCGATATCCCCCGTGGCACCGCCTATGCCCTCGGCCTATTAGGCATCGTTGTGGTGGGCCTTGCTATCTATCTAGCCGCAGTGATTGTCCAACCCGAAAAGTTCTAAAAAACCAACGTTTACACGTTCGAACGTTCACACGTTGAAACGTGTAAATAATCCAACCCCTACCTCCTTATCCTCCCATGCAAGACCTCATCATCAGTATCCGCAGTATTGCCACTCTCTGGATCTTGACGGCGTTTCTGTATCCCCTTCTAATTTTTCTCATCGGTCAAACGGCTTTTCCCTATCAGGCTAATGGCAGCCTATTGACGAATGCCCAGGGCGAGGTGGTGGGTTCGGCGTTGATTGGCCAAACCTTCACGGCCGACGAGTATTTTTGGAGTCGTCCTAGCGTCATTGACTACAGCGCAGGGGACGATGCGAACCCCACGGGGCTATCCGGCGGCAGCAACCTGGCCCCTGACAATCCCGAACTTTTGGAGCGCATTCAGGTAGAGGCACAACGTCTGCGAGCATCAGGGATTGAACCCACCGCCGATCTACTCTACTCCTCTGGGTCTGGCCTTGACCCGCACATTAGCCCTGCGGCTGCCGAGGCTCAGGTAGGGCGGGTAGCCCAGGGGCGGGGGCTGCCGGCGGACGAGGTGCGATCGCTAATCGCCCAGCACACCGACGGCCGCTTCCTGGGCATCTTTGGCGAGTCCGGCGTCAACGTCCTGACCCTAAATTTGGCCCTAGATAACCTCTGAAATACGGTGTTGGCACGTTCGCACGTTCACGCCCTCACACCTTCACACGTTCACCCCCCTTCCATGTACCCCCCACCCCGTCCCCCTCCTCCCCCCGCCGAGGCAAGCACAAGGTCTTCATCGGTATGGCTCCTGGCGTGGGCAAAACCTACCGCATGCTGGAGGAAGGGCAGCAGCTCAAGCAGGAAGGGTTTGATGTGGTCATTGGGCTGCTAGAAACCCACGGACGAGCAGACACCGCCGAAAAAGCTGTCGGGCTGGAGCAAGTGCCTCTGAAACCGCTGACCTGGCAAGGGCGCACCCTGATGGAAATGGATACCCAAGGTATTATCGCCCGTCGCCCGCAGCTGGTGCTCGTTGACGAACTGGCCCATACCAATGTCCCCGGCTCTCTGCGGGAGAAGCGCTATCAAGATGTGGAGGTGATTTTGGCGGCAGGGATTGATGTGTTTTCTACCATCAACATTCAGCACCTGGAGAGTCTGAATGACCTGGTGCACAAAATTGCTGGGGTGGTGGTGCGCGAACGGGTGCCCGATCGCCTGCTCGACGAAGCGGATGAGGTGGTAGTCATCGACGTCACCCCTGAAACCCTGCAAGAGCGGTTGCAGGAGGGCAAGATCTACGCCCCGGCCAAAATCGACCAGGCGCTGCAAAATTTCTTTCAGCGCCGCAACTTGGTAGCCCTGCGGGAACTGGCCCTGCGCGAGGTGGCCAACAACATTGAAGAAAATGGGCGCGATCCCCATTCCCAGGCCTACTGCAACATTCAAGAACGCATTTTGGTGTGTGTATCCACCAACCCCGGTGCTATTCAACTGCTGCGGCGGGGAGCCCGGATTGCCAGCCAGATGAATGGGCGGCTATTTGTGCTGTTTGTTGCCCATCCCCATCGGTTTCTCTCCAAGCCCGAGGCGCTCCACATTGAAACCTGCAAACAGCTCTGCCAGGAGTTTGAGGGCGAGTTTATCCGCATTGAGGCGGAGGATGTGCTGGGGGCCGTGGCTCAGGTGGCGGCAGCCCAGCACATTACCCAGGTGGTGCTGGGCGAGACCCAGCGATCGCGCTGGCAACTGCTGCTCCAGGGATCGATCGTGCAGCGGCTGATGCGATCGCACCCCAACGTAGACATTCACATCATTGCCACCGAGTAGCCGCTGGCTCTTCTCACGGGCCGCCCAGTACACGGGGGCCAGCCGGTTAGGGCATAATCTGGGCATAGCCTTACCCTTTGTTTTTCCCTGTGGCCCTGGGCCCAGCCCCTATGAAAAAAGCCAGCCCCGCCTCCGGCGAAACCCTCGAACGCCTGAAGTTAACCCTTTATCTGGTGCCTATCTTCGGGGTGGTGCCCGCCCTCTACAGCCTGTGGCAAAAGCAGGGCAGCCGCCAGGAGCTGGCCGTGAGTCGGCTGGTGGTGACCCTGGCCCTCACCTGGGTGATTACCTACGGCATGCTCAGCGCTGGCAGCCACCTGGCCCCAGGGCTGTCGCTGCGGCTGCTGATTAGCAATACCCTGGTGACCACCGGCTACACCCTCACCAACTTGATCTTGATGGTGCGTCTGCTCCAGGGCAAATCGGTCAATTTGCCGGGGTTTAGCGGGTTGAGCAAGCGACTGCCCTAGGTCCAGCCCCTGGGCCCCACCCTGGGCCCAATCAGAAGCTAAAAAAGTTAACTTAAATTCCTGCGGCTGGCCTATATTACGTGGGTCGGCGGGCTAAATTGCTGTTACCATGCAGCTAAATTTTTGTGGGTCACCCGTTTGGAGGGCCCGCCTGTCTCACGATTCACGGCTATCGCCTTCTGAGGTCTCTGGTGTCGCAACGCAACCCCCAACAGTTACAGAGTCGGTCACCCCAGGGCAAGCCGCCGAAAAAGCGGCGTCGCATTCCCCGCCTGCTGGGGGTGGGCATTGCCCTGGCCGGGGTGGCCGGGGTGTCGGGGGTGGCCGGGGCGCTGCTGGCGGTTTCGCTGTCGGCGGCACCGCTGATGCAGCAGCCGCTGAGCTCCGACGAAGCCAACATGTTCAACCAGGATGAAGCGATTTCGTCGAGCGGGAGCCTGCGCCTGCCCCGCCTCAACCGCCCGGTCAACATTTTGGTGCTGGGGGTTAAGGTGCTGTCGTCGGACGTAGACGAGGTGCCCCCTGAGCTGCAAGGCCTGGGCTACCACGCCCTGGTCAACTCCTTTGATGGCCTCTCCGACTCCATGCTGCTGCTGCGGTTTAACCCCCAGACCGAGCAGCTGGTGGTGCTGTCGCTGCCCCGCGACACCCGCACCTACGTGCGCGGCCGCCTGACCAAACTCAACGAGGCCAACCGCGAGGGCGGCCCGGCCCTGACGGCGGAGTCGGTCAGCGATCTGCTGGGGGGGGTGGCCATCGACCGCTACGTGCGCATCAACGTGCAGGGGGTCGAAAAGCTGATTGACGCCGTCGGCGGGGTAACGGTAAACGTGCCCCAGGACATGAAGTACCAGGACGACAGCCAGCACCTCTATATCAACCTGAAGGCGGGCGAGCAGACCCTCAACGGCGACCAGGCGCTGCAATTTCTGCGCTTCCGCTACGATGCCCAGGGCGACATTGGCCGCATTCAGCGCCAGCAGATGTTTATGCGGGCCATGGCCGACCAGGCCCTCAACCCGGCGACCATTACCCGACTGCCCAAAATTTTGTCGGTGATTCAGTCCAACGTGGACACCAACCTCACCGTGGAAGAACTGCTGGCCCTGGTGGGCTACGGGGCCCAGATCAACCGCTCCAACGTGCAGATGCTGATGCTGCCGGGCACCTTTAGCCGCCCCCAGGACTATAGCCTCAGCTACTGGCTGCCCAGCTACACCGACATCGACGGCATGGTCGATCAGTACTTTGGCTATGGCACCCAGCGGGTGGCCAGCACCAGCATTCCCAGCCAGGTGCGGGTGGCCATTCAAGACAGCACCAACAACCCGGTGGCGGTGCAGGCCCTCACCAAGGCCCTGCGGGACAGCGGCTATTCCAACGTGTTTGTCGATAAAACCCTGAACGAGCCGCTGCCAATCAGCCGCATTGTGGCCCAGCGGGGGGATGGTGCCACCGCCGAGGTGGTGCACCGCTACCTGGGCATTGGCGAAGTGAGGGTGGAGAGCACCGGCGCGCTGAACTCCGACATCACCATTCAGCTGGGCGAAGACTGGAACCAGGGCCTGGGCGAGTCGCTGTAGGTGCCCTGGGGGCGCTGGCTAGGCGCGGGAGCGAGGGCGCAGGGGTTGGAGAACGCTGCCCGGAGGCGTAGACTGGCGAAGTAGCGATCGCACCAGGTAAAACCAGCTATGGCGCAGTGGGGATGGGGTACAGTCGCCCTGGTCGGGCTAGGTACAGCGGCGATGACGACCGTGGCCAGAGCAGAGACCGCGCTCCAGGTGGTGTACCCTCCCGACGGCCACCAGACCACGGCGGCACAGATTTTTTTGATTGGCACCGGGGCGGCCGACTCGCCCGTGCTGATCAACGGCGAACCAATTGCCGAGCGCAGTGGGGCCGGGCACTTTGCCCCCTCGCGCCCCCTGGCCCTGGGCCCCAACACCTTTACCCTGACCCAGGGCGACCAGACCCTGGTGATTACGGTGACGCGGGTGGCACCGGGGCCGTCGCTGCCCGCCACCCTGGGCTTTGCCGAGGGCTCGCTGCTGCCGGCGGTGGATACAGCCCTGGCCCCCGGCGACTGGGTGTGCCTGGGGGCCAGCGCCCCGGCCAGCGCCCCAGCCAGCGCCACCGTGAGCGCCAGCCTGGCCGGGCAGACCTACCAGCTGCTGCCCCAGGGGGCGCAGACCCTGCCGCCCAACTCGGCGGTGCTGATCGACCAGGCCCAGCCCACGGCGGGCCCCACCCGCTACGAAAGCTGCTTTAGGGCCGAGACGCCGGGCGATCTGGGGCAGCCCACCTACCGACTCAGCCAGGGGGGCGATACCGTGATGGCTCCGGCCCCAGGTAGCTACAGCATTCTCAACCCCAGCGCCGTTGAGGTGGTGGCGGTGACGGTGCCCGCCGGGGTGGCCCGCAGCGGCCCCAGCACCGACTACTCGCGCCTGACGCCCTTGCCCCAGGGCACCCGCGCCCGCGTCACCGGGCGGGAGGGCGACTGGCTGCGGCTGGACTACGGCGGCTGGATTCGCGCGGCGGAGACCCAGCCGGTGGCGGGGGCAGCGGGGGTGCGATCGCGCATTCGCGGCGTCACCTCCCGCCAGGTTCCCGGCTGGACTGAGCTGTACTTCCCGCTGGAGGTGCCGGTGCCGGTCAGCGTGCGGCAGGACACCGACCAGTTCACCCTCACCCTGCACAACACCGTGCCCCAGACCGACACCATCTACGTCACCGCCGACGGGCTGGTGGAGCGGCTCGACTGGTCGCCGCTGCCCCCCGACCAGGTCGAGTACCGCATCCACCTCAAAACCGCCCAGCAGTGGGGCTACAAGCTGCGCTACGAGGGCAGCACCCTGGTGCTATCGCTGCGCCAGCCCCCGGCCCTACAGGGCGCTGGCCCCCTGGCGGGCACCACCATTTTGGTTGACCCCGGCCACGGCGGCGACGAGCTGGGGGCGCGCGGCCCCGATGGCACCCCCGAGAAGGCCGTTAACCTGACGGTCTCCCTGCTGCTGCGCCAGGCCCTGGAGGCCCGCGGGGCCAGGGTAGTCATGACCCGCACCGACGACAGCACCCTCCCCGTCAACGACCGCCCCGCCCAGATCAACCAGGTGGAGCCCACCCTGGCCCTCAGCATTCACTACAACGCCCTGCCCGACGGCGGCGACGCCGAAACCACGGCGGGCATTGGCGCCTTTTGGTTCAACACCCAGTCCCACAGTCTGGCCCAGTTTTTGCACGACCACCTGGTGGCCGAGCTAGAGCGCCCCTCCTACGGCGTGTTTTGGAACAACCTGGCCCTCACCCGCCCCCACGTCGCCCCGGCGGTGCTGCTGGAGCTGGGCTTTATGATCAACCCCGACGAGTTTGAGTGGGTCACCGACCCCGCCGCCCAGGCGGCGCTGGCCGACACCCTGGCCGAGGGCGTCGCCCGCTGGGTGCAGCAAACCGCGGGCGATTGACAGTGGTATGATGCCAGCAAGCTAGGGGTGTCCGAGCAATCGGGCTGAGATCATACCCTCAGAACCTGACCTGGTTAATGCCAGCGGAGGAAAGCGTTGATGGAGGTCACGCACCGAAACGACGAGCCTATAGGCGTCTTGAAGACCTTTCTAGTTTGAAGCCCTGTCTAGAATGAGGGGCTCTAGAACGACGGGCGGTCAGCGGCCCCAGGCTGCCCCCCCCGCTATAGCTGCCGAAATCTCGACTGCACTCGGCCTTACCCCTAACCCTGTTCTGCGAGTTAATCACCCCCTAGCAACCACCCAACCCTCACGAGGTGAGTTGTGCCATGACCCTGAGTGCAACGGCGATTGCCGTGACGTTAATTACGGTGGCCAGCTTTACGCTGGTGGGGCTGCTCCAGGCCAGCCGCCACACCATTAGCCTGGAAGACTACATGGTGAACCGCAACCGGGTCGGCACCGGCATGGCCCTGGCCACCATTGTGGCCTCGGCCATGGGCGCGTGGATTTTGTTTAGCCCCCCCGAGGTGGGGGCGACCAGCGGCGTGGCGGGCATTGTCGGCTACTGCATTGGCCAGGCTACCCCGGCGGCGCTGTTTGCCTTTATGGGCACCCGCATGCGGTTTCTCATGCCCGCGGGCCACTCGCTGAATGAGTATGTGCTGCACCGCTTTGGCCGGGCCATGTATCAGCTGACCCTGGCCATTGTGGTGTTCTACATGTTTGTGTACCTGGCGGCGGAGCTAACTGCGATCGCAAAAGCCGTTGAGCTGCTGGCCGGGGTACCCCTCTGGCTTACCGCCCTGCTGGTCATGGTCGCGGTGTTTGCCTACACCCTGGTCGGCGGCCTGGAGGCGACCATCTTTACCGACGCCATTCAGTTTGCGGTGATTGTGCCCCTGCTGCTGCTGAGCTTTGCCATTGCGGTGGTGGCCCTGGGCGGCTGGGGTACCGCTATCGCTCCCGTCACCCAGACCGCCCCCGAGCTGCTGAGCCTGGCCAATGGCCCCGGCCTTAAGTTTGGGGCCACCCTGGTGATCGCGGTGATCGCCGCCGAAATGTTTAACCAGAGCAACTGGCAGCGGGTCTACGCCTGCAAGAGCGATCAGGTGGTGCGGCGCTCGTTTTTGGGCTCGTTTTTGGTGATTTTGCCCATGCTGTTTATTGCCGGGCTGCTGGGCATTCTCGCCATGCACTTTGGCTACAACGACGACCGCGCCTTTTTCTCCCTCATGCAAGCGCTGGAGCTGCCGGGCTGGGTGAGCATTGCGGTGCTGGTGCTGGTGCTGGCCCTGGTGATGAGCAGCCTCGACTCCCTGCTCAACGGCATCGCCAGCGTGTTCACCACCGACCTGCTGCGGATCTTTCCCCACAAACCGGCCAGCGGCATTTTGCGCATCACCCGCGTGCTGACGGTAGTGGTGGGGGTTCCGGCCATTTTGATCGCCGCGCGGGGCTACAACGTGCTGTACCTGTTTTTGCTGGCCGATCTGGTCTGCGCCGGGGCGCTGTTCCCGGTGCTGTTTGGCCTCTACTCGCGGCGGCTGACCGGCACCATGGCGTTCTGGAGTGCGGTGGCCGCCATTGCCGCCGGGGCCCTCTTCTTTCCCCGGCCCGACTTTAGCCCCTGGAATGGGCTGCCCTTCGCGGGCGATCTGTTGGTTAGCTTTGCCGCCCCCATTGTGGTATCAACGCTGATCTGCCTGGTGTGGATTCAGCTCCAGGCCCAGGGCGGCAAAACCGAGGCCTTTGACTTTGGCAGTCTCAGCCGCAACATTCGCGCCTACGGAGAGGGTGAAACGGCGTTGGTGGGCGAGGTGGGCGAGGTAGGCGATCGCTAGCCCGGCGGCGGCCTGCGGCAGCTTGACCAGCGCTGGGAGATTGCTCTGAGCAATGCCGGCAATGCTGGTGCGACCAACCATGCCCAGCCGGGTCCCCCTAAATCCGCACCAAAACCATTTGTAGGGTGGCCTCTCACTATGGGCCGCCTGGCCCACTCTACAGATGCTAGCCGAATGCGCAATCTGGATCGTTTTACAATGAAACCATCCTATGCGGCGAGCGGCCCATGCTGAACTCTTCAGATACGCGTGAACAGATCTATCGCTACGTCGAGCAGCTTTCCCAAGCACGACTGGCGGTGGTGTTAGATTTTCTCTCGTATCTGGTAGAGCGCGAAAACAGCGACGCTACAGCAGAGCTTTTGGCGATTCCAGGATTTGTGGCTGAACTGGATGCCGCTGAACAAGAGGCCAATTCAGACGCGCTAACCGACTGGCGAGCTTTGCGCAGCGATGTATAAGGTTAGGCTGACCAAAGGGGCGGCTAAGTTCTATCAGTCGGCAGATACTTCGCTGGCCAAGCGTTTAGCCAGAGCATTTGAAACCCTAGAGCAAAACCCGCATCAACACCCCAACATCAAAGCTTTGAAGGGAGAACTGTCGGGACGTTACCGCTATCGCATAGGGGACTACCGTATTGTTTACCGCATTGATGACGATGTGGCAGAGGTGATTATTTTGCTGATCAAGCACCGCCGACATGCCTACGACTAGGAAATTTTAGGAATATAGGCTGAGGTCAAAATTATCTGTAGGGTGGGTTCGTGGCTATTGGCCGCAGCCCTGCACCGTAGTCGACCACCCCGACCCACCCGCGCACCACCATGGAGAAGCTCGCGATGAGTAAGTGGTAGGTTACGGCTTTCTGTCCCTATTTAACCTTTCGTGAATTATTCAGGCTAGGCACCAAACTCGGTATCAAACTGCAATTTCCTCATGCTCCCTAATGGTTCATTCGCTTTATTGGTCATAGCAGTAGCCAGTAGAGTTGAGACATTTTTCAGGCGAACGTTCAAACGTTTGAACGTTTTTGGGATTTCTGAGTGTCCTAACCAGCATGGCTATGGCTATATCAACAGAAATGGCGCAAGGGACGCAAACGAAATTAAATATCGATTTGCCTCTGGA
>DATIVG010000319.1:0-4052 GCA_035466075.1 Nodosilinea sp. | reverse complement strand
CTGCATAATCGCCAGATCGCCGTCGGCGCTGAGGTCAAACAGCGCCATCACCTGATCCACCATTTCGCGGTGCTGGCCGGTGAGCAGCACCTGGGTGTCAAAGTCAGGGCACTGGCGAAA
This sequence comes from Nodosilinea sp., assembly GCA_035466075.1. Classification (GTDB taxonomy): domain Bacteria; phylum Cyanobacteriota; class Cyanobacteriia; order Phormidesmidales; family Phormidesmidaceae; genus Nodosilinea. The sequence goes on along the minus strand of DATIVG010000319.1, from coordinate 3,932 downwards.
ACACTGAATCACCGGCGCGAGTTTGATCGCCTCCGGTCGGGTGCCCAATACGATACAGGCCTTAAAGGGTTGGGTCATAGGAAATCGCCCTCGGGGTGCAACAGGGTGCGTACAGTCACGCTCAAGATCATGCTCAGAATACCTCGTTCATGGGCCCGGCTCGGGGGCGGCGGGCGGCAGCAGCGTGGGCACCAGGTTGAGCCGCTGGTCGAGGCCGGTGAGTTCTAAAATCAGCCGCACCGGCGGCGTCACCTGGTAGAGCACCACCGCTCGCCCCCGCTGCTGGGCCAGGCTGTAGGCGGCCAGCAGGGCCGAAAACCCGGTGCTGTCGATCAGATCGACCCGGCTCATGTCGATCCACAGGGGGGCGCTGTCATCCCCCTGGAGTGCCGCCTGCACCTGGGTGCTGACCTGGGCGGCGCTGTCTGCGGTCATGGCCCCGCACAGGCGAATCACAATCCGCCGCTGGCTGGTGTCCAGGGGCACCTTTAAGCTGGGACTGTCCATGCCGGGGGTGTCTAAAGCAGGCATTGTCAGGTCTCCTTACGATCGAATCGTTCGAATCGGTGCAGCCAGCACTGGCTCACCCACCAGATTGCCGTAGACCCGCAGCCAGTCCTCGGCAATTTGGTCCCAGCTGTGGTGCTGCTGCACATAGCCCTGGGCCTTGGTGGCCATGGCCCCCAGGGAGGTCGGGTTTTGGGTGGCCCAGTTGAGGGCCGCCACGCAGTTGTCCACGCTGCCCCGCTGAAACAGCAGGCCCCGGCCCTCCCCCAGCAGCTGGCAGTGCACCGGAATGTCGCTGGCCAGGGCGGGCACTCCCTCGCGCATGGCCTCCAGCAGGGCCAGGGGCAGCCCCTCCACCTCCGAGGGCAGCACAAAGAGCCCCGCCCCCCGCACCACCTCCGCCAGCTGTTCGCCGTGCAGCTCGCCGGTAAAGTGAATGGCGGGGTCGTTGCCCACCAGCCGGTTGAGGTTGTCGATGTAGCTGCCGGTGTCGCTGTTGCCGCCCACCAACACCAGCTGCCAGCCCTGGGGCCGCAGCTGCTGAAAGGCTCGAATCAGCAGGTCGGGGCATTTCTCGGGCACCATGCGGCCCAAAAACACGATGTAGCGCCGGGGCTCCAGGTCGTAGCGCTGGCTAAAGGCCGCGCCCGTATCCCCCGCTGCGTAGACCGCCGGGGCATTGCTGATGTAGGTTGAGTCGCGGTCGTAGGTTGCCCTCAGGTACTGCTGGAGCTCCTCGGAGACCACGCCAATGGTGTGGGCGTAGCGCACCGCCGCCCGCTCGCCCCACAAAATCAGCTGACTCGACAGCTTGCCCCACTTCGAGCGCTGCCAGTCGAGCCCGTGGCAGGTCACCACCACCCGTGCCCTGGGGGCCAGCAGCCGCGGCACCCAGGTAAACAGCGAGGGCCCGAGGGCGTGAAAATGCACGATGTCGAAGCCGCCCAGGCTGGCCGCCACCGCCGCCACCGCCGAGTTGGCCAAGGCGTCTACCCCGCGCAGCGGAATCGAGGGCAGGTTGACCACCCGCACCCCCCGGTAAAAGTAGCGCCGCTGGGGCTGCTGTTGATAGGAGGCGCGGCCAAACAGCACCACCTGGTGCCCCTGTTCCACCAGGCGCGGATAGATCTCGGCACAGTGGTGCTCAATGCCGCCCTGGCCAGGCGGTAGCCCTTTGGAGCCAATAACTGCAATTTTCATCAAACTCCCCTAGGTGGATGCAGGTTGAGCGGTGGCCAGGTGGTGGCCCGGCCAGCGGCGCAGCATGTCGTCGTAAACGCCCTCAACGACGGTTTTGGCGCTGTAGGGCCGGGCATTTTGGGTGCAGGCCTGGCTGGGAAACTGGTCGGGCTGCCGCAGCACGGTCTGCCAGGCGGCGGCGATGGTGGCGGGGGTGCGATCGCAGCACACCAGCCCACAGCCAGCCCCCAGCAGGCGCGGGGTTTCCCCGGCGTCGGTGGTCACCACCGGCGTGCCGCAGGCCAGCGCCTCCAGCACCACCAGGGGCAGCCCCTCGTAGGCGCTGGTCAGCACAAACACGCTGGCCAGCCGATGCAGATTGGCCAACTCCGACTGCCCCAGCGGCCCCAGCAGGGTAAAGCGGCCCCCCAGGCCCAGCCGGTCGCCCTCGGCCACCATGGCCGCCCGCAGCTCACCGTCGCCCGCCACCAGCAGATGGGCCCTGGGGTCGGCCAGGTGGGCCAGCGATCGCAGCAGCAGCAGCGGGTCTTTTTGCGGATGCAGCCGCCCGGCAAACAGCAAAAACTGCGTGTCCTCAGCCAGCCCCAGGGCCAGGGCCTGCTGCCGCCTCAGCCACTGGCGCTGGGCCGGGGCCACCGGGCAAAAAATATCGCCGTCAAAGCTGTTGCGCACGTAGGCAATGCGCGAGGCCAGCTGCGGGTAGCGCTGCTGATACAGCGCCGTGGACTCCGAATTGCAGGAGAGAATCTGCTCAAACTGCGGCAGCAGCCGCTTTTCTAAACCAAAATAAAGGCCCGGAAACCGCTGCCACAGAATGCCGTTGACCTCCTCCGAGCGCATCTGCTGGTAGATATCGTTGTGCACAAACAGCGTTTTTTGCCCCGGCCACCGCTGGGTAAACAGGGTCGGCTCTAGGCGGTGAAAATGCATAAAGTCAGAGGCAAACGACCGCCGCCACAGCCCCAGGGCGTAGCGCAAAGAGGTCGGCACCGGGCGACGGCGATCGTCATCGCCCCGCCAAAACAGCGGGAAAAACGCCACTGATTTGCCCGCCAGCTCTCGGGTTTGCCACTCCCCCACTGTCCCGTCGCGGCCAGAGTCAATGCCCACCAGCCGCACCTCAAATTCCGCTGGGGCAAACTTAATAAAGTTGCGCACCACAGTCTGAATTCCCCCAATGGACGACCGCCAGGGATCAAACTGATAAAAAATTGTTAAAACTGGTTTTCTCATGGAAATAAATAAACCCACTCCGCCAACCAACCCCAGTCAATCGCTGGCCCAGGGGGGTGCGATCGCAGCACCTTTTTCGGTGCCCAAAACCAAAAATTTAAACCGGTCGCAAGCCTGTACGGGCGAGCCAAAAAAACGGATTCAAACCTAAAAAATCTTTTTCTACACTGCTTTAGTCCATAGACAGCCAGGGTTTCAACGATCCCCAAATAGTCTTCCAGCGGCTGGCTTCGACCACAAGTTAGCCGCCTGTCCGCCCGCCAACCATCGTCGCCGCCAGCATCAGTTGGCCAGCCAACCATCTGCGTTCCTGGGACGGCCAACCCGGCTCTAGCAGGAGCCCAGCCGCATCACCACCACCCGCAGAGTGCGCCACAGCAGCAGCAGGTCATACCAGATTGTCCAGGCCGCCTGATACCTCAAGTCAAGATCGACAACCGCCTCAAAATCCTTGATATTCGAGCGTCCTGCCACCTGCCACTCCCCGGTCAAACCGGGCTTGACCCGCAGCCGTTGCCAGTGGCGCTCGCTGTAGTGCTGCACCTCGTCGAGGGTGGGCGGGCGGGTCCCCACCAGGCTCATCTCCCCACGAAAAATGTTCCAAAACTGAGGCAACTCATCCAAACTGGTTTTTCTTAAAAATCGGCCCACGCGAGTCACCCTGGGGTCATTCGCATTTTTGAAAATATGCCCTGAACTCTCGTTGGTGACCAAATGCTTCAGCGCCTCAGCATCCACCACCATCGAGCGAAACTTGTACAAGTTAAAGAGCCTCCCCCCCAGCCCGCACCGCTGCTGGCAAAAAAAGACCTGCCCTGGACTGTCCATTCCAATGGCGAGCGCCACCGGGATAGCGACAATCCCCAAAAACATCAGCCCAACCAGACTGCCCAGCACATCTAAGCAGCGCTTAGAGACGGAGTACACCGACCGGTGGTACGAAAACACCCTGGAGTTTAAAAAACTCTTCGAACTTCGAGCATACACTCCGA
>DATIVG010000318.1:0-3584 GCA_035466075.1 Nodosilinea sp. | reverse complement strand
CTGCTGGGCAATTGCCGCCGTCACCGGCCCAATCGTCTGCCCTGGGGCGATCACCTGGGGCAGCAGCGGGCTCCAGGGCTGCCCTAACAGGCCGTCGGGATAGCGCAATGCACCGACGTCGTAGCCCAGCTTGAGGCTGTTGGGGTAGTCGCTGATGCCCCACTGGCCATGGAGCTGGGCGCTCAGCCAGTCGGCCTGGTGCAGCAGGTGGGCGGCCTGGCTCCAGGTGGCAGAGGGCAGGGTTTGCTGCCACCACAGCAGCTTGGCCAGGCTGGAGGTGGCGCTGGCGGCGGCACTGTGGGCGGGCACCAGGGCTTTGACCGCACCCAGGGCGGCGGGGCAGGGGTGGTTGTAGAGCAACGGCGCGGTGAGGGGGGTGCCGGTGCGATCGCACAGTAGCACCGTGGCCGAGGTACCGTCGATGGCCACTCGCCCCACCTGCTCCCGCAGGTCGTTGGGGAGTGCCCCCAAAACAGCAAACAATGCCTGCCGCCAGCTCTCTGGGGCCGGTAGGGCCGGGTAGCCCTGGCGGTATTGCCAGCACAAATGCCTCTGGGGTGCGTGCCGCTGCGGGTCAACCACAGCGGCACGCACCCCAGAGGTGCCAAAGTCTATTCCCAAAGCCAGGGGCAGGGCGGTCACGCGATGGCCCTGGCTAGTCGCCACCTCCCGGCTCCTGGGCCAGCCCCTAGATGCTGATTTCGCTCAGGGAGCGAGTCATGTAGTCGAAGGGGTAGTCCACCACCGCCGGATTGGCGATGCCCGCTTCCTGCACCTTGGCCTTGACGATGTCTTTCATGATGTTGATGCCCACCACCGTGGGGCCAATGGGCACGCCCAGGGAGTTGTAGGTTTCGCGCAGGCCGGTGAGCACCCGCTCGTCGAGCACGTCGGGGTTGCCGGCCACCAGGGCGTAGCTGCCGTAGCGCAGGTAGTAGTCCATATCGCGCAGGCAGGCGGCGTAGCGGCGGGTGGTGTAGGCATTGCCGCCGGGGCGAATCAACTCCGGCACCTGGGCAAACAGGGTGATGCCTGCTTCTTTGACAATGCCCGCCGCGTTGGCGCTGATCACAGCGGCTGCTTTGATGCGATCCAGGCCGCTGTCGAAGTAGGACTTAATAGAGTCGAGGGCGCTGTTGTCGAGGTAGCGTCCGGTGTTGTCGTAGGTCTTAATTAGCGTGGTGACAGCGTCCCGCATAGGTGGTTTCTCCCAACTCTCACTTGGCAAACAGCATTTTATAAGCGGCGGCAGACTCTCGGCTGCCCCCCCTGGCTCAAGGCTCTAGCCCAATGGCCCGAACCCCGGTAAACACCAGGCTTTATTCTCGAAGAAGTCTACCACGGGGGCTTTACCCCTGGGTCGCCCCAGCCCGCCCGAGCCGGGGCTTTATGAGCGAATTGTTACAAAACATCATGGTCTGTCGCTGGGCATTTGTGAGCTTTCCCTGACAAAAAGTAGTAGGTGATACAAAACGGGCCAACCCCTCTCCCTAGGATGATGCAGATGAGCTGATGCCTGTGAAACCAGCAGGGTTGGTATGCCCGCGCCGGTCGAGCGGTGTGAATAGAGCCGGTCTGACGCAGCTTTGCCCCAGGGCAGCGGTCCGTCGGGGCCGGGCGTTATCGGCTGATGAGTTAAATCGGTTTTACCGAAGTTTGAACGCTAAACGAGGCTAAGGAGTAGTTCATGGCAACCCCAGCAGACATCCTGAAATGGATTGAGGATGACGGCATTGAGTTAATCGACCTGAAATTTATTGACATGCCCGGCATCTGGCAGCACCTCACCCTGCACAAGAGCCAGATTGACGAGAGCAGCTTTACCGATGGGGTAGCCTTTGACGGCTCCAGCATCCGCGGCTGGAAGGCCATCAACGAGTCGGACATGATGATGGTGCCCGACCCCGACACCGCCTGGCTCGACCCCTTCATGGCGGAGCCGACCCTGAGCATGATCTGCACCATCAAGGAGCCCCGCACCGGCGAACTCTACTCTCGCTGCCCCCGTGCGATCGCAACTAAGGCCATCGAGTACCTCAAGTCCACCGGGCTGGGCGACACCGCCTTCTTTGGCCCCGAGGCTGAGTTTTTCATCTTTGACGACGTGCGCTTCGACCAGACCGAGCACTCGGCCTACTACTACGTCGATAGCGTTGAGGGCCGCTGGAACACTGGCCGCGAAGAAGTGGGCGGCAACCTCGGCTACAAGCCCCGCTACAAAGAGGGCTACTTCCCCGTCGCCCCCACCGACACCTCCCAGGACATGCGCAGCGAAATGCTGCTGACCATGGCCAAGCTGGGCGTCCCCATCGAGAAGCACCACCACGAAGTGGCCACCGGCGGCCAGTGCGAGCTGGGCATTCGCTTTGGTCGGCTGATCGAAGCCGCCGACTGGCTGATGATCTACAAGTACTGCATCAAAAACGTCGCCAAGAAGTGGGGCAAAACCGTCACCTTCATGCCCAAGCCCCTGTTTAACGACAACGGCTCCGGCATGCACACCCACCAGTCGATCTGGAACAACGGTGAGCCCCTGTTCGCGGGCGACCAGTACGCCGGGCTGAGCCAAATGGCCCTGTGGTACATCGGCGGCATTCTCAAGCACGCCCCCGCCCTGCTGGCGCTGACCAACCCCACCACCAACTCCTACAAGCGGTTGGTGCCCGGTTTTGAAGCGCCGGTCAACCTGGCCTACTCCCAGGGCAACCGCTCCGCCTCGGTGCGCATTCCCCTCTCCGGCGACAACCCCAAGGCCAAGCGCCTGGAGTTCCGCTGCCCCGATGCCACCTCCAACCCCTACCTGGCCTTTGCCGCCATGCTCTGCGCGGGCATCGACGGCATCAAAAACCAGATCGACCCCGGCGACCCGCTGGATGTGGACATCTACGACCTCAGCCCCGAGGAGCTGGCGAAGATTCCGTCCACCCCCGGCTCGCTGCTGGATGCCCTCAAGGCCCTGGAAGCCGACCACAGCTTCTTGACCAGCACCGGCGTGTTCACCGAAGACTTCATCAGCAACTGGATCGAGTACAAGCTCGACAACGAAGTCAACCCCATGCGCCTGCGGCCCCACCCCTACGAACTGGCTCTCTACTACGATTGCTAGAGCGGAGGCGGTAGCCCTGGTTTCAGGGGCAGCCCATCCATAGGCCGGTAGATAAGAGGTCAGGGTAACTTTACCCTGGCCTCTTGTGCATGCCCCCCTTGCGTGCCCCCTTTGCAGGGTACAGAGGGTATTTCAAACTGCCGCTGTCTCGGCGCGGCCGCGAACCAGCGCGCCAGCATGGTTCTCAACCGCAGCCCGGCTGCTGCGCCCAGGAGGAAGTCTTGGGGGCTTCGGTATAGTGAAGGCATTCCCTACCGTAACGATTCTATGGCTGGCCTCCCGCCGGGTTTGCTGATTCGCACCGCCAAACAGATCTGGACGACGCTGTGGCAGACGATGATGGGGCAGATGGCCCCCCGCAGCCAGGATGGTGACTATCAGCGGCCCGAGAGCGAGTTTCGTCAGGGGGTGACACCGGGCGGTGCTTATCCTCCCGAGGCGGGTCGCTATCAGCTGATGGTGGGCATGGGCTGCCCCT
>DATIVG010000317.1:0-2016 GCA_035466075.1 Nodosilinea sp. | reverse complement strand
AGCTGCTTCTACATCCAAAATGAGGCGGCAGTACGAGGCCGAAAAATTGATCTATATGGGTGATGCCTCAGCGAGCTGGCTCAGAGGTTACGCTGGCGGTGAAAGTTCGCTGCGTTTTCCCCTACCGTGACCGATACCTCTCCGCCCCCAGCAACAGCGCCTCGGCCCCGGCGGCGAGGTAAAAGCAACAAAGCTGAGGCCCCGCCAGCTCCCACCCTCAGCCGCAAAGAGGAGCGGGCGAAAAAGCGCCAGGCCCAAAAGGCGCGCCAGGCCTTGATTCAATATCTGTCGGCAACGCTGTTTGTGGCGGGGCTGCTGGGGGTACTGCTGGCGCTGCTGGGGGAACCGAAGCTGGCGCTGGCGGCGGTGGTTGCGATCGCAGGTCTTGCCCTCTCCTTCAAATACCCGCGCCAGGCCATCTACGGCCTGATCATCTACCTGCCCTTTAGCGGCACCGTCACCTACGCCCTGGGGGGCAGCGGCATCTTGCAGCTGGCCAAAGACGCCATCTATATCCCCGCGCTGATTGGGGTCATGCAGTTTTGCCGCCGCACCCGGCAGCCGCTGATCATTCCACCGCTGATCAAAATTCCGCTGCTGGTGCTGCTGGGGCTGAGCGGCCTCACCCTGCTGGTGGTCAACGGCGGCCAGCAGCTCGACGCGGCGGGGGGCGAAGTGCCCATCCTCATTGGGGTGCTGGGCCTCAAGGTGCTGATCGGCTACGTGCTGATCATTCCCTGCATTTATTATTTGCTGCGCGATCGCGAAGACGTTTACTTTTTGCTGCGCCTGCAAGTGGTGCTCATTTTGGTCTGCTGCGGCCTCGGCTTCATGCAGTTTTTAATGCTCAGAACCGGCCTTTGCCCGGGCACCATCGGCACCGGCGAAGACCTGTTCAAAGCCTCCCTGGAAGCCCGCTGTTTCGTCGGCGGGTCGCTGCTCTACGCCCCCTCCCAGGGCCAGATTCGCCTGCCGGGCACGTTTAATGCGCCCTGGCAGTGGGGCTGGTTTTTGATCTCCAGCGGGTTTTTTGCCTTTGGTACAGCATTTAGCGATCGCAGCCCCCTGTGGCGCATCGTCGGCCTGGCCTCGCGGGCGGCGGTGGGGGTGATGGCAGTGGTCTCCGGCCAGCGCATTGCCCTCGCCCTGGTGCCGGCCACCATCGTCGGGCTGCTCATTCTCACCGGCCAGGTCGCCAACCTCAAGCGGTTTATTCCCATTGGCATTGGCCTGGGGCTGATTCTCACCGTGTTTATGGCCCAAAACCCAGTGGTGGTCAACGAACGCTGGGCCAGCTTCGAGAGCCGCTGGGCCGCCTCCCCACCCCACGAATTTATTGTCCAGCAGTTTCAGTGGGCCCAACAACAGCAGGAAGGCATCCTGGGCCGGGGCGTGGGCCGCGCCACCAACGCCGCCCGCATTTTTGGCAAAACCGAGCTGGTCGAAACCTACCACCCCAAGCTCCTGTACGAAATCGGCCCCCTGGGGCTGCTGGCCACCCTGGCCCTGTACCTCACCCTCACCGTCGCCACCTTCAGAGCCTACCGCTCCATCAAAGACCCCAACCTGCGGGGCTACGGCGCGTCTATGTGGGTGTTTGTGCTGTTTATCAGCATCTTTCCCTACTACTACCCCCTGGATGTGGATCCGGTGAATGTGTACTACTGGCTGGCGGCGGGCATTGTGCTCAAACTGCCCGAAATCGACCAGCGTGAGCGCTTGCAGCAGCGGCTGGAAGAGGCTGGCCGCCACCGCAAGCTCACCCCCCGCGAGAAAAAGCAGCTGCAAAAGCAGGAAACGGTTGTCTTTGAGTAGTTGTTGAGCGTGGAAAATGGCCACACAGCCTGAGCGATCGCCCCGGATTTCCTCAGGCTTCATCCTGAATACATGGCCTCCCAAGCAGAATACTCGGCGTCCCGAGAAAAATACTCGGCCTCCCAAGCAGATTACTCAGCGCCCAAAGCAGATAACTCGGCGTCCCGAGAAAAATACTCGGTGTGTTGTGCTCATTGCTCG
>DATIVG010000316.1:0-6323 GCA_035466075.1 Nodosilinea sp. | reverse complement strand
AAGGGAGTAAGGGAGTAAGGGGGTAGGGGAGATGGGGAAGAGATGGGGGAGGTAGGGGAGAGATGGGGAGTGAGGGAGGTAGGGGAGATGGGGGTAGAATAGGACGAGTGCTGGGGCTGGCGGGCGTTTTGCTCGGCTCTGGTCACGGCGGCGGGGCAGGAGGACGCCACCGCCACCGCCTAACGTAACGGCAGGGGTAAACCATGGGTGAATGGCTCGATCACAGCGTATTGGTAGATGTCGATGTGCCGGTGGAAGCCGCCTGGGATTTGTGGTCTGACCTGGAGCAAATGCCCCGCTGGATGAAGTGGATCGACTCCGTGAAAATCTCTGACGCCGACCCCGAAATCTCGGAGTGGAAGTTGGCGTCGCGCGGCCTGGAGTTTACCTGGCGCTCTAAGATTACCAACCTGATTACCCACCAGATCATTCAGTGGGAGGCGATCGACGGATTGCCCAACCGGGGGGCGATTCGCTTCTACGGCAAGGATGGGCAGTCAACGGTGAAGCTCACCGTGTCGTACTCGGTGCCCGCCGTTATTAGATGGATGGACGGGCTGTTTCTGGGCCGTCTGGTGGAGGCAACCCTGCAAGACGACCTCAACCGCTTTCGCGACTACGCCACGGCGGCCAAGCAGTCGCCCTCGACCTAGGGGCGATGGGCCCCACCGTAGACCAGGTGCGCCGCCGACTGGCCCGCGCAGAGATGGGCGAGCTGTTTGAGTCTGATCTGGGCTGGCGGGCTGGCGCGCCGCCGGGCTGGGCGATGCCACAGCAGGCTCGGGGGGTGGCCCACTGCCCCACGGCGGGGGAGCCTGCCGTGGTCATAGAAGTAACCACGGCCAGCGGTGCGGCGCTGCCTTTCAGCGAGACTGTTAAGCAAATCAAGGCCCTGGCCGCGCCCAACCGGCTGGTGGTGGCCCGCCTGGGGCAGGACGGCGAGCGCAGTCTGTGGGGCTGGGTCGATGGCGACCCAGAGCGGCCCGCTTGGCGTACCCAGGTGACGATTCGGGGCGATGGGCCCTACGGCTGGGCGGCGCGGCTGGGGCAGCTGCACCGCGACCGGCTGGCCTTTGTCGCTGACCTGGCCCCTTTGCTCAACACCGTGGAGCAGCCCCTTGAGGCCTCTCTGGTGGCGGGGTTTCACCACAGCTGGCAGGCGTTGAGCGAGGCGCTGAAGGCGGTGCCGGGGGGCGAGCGCCTGCCCTACGCCACCCGGCTGCTGACCCGGCTGCTGGCGATTGCGGCGCTGCAACAGCGAGGCTACCTGGGAGGCGACGAGTGGTACCTGCACAACCAGTTTGGCCAGAGCCAGCAGCGGGGGCGGGATGGTTTCTTTGGCCAGGTGCTGCAGCCGTTGTGCCAGCAGGGGTTTACCCTGCCCGCCGAGGAGCGGGCCCCGGCTCTGACTCAGCGGTTGGGGGTGCTGCCCTTTGTGCCGACGGGGCCGTTTCGGTTTGCGCAGCTGGATCAGCGCTGGGGCCATGTGCCGCTGCCCGACGCAGCCTTTGAGCCCGCCCTCAACTGGCTGGCCGACCTGATGGCGGCCTGCCCGGCGGGGCTCGACCGGGGCCTGGGGCTGCTGCTGGAGCAGGCGGTGAATGGCCACGGGGGGCCGGGGCTGGCCACGCCGGAGCCGCTGCTGGGGGCACTGTGCGATCGCACCCTCGACGCCACGGTGCTCGACCGGGCCGAGGCCCTGGGCGGCCCGCGCTACCGCACCCTTGACCACCTGCTGTTGACCATTTCCCCCAGCGCGGCCGGGGCGCTGCTGCACGACCTGGGCCAGCTCACCCTGCTGGACCCGGCCTGTGGCTCAGGCCGCTTTTTGGTGGCGGCGCTGGAGCGGTGGATCGATCTGGCCCAGGGGCTACGCGCGATCGCAACTCTGCACTCGCCCAAAACCATTCCGGCCTGGGCCCAGCCGTCCCATCCTGGGGCTACCCCCAGCCCCACTTTGGGCCTATACCGCCACCTGGCCACCCACGCCCTCTACGGCCTCGACCTCTGGCCCCCGGCGGTGGAGCTGGCGCGGCTGCGGCTGTGGTTGCAGGGGGTGCAGCACACCACCCACCCCGCCGAACTGGCCAGCCTGCCCGACCTCACCCTCACCCTGCTCCAGGGCAACGCGCTGCTGGGCCTGGTGCGGGTCGATGACGAGCGCTTTGACCAGGTGCCGCCCCGGCGAGGGGGCAAGGCCAGCGCCGCCGTCCCGTTGCAGGGCAACCTGCTCCAGCCGCTGCTGGCCGACAGCTACCAGTCGGTGCTGGCCGAGCGCCAGGTGCGCCTGGAGCACTACCGCAGCCAAACCCAGCTGCTGGCCGAAGTGGGCAGCGTGCCCGCCTACGCCCAGGCCGACTTTTTGCGCGACCGCCTCGACGAGCTCAACGCCATTGCCCAGGGCAAGCTCACCGACCTGCTGTGGAGCGAGTGCAGCCAGCAGCTGGGCCTGCGGGTGCCCGACCCCGCCGGCGACCGGCCCACCCGCCCCCTCAGCCCGGCCGATGTGGAAGCGGCCCACCCCTTCCACTGGGGGTTTTACTTTCACCAGCGGCTGAGCGATCAGGGCGGCTTTGACATGGTGCTCAGCCACCTGCCCCGGGGGGCGGTGGAGCCCGCCCAGGCCGAGTTTGTCGAGCGCTACGCCCCCCTGTTTGAGCGCAAGCAGGTGGCCCCTTCCACCTTTTTGCACAACCACCAGCCGGTGCTCACCATTGACCCCGACCTGGCTTTGGCCTGGGCCGAGTACCGGGGCCAGGTGACCTGGCTGGGGCAGTACCTGCGCCGCTCCGAGCAATACCCCCACAGCAGCCGCGGCGAGGGCCCCAACCAGCGCCTCTACTGGTCGCGGCTGTTTTTAGAGCGCAGCCTGCAGCTGCTGCGGCCCGGCGGGCGCTGCGCGGTGCTGCTCGACCCCTTTTGGGCGGCGAGCAACAGTGCCCCCCTGCGCCACTGGCTCCAGCGCGAAACCGATGTGGCCACCGTGCTCGATCTGTCTAACCACCAAAAACTCTGGCCCCAAGCCCCGGCCCGCACCACCCTTTGCGCCCTGTGGCTGCACCACCGGGGGCCCACCCAGGGCAGCCCCTACGCCGCCCGCGCCAAGGCCGATAGCGCCCTAGCCCCGGCGGCCCTGGGCGGGCTGCTGCAACGCCTGATCGACCCGGCGGAATAGGGTCGGCAGGTCGGCGTCGTTGTCGATCACCACGTCGGCGCGGGCCACCTTACCGGCCAGGGGCAGCTGACTGCCGATGCGGGCGTCGGCCTGCTCGCAGCTCAGGCCGTTGCGGGCCATCAGCCGCTGGCGCTGCTGGTCGAGGGGGCAGCTGACCACCCAAATTTCGCTTACCTGGTCGGTCAGGTTGGCCTCAAACAGTAGAGGAATGACCTGCACCACGATTGCCGCCTCGCCCAGCTCTGCCATCGCCGTCGCAAAGCACTGGCGCACCACGGGGTGAATCTGCTGCTCTAGCCAGCGTTTTTCGGCGGGGTCGTTAAACACGATTTCGCCCAGCTGGCCTCGATTGAGGGTGCCATCGGCCTGCAAAATGCTAGAGCCGTAGCGGTGGGCAATTGCCCCCAGCACCGCCGACCCCGGCTCCACAGCCTGCCGCGCGTACACATCGGCATCCAGCACAGGCAGGTGGTGTTGCCGCGCCAGGTAGTCGGCCACGGTCGATTTACCTGTGGCGATGCCGCCGGTCAGTCCGATGGTGCGCTGGCCCATGTCACAAGGGCTTCTGTGAGCCCGTCGAGGGTGTATTCTGCGGGCTCAATATCGACCCGGCCCAGCAGCCGGTGGCAGGTGTCGGCGGTCTTGGGGCCAATGGCTGCGATCGCAACCCCCCGCAACCCCTCGCGCCAGCCCGCGCCCAGCCCCTGCTCCAACAGCTGCACCGTATGCACCACGGTTTTAGAGCTGGCAAAGGTGATCACATTCACCCTCCCATTTTTCAGAGCCTCTAGCGCCTTGGGGGCAGCCACCGCTGGGCAGCCCGACTCGTAGGCCGCCACCTCCACCACCGTCGCCCCGGCGGCGGTAAACTCCTGCACCAGCACCTCTCGCCCGCCGCTCTCCACGCGGGGAAACAAAATCCGCTGGCCCGCCACCGCCTCCGGGAAGTGCTCCACCAGCGAGTCGGCCACAAAGTCGGGCGGCACAAAGTCGGGCACCAGCCCCCGCTGTTTGAGAATGGCGGCGGTCTTGCGGCCCACCACGGCAATTTTGAGCCCGCCCAGGGCTCGCAGATCGCGCCCCTGCTCCAGCAGCCGATCGACAAAGAAATTGACCGCATTGGCCGAGGTGAGCATCAGCCAGGTGAAGCTGGGGAGGGCTGCGATCGCAGCATCCAGCCCCGCCCAGCTCGACGGTGGCCGCAGCTCCAGCGCGGGCAGATCGATCACCGTCGCCCCCTGGGCCGTGAGCAGGTCAGCAAAGGCGCTGGATTGCTCGGGCGCGCGGGTGATCAGGCTGGTCTTTTGGGTGAGAGGGGAGGAGGTAGGGGAGTGATGGGGTGATGGGGTGATGGGGTGGTCGGGTGCATAGGGTGCACTGCTGGGCGAAGGTACCGCTGCGGGGATCTCTCCAGAATTTTGAGGTTTGAGGTTTGAGGTTTGAACTGGGTCGGCTGCTGCCAAATACCGCCGCAGCCGCACCACCTCCCCAAACACAATTACGCAGGGGGCCAGGGTCTCGCCCCGCGTCACCTGGCCAATGGTGAGCAGCGTGCCCTCCCACACCCGCTGCTGGGCGTGGCCCCCCCAGCGAATGATCGCCACGGGCAGTTCGCCCCGGCAGCCGTTGGCGCGCAGACGCTGGATGATCTCCTCCAGGTGGCGGCTGCCCATCAGCACCACCAGGGTTTGCAGGCGCGCCAGGGTGGGCCAGTCGAGCAGATCGGGGTTGTGGGCCGTCACCACGCCAAAGCCGTGGCTCCACACCGGGTCGGTAAGGGGAATGCCCGCCAGCAGCGGGGCCGCCAGGGCCGAGGAAATGCCGGGGACAACTTCCACCGGGCAGCCCGCCTCCCGCAGGGCCTGCACCTCGGCGGCGGTGCGACCAAAAATAAAGGGGTCGCCGCTTTTGAGCCGCACCACCGAGCGTCCGGCTAGGGATAGCTTGACCAACAGCTCGTTGATCTCGCTCTGGGGGGGGCTGGGCTGGCCGCCGCGCTTGCCCATGTCGATGAGATCGCACCCCTCCGGCAACAGCGCCAGCAACCCCTCATCCACCAGGGCGTCGTACACCAGGCACTCAGCCCGCTGCAAGAGGTCGTAGCCCCGCACGGTGAGATAGTCGATGGCTCCTGGCCCCGCCCCCACGATATAAACTGTCCCCGGCTGAGTCATGAACAGATGTTGGAATACTTCATCGCGATTATGGTTCTACGTCAGTCGCTATGCCGGGATTTGGTAAATCAATGGCCGATAAGCGGGTAGGGGAATTGGCTTGCCGCTCGCTTTGGCGGTTTCGAGCCAGGCTGTTTTGGCTGCCATGACCTCGCGCACAGCTACTTCTGGTGTTTCCCCAAAGGCTGAGCAAAACTTGAGATCTGGAATGTCGGCTACGTAGCACTCGTCGGTGTCGCTGTAGAAAACATTGATGTGGTGATCTTTCATGATTCGGTCATCTATATACCGTTGCACCTACTTGCATATATTTTCACCCATTAACTGACCAAGAACAGACTCACCTGCCCATCCACCCATCTACTCGCCCACTCCACCATCTCTCTGTATCAGCGTCTGAAACCGCTCGTCGGTGCGGATGAGGTCGAAGCTGGTGTTGGTCTTTGCCATCTCGCGATACTTCTCAGGGCTGAGGTGAATGGCGTGTTTCAGGTTCTCCAGGGCTGGCTCAACAGCACCTCGGAGGGCATAGGCACAGGCTTTGTTGTAAAACGCTTTGTGGTTGTCGGGTTGGACTGTGATCACAGCGTCATAAGCGGCAATCGCCTCCTCGTAGCGGCCTAAGTTCACCAGCACAAGCCCTTTGCTGTAGAGCGCTTCATGGTAGTCAGGTTTGATTGCAATCGCAGCGTCAAAGGCGGCAATCGCCTCCTTATAGCGGCCTAAGTTCCATAGTGCAATCCCTTTGTTGTAGAGCGCTTCGTGGTCGTCGGGCTTGATAGCGATCGCAGCGTCAAAGGCGGCAATCGCCTCCTCATGGCGGCCTAAGTTCCCCAGCGCAGCCCCTCTGCCATAGAGCGCTTCGTGGTCGTCGGGTTGGATAGCGATCGCAGCGTCATAGGCGGCAATCGCTTCCTCGTAACGGCCTAAGTTCACCAGCGCTACCCCTTTGTTGGAGAGCGCTTGGTGTTTGT
>DATIVG010000315.1:0-4806 GCA_035466075.1 Nodosilinea sp. | reverse complement strand
TGGCGCGATCGCATCTCTGCTTTGGCCGCCGACTACCCCGATGTCACCCTCACCCACATGTATGTAGACAATGCCGCCATGCAGCTGATCCGCTGGCCCAAGCAGTTTGACACCATCGTCACCGGCAACCTGTTTGGCGACATTCTCTCCGACGCGGCGGCCATGCTCACCGGCAGCATTGGCATGCTGCCCTCGGCCAGCCTGGGGGCCGAGGGGCCGGGGGTCTACGAACCCGTCCATGGCTCAGCCCCCGACATTGCCGGGCAAGACAAGGCCAACCCCCTGGCCCAGGTGCTGAGCGCCGCCATGATGCTGCGCTACGCCCTCGACCAGCCCGCCGCCGCCGATCGCATTGAGCAGGCGGTGACCACAGTTTTAGATCAGGGTTATCGAACTGGCGATATCATGTCTGAAACCATGACCCAGGTGGGTTGCAAAGCCATGGGCGAAGCCCTGCTGCGTGCCCTGGCGTAAAGTTCTTTCTAGATGATCGTCTAGAATTTGCTGCCCCTGGAAAGATCGATTAGAGTCTGTCTATAAGCGCACAGGTGAGCCGTGTACGGTCTACAGCAACCCCCTTTTTCTAGCCCATCGCCCAGTCAGCTACCGGACGCAGGCCCGCTGCCAACGATGCTCAACCCGGCCCTGCTAAAGTCGGCCCGGCAAATTTATCGCACCTACTACGAAGTGCACCCTGAAGATGTGCAGCGCCCCATCGGCATTGCCATCAGCACCAAAACCCACCGCGGCAAGCTGATCTTTGGCGACCGGCCCGTGTTGCTGCCCAACGAGAGCTTTATTCCCATCAGCCAGATCGAGCCAGGGCTACACTAGGCCGGCGGTAGGGCCACAGCAGCTTTTACCAGACTTAGCCACCAGCCCAGATATTGGGCCGTTGCCGTCGGGCACACTGGGGGCGTCACCCAGTAGCGCACGGGGTCTGGTACCGATGGCTGAGTCTTCGTTGGCATTGTCCGGGGCTGGGGCAGGTGCTCCACCCTCCAAATTGCTCCTTGCTGCGGCTGGGTCGCGCTCGACCCCGGCGCGGCGATCGCTGCCCAGCTACACCCAGCGCCTGCTGCGGCGCCTGCGGCTAAAGCTGGCCCAGGCGGCCCCCGACCAAGAAACCCTCGACCTGTCGGTGGTGATCTGCACCTACAACGGAGAGCACCGTCTGCCTGCGGTGCTCGACTGTCTGCTGGCCCAGCTGGGCACCGAGCACCTGGCCTGGGAGGTGATTGTGGTTGACAACAACAGCAGCGATGGCACCGCCCAGGTGGTTGATACCTACCAGGGGCATTGGCCCCAGGATATTCCGCTGCGCTATGTCTTTGAGGAGCGGCAGGGGGCGGGGTATGCCCGCCAGCGGGCGATTCATACGGCCCGCAGCCCCCTGGTGGGATTTCTAGACGACGACAACCATCCGGCCCTGGGGTGGGTGGTGGCGGCCCATCGGTTTGGCCAGGGGCACCCCCAGGCGGGGGCCTACGGCAGCCGCATTCAGGGCAAGTTTGAGGTCACGCCGCCCGAGCATTTTGAGCGGATTGGCGCGCTGCTGGCGCTCACGGAGCGCGGCCCTAAGCCCTTGATCTACAGCCCCCAGCAGAAGGTGTTGCCCCCGGCGGCGGGGCTGGTGGTGCGGCGACAGGCCTGGCTGGGCAGCGTGCCTGAGCAGCTGTCGCTGGCCGACGCCATTGGCTTTCGAGCGGCGGGGGAAGATTTGGAGGTGGTGCTCCACATGCAGCGCCAGGGCTGGGAGATCTGGTACAACCCGGCGATGCGCATGCAGCACGACATTCCGGCCAGTCGGGTTGAGCGGCCCTACCTGCTGCAGTTGGTGCGCGGCATTGGCCTCAGCCGTCATCGCACCCGCATGCTGAGCGTGGCGCTGGGGCTGCGGCCCCTGGCCATGGTGCTGTACTTTGCCAACGACCTCCGCAAACTTGTGCGCCACCTGATTCAGTACCGGGGCGCGGTGGTGCAGGACACGGTGACCGCCTGCGAGATGACGCTCTACCTCTACAGCCTGGTGAGCCCGCTCTACATCACCCAGCGTCTGTGGCGGCAGCGGTGGCAGCGGTGGCAGCAGTTGAGTTCTTAGTTTTGAGTTTTGAATTCAGGGGGCAATTCAAACTTCAAAATTTAGAATTCGAAATTTAGGGGCGCGATCGCACCTCCCCCCCTCATCCTCGGCACCCGCACAGACTCAGCTGAGCTAGGGCTATCCGCAACTCGGTTCACAATGCGACAATAGGGCGAATTAGCGCCTGCCCAGCCAGTTTGATCGGGGCAGGCCAGTGACCCAATCTTGAGAGATAGACCTATGCGCTCTAACCTACAACGCGCCCTCGACAGCCGCAGCGCCGTCAAAATCATCAGCGGCCTCACCAACTTCGACCCCCAGCGGGTCGTCGCCGTGGTCAAAGCCGCCGACCAGGGCGGTGCTACCCTGGTCGATATCGCCGCCGATGCCGAACTGGTGCGCCTGGCCAAGGCGGCTACCGCTCTGCCGATCTGCGTTTCGGCGGTTGAGGCCGAAGCCTTCCTCGCCCCCGTAGCCGCCGGGGCCGACCTGATTGAAATCGGCAACTTCGACGCCTTCTACGCCCAGGGTCGCCGGTTTGAAGCACCCGAAGTGCTCGAACTCACCCGCCGCACCCGCGCCCTGCTGCCCCACATCACCCTGTCGGTGACCGTGCCCCATATTTTGGCGCTGGATGAGCAGGTGAGTCTGGCCGAGGCGCTGGTGGCGGCGGGGGCCGACATCATTCAAACCGAGGGCGGCACCTCGAGCCAGCCCGCTCACCCCGGCACCCTGGGGCTGATTGAGAAGGCCGCTCCCACCCTGGCCGCCGCCCACGCCATTGCCCGCGCCGTGACCGTGCCGGTGCTGTGCGCCTCGGGGCTGTCCGATGTGACCGCTCCCATGGCAATCGCCGCCGGGGCCGCTGGCGTGGGCGTGGGCTCGGCGGTGAACAAGCTCGACAGTTCCCTGGCCATGGTGGCGGTGGTGCGCCAGCTGGTCGAGAGCCTCCAGGCCGCCCGGGTGGGGGTAGCGCGCTAGGGCTCAACCGCCGCTAGCGGAGGCAGAGGGTGCGATCGCAGCGCTGCGATCGCACCTGAATTTTTGCCCGGTTCCCTGGCCTTCAGGCGCTCAGCCTTTGGGTCAGCCTTTAGGATAGAGTCATTGCCGCTGACCCGTTTGCCGAGGAAATGCTTGCCATGGTTCAAGCGCAGCCCCGCACTGGCCCGACGATCACCTGGCCACCTCTGCCCGCCGACTTTAAGCTGATCGACGATCCGGTGGAAAATATTCAGCAGCCCCCCCTAGCCGCCGCCCTCACCGATGCCCTGGGGGCCGCCCAGCGCCTGCGACCTGAGATGCTGATTGGCTCTAACTTCGGCCTGGTGGCCGGGGTAGATGACGAGACCGTGGTGAAAGCCCCCGACTGGTTCTATGTGCCGCGGGTAAATCCGGTTGCCGAGGGCACGGTGCGCCGCAGCTACACCCCTCGGCTAGAGGGCGACCCGGTTGCTGTGGTGATGGAATTCCTCTCCGCCGACGACAACGGAGAATTGTCCATTCGCTCGATTGTGCCCTACGGCAAGCTCTATTTCTACGAGCAGATTTTGCAGGTGCCCGTCTATGTCATCTACGCGCCCCAGCGGGCCAGATTAGAGGTGCGGTGCCTGCAAAACGGGCGCTATGAGCTGCAGCCGCCCGACGCCGCTGGGCGATTCTGGATTGAACCGCTGGGGCTGTTTTTAGGGGTCTGGCAGGGAGAGCGCCTGGCCCAAACCCTGCCCTGGCTGCGCTGGTGGGATACCGACGGCAACTTGCTGCTGTGGAGCGCAGAGCAGGCGGAACGCGAGGCCCAGCGGGCCGAGACCGAGCGCCAGCGGGCCGAGGCAGAACGCCAGCGGGCCGATCGCCTGGCAGAGCTCCTCCGCGCCCAGGGCATCGACCCCGATCGGCTTTAAGCTCCCGGCCCCCGTCTACACCCCATTCACTACGCCCCACCTACAATTGGCTCAATCCCGCACCACGGGCAGGCTGGCATCATTCCAGCTGAGCATGCCGCCGCGCAGGCTGGCGGCCTCGGCGCGGCCCTGCTTTTTGAGAATAACGGTGGCCTGGGCCGACCGCCGCCCCGACTTACACACCGCCACCACCGGCTGGGCGGAGGGAATCTCGCCAACGCGCGCCTCTAGCTCGCCGAGGGGCACCAGCTGGGCCGCGCTGATGTGGCCCAGTTCGGCATTAAATTCCTCCGGGCCGCGCACGTCGAGAATGTGCACCTGGCTCAGGTTTTCGGCCACCCATTGGGGGTCAATTTCCTTGACCCCGCCGTAGGTGAGGCGCACGGGCCCCCAGTCTGCGACGCTGGGCATATTGCCGTCGGCGGGCTGGCCGCACAGGCAGTTGGCCGGAATGGCGATGTCGATCTTTTTGGGGTGGGGCAGCCCCAGGTTGTCCATGTAGCCCACAAAGTCTTGCTCGTCGGCCTCACCGCCAATGCGGGGGTTGTAGGCTTTTTCTTCGCGCACCGACGAGGAGGTGCGGCCGCTGTAGTCGTGGGCTGGCCAGATAATGCAGTCGTCGGGCAGGGTGAAAATTTGCTCGGTAATGGAGGCGTACATGCGCCTGGCATCGCCCCCCTGAAAGTCGGTGCGACCGGCACCGCGAATCAGCAGGCAGTCGCCGGTAAAGGCCATGGACTGGTCGTCGAGCACGTAGGTGATGCAGCCATCGGTGTGGCCGGGGGTAGCGCGCACCTCCAGGCTGCGGCTGCCAAAGGTCACCAC
>DATIVG010000314.1:0-6249 GCA_035466075.1 Nodosilinea sp. | reverse complement strand
GATATTTTGGGCTACGACGCTGAAGCGTTTATCGCCAACTTTACCGACTGGCGCCAGTACTACCACCCCGACGAGGCTAACAGCATTTGGGCCGGCATTCCCGCCGTGGTTAAGTGCGGCTTCTATGCCATGGAGTATCGCTTTCGGCACCGAGATGGCCACTACCTGTGGGTGCAGGATGAGGCCCGAGTCATCTACGATGTCGACGGTCAGCCTCAGGAAATCATTGGCTACCTGGCAGATATCACCGATCGCAAGCTGGCTGAGGAGCAACTGCGGCAAACCAACGCCGAGCTGCTCCGCGCCACCCGCCTCAAGGACGAGTTTCTCGCCAACATGAGCCACGAACTGCGCACGCCGCTCAACGCCATTTTAGGCATGACCGAGGGGCTGCAAGAGCAGGTGTTTGGCGCTATCAACGATCGACAGCTCAAGGCTCTCAATACGGTTGAAACCAGCGCCTCCCACCTGCTGGCGCTGATCAACGACATTCTCGATGTGGCCAAAATTGAGTCGGGCCAGGTTACCCTGCACCTGACTCCTACGGCGATCGCTCCCCTGTGCCAGTCGAGCCTCACCTTTGTGCAACAGCAGGCCTACAAAAAACGTATTCAGCTTCTGGACTGCATTTTCCCTGACCTACCTGACCTGGTAATCGATGAGCGCCGCGTGCGTCAAATTTTGATCAACCTGCTCACCAATGCGGTCAAATTTACCCCCGAGGGAGGCCGCGTCAGCCTGACAGTCGCACCGGAGTTGCGTCAAACCGGCGACAAAACCCAGACGATGGTGCGCTTTACCGTCAGGGATACGGGCATTGGTATCACCCCCGACGACTGTCAAAAGTTGTTTCAACCCTTCATTCAGATCGACAGCGCCCTCAACCGCCAGTACCAGGGCACGGGGCTAGGCCTCACCCTGGTGAAGCAGATCACCGAGCTGCACGGTGGCCAAGTGGGGTTGACCAGTAAGGTCGGTGTCGGCAGCTGTTTTACCATTGACCTGCCCTGCAACCTGGAAACAGGGCCGCGACCGGCCGACTTTCAGCCTGCTGGGCTCACCGATAGATCCGATACCGCCGCCATGCCCCGGCCATTGCCCCTGATTTTGCTGGCGGGGGATCAGGAGGCGATGATTAGCACCGTGGTCAACTACCTAACCGCCAAGGGGTGTCGCCTGGTGGTGGCGCGCGCTGGGGAAGCAGTGCTAGCGGTGGCCCAGGCAGAAAATCCCGATTTGATTGTGATGGATATGCCGCTGCCGGGGGTAGACGGGCTGGAGATGATTCGCCGCATTCGCGACGATCCACACCTGGCCGATCGCCCGATCATCGCGCTCACCGCGCTGATGTCGGCCAGCGATGGCGATCGCTGCCTGGCGGCCGGGGCTAACCAGCACCTGGGCAAACCGCTGAAGCTCAAGCAGCTGGCCACTGCCATTCAACAGCTGCTCAACCCCCTCATGCTATCTACTCCTTAACTCACCTGCCCTATGCCACCCGCCTCTATCTTGATCGTTGACGACGACC
Source organism: Nodosilinea sp. (assembly GCA_035466075.1). GTDB lineage: Bacteria > Cyanobacteriota > Cyanobacteriia > Phormidesmidales > Phormidesmidaceae > Nodosilinea. Next base: position 4,721 of record DATIVG010000314.1, on the reverse strand, counting down.
CCAATAATTTTGATGTCATCGAGGCTCTGCTCGACGCCCAGGGTTATCAGCTGCACTACATCAGCACCGGGGAAGCCGCGATCGCCGCCCTCGACTATGTGGCCCCCGACCTAATTTTGCTCGACGTGATGATGCCCGGCCTCGATGGGTTTGAGGTTTGCCAGCGGCTTAAGTCTTCGCCCACCTGGGCTAACCTGCCGATCATTATGGTGACGGCCCTGAGCGAAAAACAGGATCTCGCCCGCTGCTTTAGCGCCGGGGCCAATGACTTCATCAGTAAACCCATCAACCGGCTAGAGCTGATCGCCAGGGTGCGATCGATGCTGCTGCTGCGGGAGCAGTACAAGCAGCTAGAAACCTTTAACGCTCAGCTCGAAGCCAAGGTGTTAGAGCGGACGGCCCAACTCCAGGCAATCATTACCCAGGATGCCCTAACCCAGTTGCCCAGCCGGGCCGCCCTGATCGAGACCCTGAGCGAGCTGCTTCAGACTGAAAATTCGGCCTTTGCGGTGATTTACCTTGACTGCGACCAGTTCAAGCTGATCAACGGCTCCTTTGGCTACGCCTTGAGCAACCAGCTGCTCCGGGCGATCGCAGAGCGGCTCCAGCAACTGGTACCCAGCGACGGTCTGCTGGCCTGTTTGGGGGGTAACGAGTTCTGTATTTTGCTGCGCCACACCAGCGATACAGAGCGCATTAGATTGCTCATCCAGGCTGTTTTAGATAGCTTCAAGGTTTCCTTTACTGTGTCAGGACTGGATATTTTTATTACCGCCTGTCTGGGAGTTACCCTAGGCCACAGCGACTACCCCTGCCCTGAGCAACTCCTCCAGGATGCTGGCGTTGCCCTCTATCGGGCCAAGCAGCAGGGGGCCGGTAGCTATCAATTTTTTGACCCGCAAATGCACCAAACCATGGTGGATCGCCTGGCCCTCGAAAATGACCTCAAGCGCGCCCTCGATCGCCAGGAATTTGTGGTGTATTACCAGCCCATTGTTCACCTCAAAACCCTCAAAATTGCCGGGCTAGAGGCGCTGGTGCGCTGGCAGCACCCCACCCGTGGCCTGGTCGCCCCTGGCGAGTTTATTCCCCTGATGGAAACCACCGGGCTGGTGGTGCCGGTGGGCCTGATCATTCTCAAGCAGGCCTGTCAACAACTGCACCGCTGGCAGCAGCAGGGCTGGACCGATCTGACCATGAGCGTCAACCTATCGGTGCGACAGTTTGCCTGCCCCACCCTGCTCGACGATATTGACCAGATTCTGACCGCCACCGGCATCGACCCCGCCCGGCTCAAGCTGGAAATTACTGAAAGCGCCATTATGGATAATGCCGAAACCGCCATTGCTCTGGTGGAGGCCCTGCGATCGCGGCAGGTTCAAATCAGCATCGACGACTTTGGCACAGGCTATTCGTCCCTGGGCTATCTGCACCGGTTTTTGGTCAACGACCTCAAAATCGATCGATCGTTTACCAGCCAAATCCAAGTCTTGCCTTCTAAATCCAGGGTCGTCGATACCATTGTTACCCTGGGCAAGCAGTTGGGTTTGACTATCACCGCCGAAGGCATCGAGACTCAACCCCAGCTAGCGCGACTGCAACAGCTCAACTGCGAACTGGGACAGGGCTATCTGTTTTCTAAACCCCTCCCGGCGGCAGATATTGAGGCTCGCTTTCTCAACAGCAAAGACAGCTCCCTATTACTGCTGGTCTAGAGATCTCAAGCGTCGCGATACTCAACGCTATGGTGTTCTAGTCTATGGTTTTGAAGCCAGTGGGTGGCATCCTCCGAAGACATGGGTTTAGCGAACAAATAGCCCTGGGCATAGGGGCAGTTAAGCTGGCGCAGAAAATCAACTTGCTCAACGGTTTCGCAGCCTTCGGCTACAACACTCAACCCCAGGGCATCCCCTATATAGAGAATGGTTCTGGCGATTTCAGAGTCTTTGCTGTTAGCCGACATTCCGCAGGTTGACCAAAGGAATATTTGGTGATGTTCTAGACCTGTGGAACTGGCGAAATAGAGGGGTGACCTCACCTCGAAAAAGTGGACATTCTCGAAGAGTCGATAACGAAGGAGAATGTTCAGATGACCCAAAAACCGCGAAGGACATTTACAGACGAACAGAAAGCAGAAGCTGTTCGCATTGTGGGCCAATCGGGTAAACCGGTCAGCCAGGTGGCTCAAGAGATGGGTCTGACCGAAAGTGCGCTGCGCAAGTGGGTGAAACAAGCTCGAATTGATCGCTCCGGTGACACCGAAGGGGCGTTGACATCTGCTGAACGTCAAGAATTAACGACGCGGCGTCGAGACCTAAAACGGGTACGGATGGAGCGCGATTTCTTAAAAAAAGCCGCGACCTTCTTTGCTCGGGAAAGCTCAGATCCTATGAGCTAATCGAGAGGGAGAAGGTGAATTTTCCGATTGCCCTGATGTGCCGCGTCTTGAAGCAGTCCAGGAGTGGCTATTACGCCTGGTGCCACCGCCTTGCTTCCGCTAGAACCCAGGAGAATGCAATCTTGTCTCACCAGATTCAACAGATTTATGATGCCAGTCGCCAAAGTTATGGGTCTCCTCGGATTCAGGCGGCCCTGGTGGCTCAGGGCCGGAGCGTCAGCCGTCAACGGGTGCCGGGCTGAGTTCGTTCTAGAATGGCTTGCTTTAGAAGGTCTAGGGATAGGGGCTTATTAGCGGGCAGATGGTTGAACTTCAGCCGATAGTCTTTATGGTAGGAGTTCAGCTTAGAGGGCTCCTGCGGAACTTTATCCCAGTGGTGTTCTTCAAATTTTTGAATCCAATCGCCCACTGTCTCTGCGGGCTTTGACTTGGGTTTCAGAAACAGCTCCCAGTCAAATGGCTCCCTAACCAACAGGCTATCGATTTCCTGGGCTTTAGCCTTCGCTAGATTGAGATCTGCCGGAGTGGCAATGCAACCGGAAGCAAGTTCATAGTGCTTTGGGACCCGACCATCCCCTGGTTTGGGGGGAAAAGTCCCTCGAAAGGAAAGCTTTTTACCCCTCACCCGGATGGCTACCCGCTCCAGGTGCTGGTTCACATCGGCGACCAACGGCTCAATGCTCATGGAAATTGCCCAAAAATTGCCCAAGTCTTAGGCCATACTCAGCTTCACTCAGCGCAAAAAGGCTCAGGTGAGTGAACCCTGAACCTGTTATACGTCAATGCTTTGAACGGAGAGGGGGGGATTCGAACCCCCGTGAGGTTTGACCCTCAAACAGTTTTCGAGACTGCCGCATTCAACCACTCTGCCACCTCTCCAAGGGGCTTTGCCATTCTACCGCTGAAAGGGGTTGGGCGGCCGATCGGTGGCTAAAAATCTGCTGAAACTGGCCTGATGCCGGGGCTCAACCGAGGGATGATCTGGGGGGTCGCCCTTTGCAGGGGTGCCGCAATCCGGGAAGATGAAGGGGACTTTGTTTTGCCCCCGCCAATTGACAATTATGGTGCCTGGTCTAACCGACGATTTGCTGGCTGAGAAACTCTTAGACCTGGCCCTGCAGCGAGGCGCTGAAGCTGCGGAGGTGTTGCAGTCGCGGTCGCGATCGCACCCCGTCTTTTTTGAGGCCAACCGGCTCAAGCAGCTGGAAACCTCGGCCGCGCTGGGCACCGCCCTACAGCTGTGGGTCGATGGTCGGCCGGGGCTGGCGGTGGCCTACGGCAATGTGGACCCCGAGTCGATTGTCGATAAGGCCCTGGCGATTAGCGCCCTCAATGAGCCTGAGACCGTCGATTTGGTGGATGGCCCCAGCCGCCACTATCCCGACATGGGCCGGGAGGTGCCGGTCGAGCAGCTGATTGCCTGGGGGGAGGCCATGATCGATCGCATTCGCAGCGCCTACCCCGAGGTGATCTGCGGGGTCGATGTGGAGTGCGATGTGGAAACCACCCGCATTCTCAATACCCGGGGGCTCGACTGCCGCTACAGCGACGCCACCCTGAGCAGCTACCTGTCGGCGGACTGGGTGCGGGGCGATGATTTTTTGAGCGTCAGCGACGGCCAGACCCAGCGCGACAGCCTCGATGGCGATGCCCTGTGCGATCAGGTGCTCCAGCGGCTGGCCTGGGCGGAGCAGTCGGCCCAGGTGGAGACGGGCCGACTGCCGGTGATCTTTACGGCCAAGGCCGCCGATATGATCTGGGGTACGCTGCAATCGGCCCTCAGCGGCAAGCGGGTGACCGAGCGGTCTTCCCCCTGGAGCAATGCCCTGGGGGAGCAGATGACGGCCCCCTGCATCACCCTGCTGCAAGACCCGGAGGCGGGGCCCTTTAGCTGCCCCTTTGACGACGAGGGCACCCCCACCCAAAAGCTGGTGTTTATCGAGCAGGGGGTGGTGACGCTGTTTTACTGCGATCGCACCGTCGGTCGCACCCTGGGGGCGGGGTCCACGGGCAACGGCTTTCGTCCGGGGCTGGGCAGCTACCCCACCCCCAGCCTCTACAACACCCTGGTGCAGCCGGGCCACAAGTCGCTGGCGGAGCTGGTGGCCAGCATCGACAACGGCATTTTGGTCGATCAGATTTTGGGCGGCGGGGCCGGTATCTCCGGCGATTTTTCGGTGAATATCGACCTGGGCTATCGCATTCACCGGGGCGAGCTGGTGGGGCGCATCAAAGACACCATGGTGGCGGGCAACATCTACACCGCGCTCAAAGACCGGGTCGAGCTGGGCAGCGACGCCGACTGGAACGGCTCCTGCTATAC
>DATIVG010000313.1:0-3673 GCA_035466075.1 Nodosilinea sp. | reverse complement strand
CCCAGGATGCCCAGGCGGCAGTAGCCTACACCGACGAAAGCGAAACCAGCGTACCTGAGGCTATGGGTCGCTTAGCGGAGCAATTTACCCAACAGGGCTACAAACTCAGCCAGTTTACCGAGCGCTATCGGCTCTATCGCCAGCGCAAGCAGGAGCTAGAAACTGACCCCGAAGCGCCCCAGGGGTTTTCGGCTTTTGTGGGCAAAACGGTGGTGAAGGCCGGGGTAAAGCTGGGGCGGCGGGTGCCGGTGGGCGGTGCCGTGCTCGACTTTGTGGATGAAGACACGCTTTCAACTCAGGCGGGGGAATGGGCCAGCTACGTGGCCAAAAAGCTGCGCAACAAGGACGAAGTACAGCTGGTGCAAGAACCGATCGCAGTTTTGACGCCGCTTTTTTTGCAGGATCTCTGCACCGTAGCTCAGCAGGCTTGTGTGGCGCTGTTTTTTGACACCTACGAGCAGACCGATGAGTTTTTGGACCCTTGGCTGCGGGATGTGCTGGAGGGCAAGCATGGTGATGTGCCCCCAGATATTGTGATCACTATTGCGGGTCGCCATCCCTTAGCCGATCACCACTGGACAGATGGAGCGCTCAGAAGAGTTGGCTCAGGATTCGAGGATTTAAACACCTTGCCGACGTGATCGAAGGAGTCCCGTTTAAAGATGGATACCGGACTGTTGAAAGCCCGTATCCTGTCATAACGTACTGCCTTTGGGAAACGGCAGGGCATCATCATCGACAATTGCCCTGTCGTGTTTCTCGCCTCCCCAGAGTCATCGCTATATGGGCTGCGGGCGGTCTGATCTGGCGGTTCTCGCTGGCGTGAGGTAAGCAGCAAGAATGTAACCCTTACCCAGCAAGAGTCCCACCGTACTTAATTCGATGAGAAACCGTTATTTTTCTGGCAGACGACCGAGATGGCTGGTGAGTTAACGCTGATTGTAGAAATGGTGACGGTGCTGGGAGCGGCCACCACAGGGGGCTACCTGGCCAATCGCCTGGGGCAACCGGTGCTGCTCGGCTATCTGCTGGGCGGCATGCTGATTGGCCCTGCCGGGCTTCAGCTGATCACCCTAGATAGCGATATTGAGGTACTTGCCAATATCGGCGTGGCACTGCTGCTGTTTGCCCTGGGCATTGAGTTTTCTCTCAAAGACCTGTTGCGGATGCGAACCATTGCCCTGGGGGGTGGGTCGCTTCAGATTTTGCTCACCATTCTCTTGGGGGGTAGCTTGGCCTACCTGACCGGCTGGGTGACAACCATCCCCAAGGCCATTTTCTTGGGGGCAGTGCTGTCTCTGTCATCCACCGCAGTGGTGCTAAAAAGCCTGATTGAGCGCAACGAGGTACAGACCAACCACGGTCAGATCATGCTCGCCATTTTGATTGTGCAAGATTTAGGCGTGGGTCTGATGCTGGCCATTCTACCCGCCCTCACCCAACCCCCCGCCATGATGGGCCTTGCCCTGGCGATGGCGATGCTCAAAGCCTTGCTCTTTCTAGGCGGAGCCATTCTGGCTGGGAAGTGGGTCATTCCCCCGGTGGTGCAGTTGCTGGCCCGCAGCGGCTCCCAGGAGTTGTTTTTGTTGGGCATTTTGGTGCTCTGTCTGGGCATTGCTCTACTCACGTCGGCCCTGGGGTTGGGCATTGAAATGGGAGCATTTGTGGCGGGCTTAATGATCTCGAATGTGGAGTATGCCGACCATGCGCTTGATCGCATGCTGCCCATGCGGGATGTCTTTGCGACGCTATTTTTTGCCTCCATTGGCATTTTAATTGACCCTGCTTTTTTGCTGGCCAATGCCTGGGTCTTGCTGGGTTTGGTGGTCGTCACCATGGTTGGCAAAGCGGTGATTACCACGGGGGTGGTAAAGCTGTTTGGCTATTCCCTCAAAACAGCGGTGACGGTCGGCCTGGGCCTGAACCAGATTGGGGAGTTTTCCTTTGTGCTGGCGGGGGTGGCCCAAACCCAGGGGCTGTTTCCGCCTCGCCTCTATGCCTTGACGGTGGGTACCACGGCGGCGACTCTGTTGATTACACCGTTTTTGCTGCGGGCCACCCCCCATGCGCTGGCCGGGCTAGAGCAGATCCCGTGGTTAAATGACCGCTTGCAGTTGAGCCAGGCTCCGCGCCTGGTTGGCCAGACAAAAGACCTGGCAGGCCATGTGGTGGTGGTGGGCTATGGCCGGGTAGGGCAAACCCTGGTGCGAATGCTGTATTTTCAGGGCTATAAGCTGCTGGTGATTGATAACAATGAGGCGGCGCTGCAGGCGCTGCGGGAGCGAGGCATTCCCTACCTGTTTGGCGATGCGGCGAGTGTACTGCTGTTAGAAAAAGCCCGTCTGCCCCAGGCCCAAGCCATGGCGATCGCCCTACCTGACCCCATGGCCACCCGCCTCACCCTCAATCGGGCCTTAAGCCTGGCCCCCGATCTAGATATCACCGTGCGGGCTCACGGCAACAGCGAGATCGATCCCCTCTACCAACTCGGGGCGCAAGAAGTGGTGCAACCCGAGTTTGAGGCCGCACTCGAAATGGGAGCCCACCTGCTCTTGAAAATGGGGGATTCAACCTTTGAAGTGCAGCAGGTGGTCAACCGCTATCGCACCAGGCGCTACCGCGACATTTTGCCGGAGCGGGCCGAATACTGGGGGGCGAGCGATTTAGAAACAGCCATTGAGGGCCTGCAGCGGCACTGGTATGGGCTGCCCCCCACCTCGCCGCTGGTGGGGGGCAGTCTGGCCCAGACCAATATCCGCCGGGTGACAGGGGCGACCATTATGGCCGTTGAACGCGACAAACACCTGTACCGCTACCCGACCGGAGAGATGGTATTAGCGGTAGGCGATCGCCTACTGGTGGTGGGCAGCCCAGAGGCCCACAGCGCGTTTGAGACTCTTCTGAAAGCAGAGACCTAGGGGGAGTGGGTGGGTGGCGATCGCCATAGATCCCCTAGCGCCCTTTAACCCTAACCCCGGCTTCGATTTGGTCGCCGGGGTACAAGATTACCTGCGCGCCTTCGTCTAGACCCGACTCGACTACGGCGGCAAAGTCGCTGCGGGGGCCGATCACCACTTCACGCCGCTGGGCGCGCCCGTCCTCGGCCACAAACGCGCACCAGTCGGTATCGCAGCGAAACAGAGCACTGATCGGCACTGTCAGCACGTCTTCCCCTTGCCACACCACGATCTGGGCATCGATGCGAAAGCCGTCGCCTAGGGGCACGACGGGGTCGGCAAAGTCAGCGATCACGTTGACTCGCTGCTCGTCTACCCCCAGGGCCGACACTTCCGTAAAGGCCGAGGGTTCTACCTGGCGCACGATCGCCTGCAAATCTTCGTCGCCGCCCCAGCGATCGATCTGCACTGCATCCCCCGGCGACACCCGCACCGCATCGGTGGAGAGAATGTCGATCACCAGCTCTAGGCCCTTGGGGTCGCCGACGGTGAGCAGGGGCGTACCCGCCGCCACAAACCGGGCGCTGGGTTCGAGCACGCTAAGCACCCGACCGGCGGCGGGGGCGGTAATGGTGGTGCGACGGGCGTCGTCGGTGAGGTTGGCCAGTTCGGCATCCAGGGCAGCCAGTTCGGCGGTGTAGACATCGACCAGGTAATCGGGATCCTGCTGCTCGGCGGTGATCACCGCCAGGTTGGCCTGGGCCGACTGCACATCG
>DATIVG010000312.1:0-8395 GCA_035466075.1 Nodosilinea sp. | reverse complement strand
GGGGCCTCGGTCGCTTTATCCACCAGCAAAAAATCGGTGTCGTCCATAGGGCGGGGGCAAAGACATACAGCAGTACCGTCATCTAGCGCCCCGAGGTTAACCAAAGCTTCATCCGGGAGCACCAGCGTCTATCCCACATTCTGAGGCTAGGCTCGAAATCCGGAAAATTTTAGGCCAGGGGCACACCAACAATTTAAGCCCGCCCTCAGGACGTCAAGATTGCGTAAATTTACGGTGATGCCAATGTTACACCGAGACGGTACTCCACCCCTGAAACGGGCCGCAAAATTGAGCCAGGGTGAGCCCATTCAAGCCGCTGCCTGGTGCCGCCAGGGCCCGGTCCGCCGCGGTGTTGTAGCCCCAGTCGGCCAAAAATAGCCCCACATTCCCCAGGTCGGGCTGGCGCTGCACCGCCTGCAACGCCTTGACTCGATCTTCTACAAACCAAACCACCGCCTCGGGCCGGGCCGCCTTCACCTGGCGCAGGGTCTCGTATTTGGGCTGCTGCACCTCTTTGCCAAAGATGCGCTCCGGGGCCAGCGCAAAGCCGCCCTGGGCCAGCAGCTGCTGAATAAATCGGCCCTCTTTGGTAGAAATCACCACCAGCTCCACCCCGGCGGCCTGGGCCTGCAGCAGGCGGTCGAGCACGCCGGGGTAAAAGCGCTGGTAGCCCAGCCACCCGGCCAGGTCGCCTGCAATCCAGCGATCGCGCACCCCATCCACCGCCTGACCCAGGGTGGCTGGCTCGATTCCGGCCTGGGCCAGCAGCGACGGCACCAGCTCGGGCCAGCGGTCTAAAATTTCCTGGTCGGCCACCCCTGTGAGCAGCGCGTAGAGCACCAGGGGCATTTCCCAGCCGGTTTCTACCACCGGCCGCAGGGGGTAAAACCGTTCTGCCAGCCCCTCCGGCGGGGCGGCAGTCGGGGCCGCGAACACCTCACCGTAGGCCCGCCAGGCGGTTTGAAAGTACTCCCGCAGCCCGTCGCAGACTACGCCATCAAAATCAAGGGCCAAAATGTGGGGGGAATCCATGGGTCGCGTCTCTCTCCAACCATCAGCTCGGCCCATTCACTCTACCGCTACACCGCGATCTGCACCGCTACCGGGGGCCCAGCGCCTATTCCCCGGCCGCCTGCTGCCGAACCAGCTGCTGCACTCCGACCAGGGCGCGGTTGAGCTCGGGGCCCCGGTAGGTGGGATGGCGAAAGTAGGCCTCCTGCTCCTGTTGCAGCATGGGCAGGTCTTCGCGAATGACCCGGCGCAGCAGCCCGCTGGCCGAGTTGTGAAAGGTGGCCTTAAAGAAGCGGCGCACCGGCAGCGGCAGCTTGTGCAGGTTGGGAAACTTGCCCAGGGAGGTAAAGTGCAGCAGGTAGGCGCGGGTGTGGGTAGCGTCGATGGGGCAAAACAGGCAGTAGAGCTTGAAGTCGTCGCCCAGGGTGGCCAGCCAGTGGGGGTAGGCGTAGTACACGTCCAGGGGTTCGGGGTGGAGCTGCCGCAGGGCGGGAATAAACAGCTGCGCCACCGACCAGATTTTGTCGATGGTGTAGTAGCTCTCGGCGTCGTAGCGGGCATGGATGCGATCGCAGCTCACCTGCAAGTCGCTCAGCACCGGGTTGGCCCACACCTGGGCATCGCCGTGGAGATGCCCGTGGTACATATCCATCAAATTTTCAATCAAAAAAGAATAGTGGGCCTGGGCGTCGATCACCGCCACCGAGCCAATAAAATCCAAATGCTCCCACTCGGGCACCCCCAGGGGGGCGCGCTCCTCGGCCCGGGCCGGATCCCCCAAAAACAGCCAGATAAAGCCGTCCTGCTCCCGCACCGGATACTGGCGCAGGGTGCAGGTGGGCAGCTTTTGGTTGGCCCCCAGGTAGGGTACGTGGGTGCAGGCCCCATCGGCGGCAAAATGCCAGCCGTGGTAGACGCAGACCAGGTCGTCACCTTCTACATAGCCCTCACTCAGCTTCACCTGGCGGTGGGGGCAGCGGTCTTCCACGGCATGCACCGTCCCGCCGCTGCCCCGGTACAGCACAATTGGCTCGTGCCACAGGGTCACCGCCAGGGGTTTGTCGGTGAGCTCGGTGGTTTGGGCCACCACGTACCAGTGGTTGGGGTTGAGCCCCAGCTGCCGCAGCGAGGAGGGCTTCGCCGGTTGGGGCGAGTCGTCTACAGAAGCCCCAGAGGTAGACCCCCCAGAGACAAAACCCCCAGGGGCCGGGCCGGGGTCACCCACGGGTTGAGCATCGCGTTGATCCATCGGTAAACCTGCCTTAGCGCTGACGATGGCACAGTAGTTGTTCAGAAGTTATTCAAAGTTTATTTCAATATCTAGGGAGTTAAATCACCCGCCACCGCCTAGATTTTGAGCACCCCTTCCGGATTGACCGACAAAATGGGGCGGCGCTGCAAACCCTCCTGCTGGAAGATCGCATTGGCCGCCAGCAGCCCGCTGCTCACCGCCCGCTCCATCAGCCCGCAGGGAAACGGCATCCGCACCCAGTCACCCGCAAACAGCAGATTGCTGGCGGGGGTTTGGGTCTGGGGCCGGTTGGCAAAGCTGCCCGGCGGAAACCCGGCAAAGTTCTTCTGGTTGACCAGCTGCCGGTGCAGCACCGTGGCCCCCCTGAGCTCGGGCACAATCTCGTACAGCTCCGCCTCAAAGGTGCTGAGAATGTCCGCCTGGGTGGGGAAGTCTTTTTCCTTGTAGCAGTAGGCGTGCAGCTCCACCACGCTGCCCCCGGTGCGCTCGCCCCAGGCGATGTAGTCGTCCTGAATGCGGTGGTAGAGGGTGATGCTGTCGGTGAGGCGGTAGCCCGAGAGCGAGGTAAACCAGCTGTGCTGCCAGTCAAAGTCGCGGTCGAGCCAGAAGCGTCCCACCGCAAAGGGGTCGGCCACCCGCAGCTGGTCCACCTGACCGGCCAGGGTGGGCTCTACCTCCCCCGCCGAGAGGGCAAACAGGGCCTTAATGCCGGGGATATCGGCGGCCATCACGTAGTAGTCGGCGGTGAGGTCGTGGGCGGTGGTGGCCTCGCTGTCCACGTTGGCGGCGATCAGCTGCACCCGATCGCCCTGGCGCTGTAGCACCTTAAAGGCGCTGAGGTTTTCCCGCGCCGGGCCCGCCAGCACCGCCCCATCGCTGGCATAGGCGGCCCCGTGGCAGGGGCAGAGGTAGCCATCGGTGGTGGTGGTGACCTGGCGCTGCACGCTACAGCCCTGGTGGGTGCAGGTCAGCGAGAGGGCGGTGCTGGCGCCGGGGGCCACCGAGTAGACATTGTCCCCCGCGCCGAAGTACTCCATGGCCTCGGAGCTGAGCAGGGGGTTGCGATCGACCCAAAAGGGCACCGAGCTGGTGGCCACGCTGCCCTTTTGGTAGGTGACTCCGGCCACTTGCCCCCCCTGCCAGGCCACCTGGCTGACCGTGACCCCGGTGAGCACCTGGCCGCCGTTGGCCCGAATGGCCGCCACCAGCGGGTCAACCAGGGAACGGCCCATGTCCTGGCAGGTGCCGTTGAAGGCCAGCCCCTCCGGATTGCCAAAGAAATAGAAGTGGAAGAACTGCATCAGCTCCCCGGCGCTGAGCTGGTCGGGGGCATTGAGGCTTGACTTGGCAAAGGGCAAAAAGTAGAGGTCGTAGAGGCCCTTGGGGAAGTCGTCGCCCACCCACTCCGACACCGACAGCTGGTCGAGGCGGTTGTAGCTCTGGGGGTTGCGAAAGCCCGTGATCTCGCGAAATACCTGGAGGTGCTTGAGGTGGGTGAGGTTGATGCCCCACTTCAGCCGGTTGGAGGAGGAGATCGCCAGGTCCACAATATTCCACGGAAACGCCGAGTTGCTGGGGCGAAACACTTCGGGGTTGTAGCCGTCTTTGTAGACCAGGGAGTAGTAGTCGAGGGACTTGAAATTTTGGCGAATGTTGAGCTCGTTGACCAGGCCAAACAGGTTGTAGTACTGGGGAAAGAAGCCGTGGAAGCCGTGCTCCATCATGAAGGCGTCGTCGCCCACCTGGATCGGCCAGCTGGCGATTTTGCCGCCCAGCTGGGGGGAGCGCTCCAGCAGGGTCACCGCGACGCCGCGCTGGCTGAGCTCGTAGGCGGTGGCCAGACCGGCCAGGCCGCCGCCAATGACAACGGCGGTAGTGGGCTTGCCCACCTGGGTCGGCAGGGTGAGCCGGTCTTGCTGAAATACGGTGGGCTGAGGCTTGCTCAGCCGCGAATAGCTTAGCAACGCCGCAATGCCCCCGACTCCGAAGAGCTTGAGCACGTTGCGACGGGCCAGGGTTTGGGCAAACAGCCCCTCTAAAGATTGACTCATCAGAAGTGTTGAACGTGGCTTAGGTCAAACTCGCCCCTGGGAGTGCCCCTGAGGATGTGTGGAGAGCGACTTCGGCATTACGGTAACACAGTCTCCCGGCCAGAGGAGAGGGCATCTCAGCCGCCCGGCCAGAGGAGGCGGATCCCGCGTGAAACCTGATAATGACTGTAATATTAAGTAGCCTTTACAGTCTACTCATCTGGATGAAATACGTACGAGAGACCTGCGCGGTGGCCCAGCGCATTGTGGTAGAGCTGTGGCGGCGGCGACGCAGCCTGGTGTTTTGGGCGATTTTTCCGGTGGTGCTGCTGATTCTCAACAGCCTGATTTTGCAGGAGCGCTTGCAGATTTCGCTGGCGGAGGCCTACACCCAGGCGGCACCCTCGACCCTGGTGGGGGCGGCGCTGTTTTTTAGCGGGCTGGGGGGCAGCGTGGCCACGGTGGTGTCGGAGCGGGAGCAGAAAACCCTCAAGCGGCTGTTTTTGTCGCCCCTGAGCGGGGTGTCGTACTTTTTGGGCATCTGTTTGGCCTATGGGGCGATTGGCCTGGGGCAGGCGGTGCTGGTCTATGCGATCGCACTTTCCCAGGGTGCCACCCTTGAGGGCAATCCGCTGGCCAACCTGCTGGTGGTGGGGCTCAGCATTGCCGCCTACGTGGGGGTGGGGTTTGTGCTGGGCACCCAGCTGGCCCGCCGCACCGAGGATGTCAACGCCCTGATCGCCGCCTTTGGCATTCCCCTGATGATTTTGGGGGGCACGTTTTTGCCGACGGCCTTCTTCCCCGATTCGCTGCGGCGGCTGACCCAAATCAACCCCATCTACCACATGATTGAGGCCCTCTCGGGCATTGTGGTGGAGGGCAGCAGCCTGACGGAGGTGGGCAGCCACGTGCGGTTTTTGGCCATTTTTGCCGCCGCCATGGTGGCCGCTGGCTGGCTGGCCTACCGCCGCATGGTGCAGGTGGAGCGCCAGCTGTAGGTCGTGAGCCCGCTGGCCTGAACCGCTGGCCGGTCGGCGAAACGATACAGTGAGGGCAGGGGTTTCGCCCTGGGGCCAGGCCCCGCCACCCCGCCCGGCCCCTCGACGATGCCCCGCTGCTTCCCGACGCTACTGCGATTTTCTGTGAGTGCTAATCTGCCTGTTTTAGTTGTGGTGCACCAGCCCACCTCCAACCCCGGTCGGGTGGGAGAGGTGCTGCGCGCCCTGGGGTTTACCCTTGACCTGCGCTGCCCGGCCCTGGCCCAGCCGCTGCCCACCAGCCTCGATCGCCACAGCGCCGTGGTGGTGTTTGGCGGCCCCATGAGCGCCAACGATGACCACATCGACTTCATTCGCCGGGAGCTGCACTGGCTGCCCACCGTGCTGACGGCGGACAAGCCCTACCTGGGTATTTGCCTGGGGGCGCAGCTGCTGGCCCGCACCCTGGGGGCGACGGTGGCCCCCCACCCCGCTGGGCAGCGCGAAATTGGCTATTACCCAATTTTGCCCGCCCCCGGCGGGCCGGGGCTGTTGCCCGGCCCGCTGATGGTTTACCAGTGGCACCAGGAGGGCTTTACGCTGCCCACCGGCAGCCAGCTGCTGGCCACCGGCGGCACCTTTCCCCACCAGGCGTTTCGCTACGGCAAGCGGGCCTACGGGTTGCAGTTTCACCCGGAAATTACCGCCACCATGGTCAACCACTGGACCACCGAGGGGGCCGACCAGCTCACCTGCCCCGGAGCCCAAGGCCGCCCCTACCACCTCAGCCAGCACCGCCTCTACGGCCCGGCGGTGGAGCGCTGGCTGCGGCAGTTTCTGGCCCGGTGGATTGGCGCTACCGCCAGGGCGGAGGCGGTGTGGGGGCACTGCCATCTGCGCCACCCCCCGGCGGTGAGTCTGCCCCCGGCCCCCCGGCCCGGCGCCCAGCCCCGGGCCGACCTGGGGTAAGCGCGGTAGATTGAGGGCAGCATTGGAGGAGGTGGCAGGTGAAAATTGGGGTAATCGGCACTGGGTTGATGGGGGCCCCGATGGCCCTGCGGCTGATGTCGGCGGGCCACCGGGTGTGGGTGTACAACCGCACGGCGGCCCGGCTAAAGCCGCTGGAGCTGGCCGGGGCGACGGTGTGCCACAGCCCGCTGGAGCTGGCGACGGCGGTGGAGGCCATTTTGGTGATGGTGACGGACGGGGCGGCGGTGCGATCGCAGCTCACCGCCCTGGGGGTAAACGACCGGCCCTCGCCACTGTGCGATCGCGCCTTCATACAAATGGGCACCATTGCCCCCACCGAGAGCCAGGCGCTCAGCCAGCTCGTCGCCGAGGCGGGCGGCACCTACCTCGAAGCCCCGGTGCTGGGCAGCATTCCCGAAGCCAAAAACGGCAAGCTGATCGTCATGGTGGGCGGCGACGAGGCCGCCTACGAGCACTGGCGGCCCCTGCTGGGCTGTCTGGGCAGCAGCCTCTACCACGTGGGGCCCGTGGGCAGCGCCGCCACCCTCAAACTGGCCCTCAACCAGCTGATTGGCTCCCTCACCACCGCCTTTGCCCAGAGCCTGGGCCTGATTGAGGCGGCGGGCATCGATAGCGACACCTTTATGGCCGTGCTGCGCCAGAGCGCCGTCTACGCCCCCACCTTCGACAAAAAGCTGCAGCGCATGCAGACCCGCCAGTTTGCCGATCCCAACTTTCCCACCAAGCACCTGCTCAAGGATCTGGGCCTGTTTGTGGCCGCCGCCGAAGCCGCCGGGCTCGCCACCCTGCCCGCCGAGAGCGTGCGGCAGCTGGTGGAGCAGGCGGTCGAGGCCGGGTTTGCCGACGACGACTACGCCGCCCTGTTCAATATTGTCAGCCCCCTGGCCGCGCCTGAGTAGCGCCCGAGTAGCACCTGAAGCCCAGGGCAGCGCCCCCAAGACCGCTAACCTTGGCCAATAATCTTGACCAATTATTACGGCATCCAACGTTCCGTGAAGCGATGACCGAGGTTTTGGGCCGGGCTTGGGCATCTTTTATTACAGATGCAGGCAGCCCATACGGAGATCGCCGCCGCGCGATTCCCAGGCGGGGTCAGCGGTGGGGGCCAGCCTGGCTGGGGCAGCCGGCCAGGCCGCTCAGCCTACACCGCTGCCAGGGTGTGATAAAAGTTCGGTTAACCGCGCTAGAAATTCATGTTGCCACTGAGGCATCCTTGTGTAAAATCGTGGGCAATATCTGCAAACCCTAGCGACCCCCCAAGGAGGTGAGACTTTATGACGGTGAGCGTACAACCCAATCTGATTCAGTTTCTACAGGACGATTTGGCCATTTCGGCGGCTTCCATCAAGGTGGCCCTGAAGCACAGCGAGCAAGATCCTGGGCCTCTGCCCATGATTCTCTGGCAGTACGGTTTAGTGACCCTGGAGCAACTAGAGCAAATCTATGACTGGATGGAAGCGGCTTAGGCCAACGGCACCCCCGCCCGGACTTTTGTTTAATGTTTTCCTGTCTGACTTTTTAAGAGGCGCAGCCCCAGCTGCGCCTCTTGTCGTATGGGCCGACTGCCGCTGCAGCTGTGGCCAGTGCAGCGTCAGTACTCAAAATTAGGGTTCTCGTAGGATGGGTAAAGGGCAAAGCATCGCCCGCCCATCATCAGGGCGATGGGCACGGGCTTTGCCCAACCTACGTTTGATTTCTACCCATTTAGAACCGCCCTACTAGCTGCCGCTCCCCAGGGCTTCGCAGATCGCCAGGGCGGTCGCCGGGGCCAGCAGCACGCCGTTGCGGTAGTGGCCGGTGGCCAGCCAGACATTGCTGTGGCCCGCCAGGGGTTGAATGACCGGGGCCGCCTGGCCCTGGGGCCGGGGCCGCAGCCCAGTCCAGCGCTCGGTCACGGTGCCCTTGGCCAGGGCCGGGCAGTAGGCGGTGGCCTTAGCCAGCAGAGCCTCTAGCCCCTCGGGCTCGGGCTGTAGGGCCAGGGCCTCAGCCGGGGAGATCTCGGGGGGAAATTCCACCGTGGCACCCACCCAGTAGTCGCCCTCGCCCAGGGGCACCAGGTGAATGTCGTGGCCGTTGACCACGGGCTGAAAGTCGGGATGGCCGAGGGGGTGATCGAGGTGCAGGCGCAGGGCCTG
>DATIVG010000311.1:0-9405 GCA_035466075.1 Nodosilinea sp. | reverse complement strand
GGGAGTTTTGAATTTTGAGTTGGGGGAAATGGGGAGGGTGGGGGAGTTTTGAGTTTTGAGTTGGGGGAAATGGAGGAGATGGGGGGGCTAGGTAGGGATTAGGGATCGTTGAATCGCCTAACCAGGCAACGCCTATGCTGTGGGCCCCAGCATTTCTCCTCAAACTCCGAGAGTATTCACCATCCTCTTCCCCATCTCCCCTACCTCCCCCATCTCCCCTACCCTCGCCTTCAATTCAAAATTTCTCCTTCGGAGGCGCTACGCGAACAAAATTCAAAACTCAAAACTCTCCCCACCCCCCTACCCCCGCTTCCTCAGCCGCCCCCAGTGCTCCTCCCCCCTCCGCGAAGGAATCGAATTTGCCACTGGCTCCAGGGTGAGCAGCTCAAAGTGGGGCTCAAACAGCTGGCGCACTTCCGCCGGGGTAGTACCAAAGGGTGGCCCGCCGGGGCGCTGGTGGGTAAAGAACACCGCCAGCAGTTCGCCCTGGGGCTTCAACAGATCGGCGACAAGCTGGGCATAGGCGGGGCGGAGGGCGGGGTCGATGGCGCAGAAGCAGGTGTGCTCAATCACGTAGTTGAACTGCCCCGCAAACTCCGGCACCAGCGCAAAAATATCTCGCTCTAGCAGCTGAATGGTCAGGTTTTCGGCCTGGGCCTGCTGGGCTAGGGCCTGAATCGCCGAAGGGGCGAAGTCTACGGCGGTGACCGCAAACCCCTGGCGGGCAAAGTGTAGGGCATCGTGGCCGCGGCCTGCCCCCAGGACAATGGCTGAACCCGCCGGGGGGGCCGTCGCTGACTCCAGCAGGGCCTGCAAGGCGGGGGCGGGCTGGCCCAGGTCCCAGCGGGTAGTGCCGGTCTGGTAGCGCTGCTCCCAGGCGGCGGGGCTCAGGGGCGAAGGGGTGGGTGCGGTCACGGTGGCTCCGGTGTATGCTCGGCAGTGAGGTGGTGTTTTTAAGGGTAGCGCGGATGCAGCGGCGACAGCTATTGGGCGGTTTGGCGGTGGCGGCGGCGCTGGGGCCGCGGGCGGTGTTGGCCCAGGGGCGGCTGCCCCAGGCACCTCCAGAGCCGCAGCCGGGGCGACCGACGGTGCTGCCGCCCCGGCTGCGGGCGGGCGATATCGTGGGCATTGTCAGCCCGGCGGGGGCCACCTACGAGCGCGATCGCAGCGATCTGGTGGTCGATGCGGTGAGGGCCCTGGGTTTTGTGCCCCGGCTGGCCCCCCACGCCCTGGCCCGCTACGGCTACCTGGCGGGCACCGATGCGGAGCGGGCCGCCGATGTCAATGCTCTGTTTGCCGACCCGGCGGTCAGGGCGCTGCTGCCCATTCGCGGCGACTGGGGCAGCGCCCGCATTTTGCCCTACCTCGACTACGCCACGATTCGCGCCAACCCCAAGGTATTGATTGGTTTTAGCGACATTTCGGCCCTGCTGCTGGGTATCTATGCCCAGACGGGGCTGGTCACCTTCCACGGCCCCCACGGCCTTACCGCCTGGCGCAGTGACCAGGTGGATCTGTTCCGCCGCGTTTTGATCGAGGGGGAAGCGCTCACCTACAGCAATCCGCTGCTGGGGGCCGACCAGGACCGGCTGATGCGCGACCAGGGGCGCATTTACACCCTGACGCCGGGTCGAGCCACCGGGCCGCTGATCGGCGGCAACCTGTCGGTGATTTCGGGCATTGTCGGGTCGCCCTACATGCCCACTAGCGCCGGGGCAATCTTGTTTTTAGAAGATGTGGGTGAGTCGCCCTACCGCATCGACCGCATGCTGACCCAGCTGAAGCTGGCGGGGGTGTTTGACGGGCTGGCGGGGGTGGTGTTTGGCCAGTGCACCGCCTGCGGGCCGGGGGCGGGCTACGGGTCCCTCACCCTCGACGATATTTTGCGCGACCATCTTCAGCCCCTCGGCATTCCCGCCTACAGCGGCGCCTGGATTGGCCATGTGGAGCCGCTGTGGACGCTGCCCATCGGCGGGGTGGTGACCTTAGATGCTGGGGCTGGCACGCTGCAAATGCAGGGTGCCGCGGTGAGTTAAGGGCTCCCTGGGTTCGAGCCGTTAGAGGCTAAGGGCGGCTTGCAGCGGGGTGATCTGCACCAGGTGGACCGGCTCAAACAGGGGGGTGTCGGCGGCGGGGGCGATCTGCCACCCCGGCGGCAGGGTTTCGAGTAGGGCGGGGGTGGGCTTGAACAAAAACACGCTGGCCTGGGGCCGGGGCTGTAGAGCAGCCTGGAGGGCAGCACCGGTGGGGAGGGTGCGATCGCGCAGTAGCCATACGGGGGTGTCAGGACGGAGATAGTGGCTGAGGGAAATGGCCTCGCCCAGAGAGATACCGGTCCGTTCCACAATTACCACCGGGGCGCTGGCCTGGTTGAGGTAGTCGGCAATGTATCGGTTGTGGTAGCTTAGCGACTTATTCCACCAGGTGGAGGCTTGCTGGTTGGCCAGGCCCGAAGCCAACCCCAGCGTTAGCAGCAGGGCCAGCAGGGCTGCCCCCAGGGCCCTAGCGCGCCGCTCCAGGGCTGTCAGCCCGCCGACAATCAGGGGAGCGATCGTCAGCGGTATCAGCACCAGGGAAGGCAAAAAATAGCGGGTATTGCTGGAGATTTGCCCCGTTCGCAGGATGTCGCTACCGATCAGCACCAGCGGCGGCACCAGCAGCCCACAGCCCAAAAATACAGCGGTGAGGCGGGGGTAGTGGCGGGCCACATGGCCCAGGGCAACGCCCACCAGAGCCAGCACCAGGGCCGGCCCAAAAATCGTAAACGGGTGGGCCAGGGGCGCATTAAAATCGACCACGGCGGCGCTGTAGTGCAGCCCCCACAGCTTACCCAGCAGGCCAAAATCCTGGGGTTCACCGGTCCAGGCGGTGACGGTGGTCAGCCGCGACCACTGGCGCACGATCACCCATATCCAAGGCAGAAAGAGGCCTAAGCCCAGGCCCTGGGCCGCCACAAACCCCACCCAGGGCCGCCGCTGCCGCTGGCTAATCACCATCACCGCCAGGTGGCTGAGCCCCAGCAGGCCGGTGACCAGCGACCCATACCAGGCCAGCCCCAGGGTGAGGCCGTAGAGCAGCCAGGCGGGCCAGGTGCCCAGGCGCAGGGCTCGCACCAGGGTGCCGTGGGCCAGCAGCAGCCCGATGGTCCACAGGCTGTACTCGCGGGCCTCCTGGCTGTAGATCATCTGCACCGGCGACAGCGCCATCAGCGCCGTGGCTACCCAGGCCACCGGCGGGCTGAGCGGAAACAGCTGCCGCCCCACCCAGAACATAGCTAGCAGCGCGATCGCACCAAACATAGCTGCGATCGCACGGTACCCCCCCACCGAGGCCCCAAACAGTCGCCCCCAGCCGTGGGCCAACACATAGTACAGGGGCGGATGCTCGGGGTGGTCTACCAGCGAGGCCCAGGTGTCCGCCAGCGAAGGCTGATCGGGCAGCGTCTGGTATTGCAGCAGGTCAGCGGCGGTGAGGTCGGGGCGATCCAGCACCTCCTCCTGCACCACCGGGCCCTGGTAACCCGCCACCCGCAGACTGGTATACACCTCATCGTGCCAAAAAACCTGGCGATCCAGGTGGGCAAAGCGCAGCACCAGACCCACCGCCATTGCCGCCAACGCCACTCGTTTTGTCCAAATCCAGCCCTGCGCCAACCAGTTACTCCTTACCAGGCTTACGCCCGAATCATGGCAAGATCCAAGCTTACATCGACTGGGCAGAGCCCAAATGGTTCCTGCAGAATGATTCCCGCCAATGGTCTCAGCAGCCCCCAAGCAGGCCTGAGAGTATTCCATCTCAATCAACGTCCCCTGTGAGGTTGGCGTAAACCCCTGGAAGGTATTGAGCTGGAGCCCTCTAAAACTGGTAGCCCACGTCGCCAAAGTTAGTGATCAGCGCCACATTGGCGTGCTCCAGGCTGGTCACCAGCCAGGGCACCTCCTTACAGGTGCGGCGCTCGTGCAGATTAAACAGCACCGAAAAGCAGCGCTCTAGCCAGGGCTTAGCCGCCGAGCAAAACAGCACCAACCGCAGCAGCAGCCCCATGGTCAGGGTGTGGCCCACATCGTTAACCAGATGGCGAAAGTTGCGAAACACCGGATGGTGGGGGCTATCCACCACCAAAAAGTTGAGCAACCGGCGACAGGTCTCCACCAAAATGAAGCTATTTAGCGGCTGGTTGTCAAACTCGGCCAGGGTTTCGCGCAGGTACTGGCGCAGGTTGCGGGTAAAGTGATTGCCGCTGTACTTGGGCTCCGCCGCCGCAATCGGGTGAATCAAATAGTCAACGAACTCGTCTTTAAAGTCGCGGAACGACCGCACAGTCTTGCTGTAGGTAGCAAACCAGCGGGCCTGGTCGCGGTGGGTGCGGCCATCGGTTTTGCCCGTGTAAAAGCTCAGCGCCTGATCCAGCCCGGCGGCGTCAAGCAGGGTGGGGTTGCCCACCTGAATCGCCCGATCGGGGTCCTTGTACTGGGCATGGTAGCGGGCCAGGCGAATGCCCAGATCGGTCTCAGCCCGACGGCGCAGGTCGGTAATATTTTGCTTTTGCTCCTGGCCGCTGTCCTTGGTCAGCAGGCTGTTGTCGTAGAGAAAGGGGTAATGGCGAATGCGGTGGGCCAGGGGCTGCTCCTCCACCGCCAACACCGGCGTCGCCTCCGCTACCCGCTGGGGGCTGAGAATGTCTTGAAGGCGAACCAGGGCCGCGTACTGCTCGGTCTTAGGAAACTCCTTGACCAGGCTGTAGACCTTGCGGGCCTTGGGGGTAGCCCCATGCACCGGGGGCAGATCCTCAAACATCCGCACCAGCTCAGGAATTGCCCAGTGGTCGCGGGGCTGGGTATACCACAGGTTGATCAGGGTGTAGCAGCAGCGGTTGAGCACATACTTAAACTCGCGATCGGCGGTGTCTTGCTCAGACAGCCGCAGCAGGGCGTTGACCACCGAGCTGTCAGGGTAATTCGCCACATCCAGAAACAACCGCTGGAACCGCTCAATCAGCGCCTTAGGGTCTTCCTGCTTGCGCCAGTACTGCCAGTGCTGGTAGAGCATATCCTCCAGGCTGGCCGGGGGCCGGCTGGAGTAGTTGGACCACGAATCTAAGGAATCCCAGGGGCTCATGCTGCTGACCTGATTGTGAGGGCGCTAAAACCAACGGCACCAGAGCGACCAGAACCACAGCAGCCACCCTAGAACCGGGCCTCTGGAGGAAAGCCCGTCACCCGCCGAAGCAGGCAATCCTAGCCGGTGATGAAACCCAGGTAGTGAATCTTACCTAGGCTGCGCCATGGTACGGGTATGGTTTAGTCAATAATACCCAGGTCATGGGTAGTTTGCTCGGCTATGTACGATGCATTTTTTAAAGTTTTCTTAGGTTTTTTGCTCAGATTGAGCGCTTAGCTCGCCTCGATCTGCCGGACGACCGTCTGGGCCGAGTAGCTCACCCCGGCAGTACCCTCGCCGGGGTGGGTGCAGTCTCCCACCAGCCAGAGCCCCGCCACCGGGGTGCGGTTGGCAAAGCCAAAGGGGCCAAAGCTGCTCACCCGCATGCCCAGCCCCCCCACGCTGCCGCGATCGCGGGCCGTAAACCGGGCAAAGGTGCGCGGCGTGGCCGCCTCCACATGGATCAGGTGATTTTCTTGCAGGTCAAAATAGCCCGAGAGCCGCCGCATCGCTCCGTCGGTGTAGGCCTGCTTCATGGCGTCATAGTCGGCGGTCTGCCACCAGGGGCCAATCTCCGTAAATGACGAGGCCACGATGGTGGCGCGCCCCTCGGGGGCCCGCCCGTCGCCGGGGCGGCTCACCGACACAAACAGCGTGTTGTTTTCGGCAATGGGGCCATCGTAGTTGTAGAAAAATTGCAGGTGGGGCGGGCAGTCGGCGGGAATAGCGGCCGCCTCCACCCCTAAATACAGCACAAAGGCCCCGCTGCCCGCAGGCAGGGCCGCCACCCGGCGCCGGTAGCCTGCGGGAGCCGCCGCCCCCAACAGCTGCACCAGGTTTTGCACCGTCACGTTGGCCACCACGTGGTCCGCAGGCTCAACCCAGGTTTGGCCAGTTTTTGAGTTTTCTATCGTCACCCCTGTCACCCGCCCCTGGGCGGTGTGCACCTGCTGGGCCCGGTGGTGGAGCTGCACCAGACCGCCGTCGCGGCCCAGGGCTTTTTCGAGGCGATCGCTGAGCACCTGCATGCTGCCATGCAGATGCCACAACCCCTGGGGCGCTTGGGACATGCTGAGGGCGGTGGCAGCGTAGAGCACCGCAGTTTCGTCGGCGCTGACCTGGGAATAGAGCTTGAGCTGAAGGTCGAGGAAGGTCTTGAGGCGGCGGTGCTCGACGGACTCACCGGCCAGCCCCAGCTGCCCGAGCACCTGGCCCACGGTGGTGAAGGTATAGGGCACCGTCACCAGGGTCTCGGGGCGGAGGGCCTGGGTGAGCTGCCACAGATCCCAGGCGTTGCGGGGGGGCAGCACCGGGCCGCGCCCCTGGAAGCGCCAGCTGGGCTGAAACAGGGTTTGCATCAGCTGCCAGAAGGGCTCGCTGCCAGGAAACTGCCGCTGTCGTTCGGCCTGCCAGGCGGCGGGGTCGCGCCACACTCGAATTGGCTCGGTTTCGCCGGGCAAAAACACCGCGCAGGCCGGGTCACAGGGGCTGGCCTCGGGCAGGGGCAGATCGAGCTCGGCAAAGATCTGGTGGTGGATGCCGCCGGGCTCCAGCCCGGCCACCTGGGTGGCCCCCACGTCAAAGGTAAAGCCCCGCCGCTTGAAGGTAGAAGCGCAGCCCCCGGCCACCCCAGCCTGGTCAAACACCCGCACGGCATAGCCGCGGCGGGCCAGCAGGGCGGCGGCGGTAAGGCCACCGATACCAGCACCGATCACCACTACCCGGCGACCCGAGGAGGAAGCAGCAGGGGCCATAGCGTTACATTTCTTTACAGCTCTCTCAGCTTAGCCCACATTGCCCCGCCCCGGCTGTCCGCAGGGGGGCACCGTAGACCCGGAGGCCGCTATGCTGCCTGAGGACGAGGGTGGGTTTTGCCTGGTTGACGTAAAGAGTCCGCTGGAGGAAGCCAAGGCCCCTGGGGACACCTGTACCCTAGTCGTAGTCGCGGTGGCCAGCGGCAAACTGAAGCACCATGGGCAGGCCGCCGTCCTGGTGGTATTTGTCGGCCCAGGCCCGCAGCATATCGTCGAGCTCTTGCAGGGCCTCCTGCCGGTGCTGGGGGGCGACATCAAACACCTCGACCCCGCGCAGCACGCCAACTTCCTCGCGCACCCAGGCCTGGAGCAGGCCGAAGTAGCGGGCGACGTCGTCGATCATGGCGAACACGCGCTCCTGCTCGCCCTTGGGGGAGTACGATTCGCTGGCCAGGGCAAACAGGGGAATGTCGACCAGGGGCGAGTCGATCTGCAACACCGTGCCCGAGTGCAGCAGCCGAAACTTGATGTGGGACATCAACGCATCGCTAAAGGGCATGCGCTGAGAGGGGGGCAGTTCTTCCTGGGACATCTGGTGGAGCAGCTCGACCAGCTCGTTGAACTCCACCTGGTCTAGAATGCGGGCTCGGGGTGCCCCCTGGGGCAGGCTTTCTTCCAGGGATTTGCGCTCCCCCGGCGTTAGCCCCGGTATGCGCACGCAGGACCCGGCGGGATCGCAGGGAAAGTGCTCCTGCCAGAGAAAGGGCAGGGCGATCAGGTAGTAAGGCTCCTTGGAGTTGAGCACCTTCAGGCTTTGCCCCTCGGCCAGGGCGACCTGAATTTCTTGGACGATGGCTTTTACCCGCTTGGGCTCGACGTGGTACAGAAAGCCGGTTTTGCGAATATTTTGGCCCTGTTCGATAAAGGTGCTGTAGATGGCTAGCTTAGCGGCGGTGGTGGCTGCATCTAAGAATGCCCCGTAGCGGTGTCCGCCCATTTTCATGGTGCTGAGGGCCAGGTTTAGCAAAATCCAGTCTGCGGGGCTATTGTCTACGGCTCGCAGCAGGTCTTGTTTCAGGTCGGGCGGTACTTGGGACGGGTGGGTCACAGGAGGGTTGGGGATCTCAAACTAGGTAAATTACCGGGGGACGCGGGGTAATTTACGGGAACGACGACATGGGCTGGGGCAATCGCTGGCGGCAGGCTGTGGGGTTGAGGTTGCCGCCAGGGAGGCCCTACGATCCTACGTTTGCAGAGGCGTAGAGTACCTATCGGCGCTAGGGCATGGACGGGGCGATGGAGGCCAATCACCGCTCACCTCTGGAGCTGGTGGGCGGCGAAGACGACGACCCCAATTGGCAACCTCAATTCGCTACACCGGGCTCGGCCTCGGGAGCGGACTATGCTTTTAACATAGCCCACCGTCAGAGGGGTGAGGGCGTTTGGCAGCGATGACGGGCTCAGCTTCAAAGTATAGGTTTAGTTGTGAAAAGCGCTTCATAATTTAGCGGCTGACTCTAAACCCTAGCGATAACGCCAGGGGGCAGCGGCTTTGTTTAGGGGAGGGGGGGTGCGATCGCGCCCCCCTATCTCCTGCCTCATTGTCCCTGGGGTGCAGGTTCCGGGGCGGGTGCCGGTGCCGGCTCGGGCGCAGATTCGGGGGCGGGCTCGGGGGTGGCGGCGGGCTGCACGGCACCACAGTAGCCATTGACTTCGGTAATCAGCTGCGACTCCGTTTGGGAGAGGGTCTCAATGGCAGACACCGCCGTCATGGTCTGCTGCTGCGATTCTTCAATTTTGGCAGGCAGTTCGGCTTCAGACTCTACCCGCACCACCAGTTCCATCGCCTCGCGGGCGTCGGTGAGGGCACCGCTAAACCCCTGCACGACCCCCACATAGTCGTCACGAAACTGGCCCAGGGTTTCATCGCGCAGGGTGGTGCCCTGGAGGTCGGTGACCAGCCCGTCGAGGTTGGTCACCACCTTATCGACAGCGGTGGTGTACTGGCTGGCGGCCAGTTTGATGTCGTCTAGGTTTTTGACCTGGGCGGCGCTTTCGCTAAAGGTCTGAATCTCGGTCTCAAACTCCTGCATAAAGCCCTGGGTCTGGTTGACCACCTCGGCTAGCTGGTTGCATTGGGCCACCTTAGAGGACCCGCAGCCAAGCAGCAGCAGCGGCAGCAAAAGCCCCGCCGCGCGAGCGCTGTGTCTCAGTCGCAACCTAGCCATGTCCGTCTCTGCTACCTGTGTCATTGCCGCCGCCGTTGTAAATGTTGCTACGGCTTCAAGTTTTACCGCGTCTTGGGTAGGTTTACAACTTAATTTGCGGGGGGTTTACCGGGGGTTGGGCCAGCTTAATCAAGGCAAAATTATGCCCCAGTTTGTCCGGGGATCCTGTGGCATCGCCAAAGACGGGAAAACTGCTGATAGGATCTAGACAGCCCAGAAAAACGTATTGCTGGATACGCACACCGCCCGATAGCTGGGCTGCA
>DATIVG010000310.1:0-3821 GCA_035466075.1 Nodosilinea sp. | reverse complement strand
AGATCATTGAGGTCGTCGCCAAAGGTAGCGCCAGGGGCATCCCCCGCCTCAGCGGCGGCCAGCGGGGCGGTCTCCGCCGCCTGGGTGAGCAGCGCCAGATCCTCGGGCCGGGGCAGGTCGCCCAGGGCAAATGGCCCATCATCAGCGGTGGGCAGGTCAACCTCTACATCCATGTCGCTGAGGTCAAGGGTATCCGGGCCCAGGGTGTCGGCATCCCGGCGGTCGGGGCCGAGGTCAAGGGGGCCAGAGGCGTCATCGACGGCATTACCAGCGGCTTCCCCAGGCGCAGCCTCGCCCCAAAAGCCGCCGTTGCCAAACAGGCTCTCGTAGAGGTCGTCAAGGGCGGCCTCGGGGGCCGGGCTCACCGCCGCCTCAGCGCTCACCGTAGCAGCCTCGGGCAGCGACACCGCCGAGGAGGGGTCGGGGGCGGCGGCATCGAGGCTCTCCAGCAGCTGTAAATCTAGCCCGGCGGCATCTTCAAGCGCCTCTGAGGAGTCCATGGGATCGCTCAGGCCATCATCCAATCCGTCATCGAGCTGTAGATCGCTCAGTTCTTCTTCGATTTGCAGCAGGGTGATTTCGTCATCGTCGAGCTCAAAGTCGAGATCGAGGGCTTCGAGGGCCAGGTCGGCCTCGAGCTCCGGCGGTAGACCCGCAGCTGCGATCGCATCTCGCTGGGTCAGGCTGCCCCCCAGGGTCTCCGGAGCCGAGGCGGTGGGTCGGGCCTGGGGCAGCTCAGGGCGCGGCGGCGCCTCCAGGTACGCCAGCGTCTCCTGGTTGATCTGCTGGCTCAAATGGTTGACCAGAGCATTAAACATCAGCTCGCCCTGCTGGCCCAGGGTGTGCATCTGGTTGAGCCCCTGGTTGAGGGAGTCCTGGTAGGTGTAGATGCTCTGCTGTAGCGTGTCAAAGACCGTTCGCATCGACTGGTCGAGGCCCAGCATCAGCTGGTCAGACTGGGCTTGCAGCTGCTTGAGAAATTCTAGGCGCTGGGCCGGGCTCAGCGGCACCGAGCCGTAGTCGTCAAAGTCCTGGGGCCCCTGGGTCAGCCCGTAGGCAGTGGCCGTGGCCGACTCCAGCTGCTGCACCGACTGGCTCACCTGGGCGGCCAGGCGGGCCTCGATCTGGCGGGCCATCTGCTGGAGGGCCGCCTCCCAGCTGGGGGGCAGCTGGTGGAGCGTCGCCCCCTGGTCAACCTGTTGGCGCTGCTGTTGCAGCTGCTGCACCTCCTGCAACAGCAGTTCACGCTGCTGGCGCAGGGTGGCCACCTCCTGGCGCAGCGGGTCAAGAATTTGCATCGTCTGGCTGCGCAGGTACTGCATCTCTTGCAGCAGCGCCTTTAGCACCTGGCTCGAAGCCGCAGCGGTAGCATCCCCCGGCAGGCGGCCCGCCGAGTCGGCCAACGCCGCCGGGTCGACACCGGCCTTGACCTCGGCCAGGTAGGCGCGCGCCCGGGCCAGCAGCTGGCGCTGATTGGCATCATTCGACATCACCCAGGGCAGCCGCGGCGCGGCCTCTCCAAGGATGGAGTCAATTTCTGCTACCAGAGCTTCCAGTTCATCCTGCTGCACGGCTACCCCTTTAATTACCTAGTCCCCAGCGATTGCCAAAGTGTATGTCAGGCGGCTGTAAAAATCATCCTGACAAAGACGGGGGCTGCCCCCCTGGTTTGGCTATTCCCCCACTCTAACGGAGCTATCTAGCCGGGCCGTCTAGCCAGGCCTTCTGATCGGGTCAATTCAGTCGGGTCAACCGGCCAGGGCTGTTACCAGCTGGTCGCTCTAGACTGTCGCTGCGAAGCCTTGTACCGCCGGGCCGCGATCGGGGAAAATGGTATATTGCTAAGCGCAGCCGGGCCGCCAGCGGAGACATTAACCTGTCCCTGGGATGGGGCCCTGGGATGAGGATGGCCTGCCCCTGGGATAGGATGGGCTGAAGCGATTCATATCATCTAACTTAAACAAAAAAATTAATGTTGGGGTAATCAATGGATGCTCGCTATAGCCCTCGGGATCCTGATGCCGATCTCAAATTAATTCGGTCTGCGCTGCTGTTTCAGGGTCTGCCCGAGAGTGCCGTGGTCGAGGCCACCAGCCATGTGGTGTCGCGCCGCCACCCGGCCAACCAGGTGATTTTGCTCGAAAACGACTGGGGCAACTCGGTCTATTTCATCCTCGACGGCTGGGTAAAGATTCGCACCTACAACCTCGACGGCAAAGAGGTGACGCTAAATATTTTGGGTAAGGGCGAGCTGTTTGGTGAAATGGCCCCCCTGGAGGAGGTGCCCCGCTCCACCGATGTGATCACCCTGGTGCCCACGGTGATTGGCAGCATGCCCTCCAGCGACTTTGTTAAATTGCTCAACAGCCAGCCCCTGGCGGGGATTCGCCTGTCGCAGCTGATGGCGCGGCGGCTGCGGCAGGTCAACCGGCGGCTGCGCCTGCGGGAGTCGGACAGCACCTCGCGGGTGGCCGACATTATCTTATTTTTGGCCGACGGCCAGGGGCAGCCCGGGGCCAGCGGCCTCGAAATTCCCAACCTGCCCCACCGGGAGCTGAGCAGCCTCAGCGGCCTGGCGCGGGAGACGGTGACGCGGGTGCTGAGTAAGCTAGAGAAGAAAGGGCTGATTGTCCGAGAAAAAGACATGATGAGTATTCCCGATATCAACGCCCTAGAACGCCTGCTGGTTTAGTCAATCCATGAGTCACCCCCCTGACCCGGCCCCTGGGTCTAACTTTGTGCCCCCGGTTGAAGCCGCCGAGAGCGATTTCGATGGGCTAGACACCTACCTGGAGTACCGCACGGCCGAGGAGGCCGACCCAGGCCCCGACCGGTCTCACCACTTCAAGGCTGGCCCGCTGGCCATGGTCGAAACGGCGTTTTTGGCCAGCACGGCGGCGCTGATCTGGCTGGTGAATACCTACTTTCCACCGGGGCCGATTTTGCGGCTGCTGTTTCCGCTGCCCACGGCCCTGGTGTACCTGCGCTGGGGGCCGCGGGCGGCCTGGATGTCGGCGCTGGTGTCGGGCCTGCTGCTGTCGGTGCTGATGGGGCCGCCCCGCAGCCTGCTGTTTTTGATGCCCTACGCCCTGCTGGGGGTGCAGCTGGGGTTTTTCTGGGCGCGGCGGGCCAACTGGTATGTGTCGATTGCGGTGGGGTCGCTGCTGGGGTCGGTGGGGTTTTTCTTTCGGCTGTGGCTGTCGTCGCTGCTGATTGGCGAAGACCTGTGGGTGTACCTGACCACCCAGGTCACCCAAATGCTGAACTGGGGCCTGGAGCGCCTGGTGGGCCTGGGCCTGCTGGATGTGGGCGTGCTGGGCCAGGCCAATGTGGAGGCGGTGCAGCTGCTGGCCCTGGTGACGGTGCTGGCCAGCAATGTGGTGTACCTGTTTACGGTGCACCTGGCCGCCTGGCTGCTGCTGGGGCGGCTGGGGGCGAAGATACCGGAGCCGCCGGGGTGGGTGCAGGATTTGTTGAAGGAGTAGGGGAGTGGGTGAGTAGGCGGGTGGGCGAGTGGGTGGGTGGATGAGGGCGGCGTAGGGTGGGCACTGCCCACCAACGAATGAAGTTGCCAAACCAGCCTTTAACGCTGACCAAACCCCGATCGCTCCCGTATCAACCCTGCACTTTATATGTCTCCGATCAAAATCTACACCCAGCGTCAGCAAGGCCAAGCTTGGTTAGAACGAGTGCAGGGGTTGCGACCGGGGCTGGTGTTGACGCTGGGGTTTACGGAGACGGGGCTGGTTGAGGGCATTTCGGCGGCGGGGGCGACTCCGCGCGATCGCCGCTACACTGCCCTAGCCGATGCTGAATTCATG
>DATIVG010000309.1:0-6161 GCA_035466075.1 Nodosilinea sp. | reverse complement strand
TGACTCCGATAGTAACGTGCTCGAAGTGGTGGGCATTCTCAAGAGCTACGGGGTAGTGCTCGATGCCTACTCCAAAAACCTGATCTACATCGCCGATCACCAGTTTTTGGTGCTGTTTCCGTTCTTTAAATACTTCAACGGCTGGGTAACCCTGCCCCAGCTGTTGCGCCACTGGTGGCACGACCGGATCAACTTTGAGTACGCCGAGTACTGCATGAAAACCATGCTCTGGCACGGCGGCGGCAAGCTCGATGCCTACCTCGACAGCAATGATTTTATGCAGCGGTGTGAGTCAGCGGTGGCGGCCAAAATCAAGGCCAATCCGCCCATTCGAGCCCTCAACGGCCTGTTTCCCGACTTTTTGCCCGAGCAGGTGCGCCAGCTGGCCTACTACAGCGCCCTGGGCCAATTTTGGCGGGTGATGAGCGACCTCTTTATCGACCTCTCCGACGCCTACGACCGGGGCGAGGTCACCACCATTCCCCAGGTGGTGGCCTTCATCAAGGCGGGGCTGGTGGCCGCAGCGGCCAACCCGATCACCTACTCGGTTGAGATTGACGGCCAGCGCTACGATCTGATGCCCAAATCGGCGGAGCTGACCTTTTTAATGGACGTGGCGGTGCCCTACGTGGAGGCCGTGTTTTTTCGCGGCACCCCGTTTCTGGGTACGGTCTCCTACAATGCCCAGGCTGACCAGATCTCCGCCGACCAGGGCCGGTTTGAGTACGGTGCCCTCTACGCCGACCCGCTGCCCATCGGCGGCGCGGGCATTCCCCCCACCCTGCTGATGCAGGACATGCGCCACTACCTGCCCGACTACCTGACGGCGTTCTATGAATCGAGCGGCCGCGGCCTCGACGATGTGCGGGTAAAAATCTGCCAGAGCTTCCAAAAGTCGATGTTTTGCGTCACCAGCGCCTCGCTGCAGGGCCTGCTGCCCCACCCCGCCGATACCCAAGTCCCTAGCGAGCGGGCCGCCAACCATGCCTTTCTGGCGGGCTGGATGGATCGCCTGGCCACGTCGCGGCTGGATGTGGTGCAGCTCTAGACAACCCTGGATGGTTTGACGGGATTGCCTGAACCACTCCCTGGGGTTGGCCAGCTGGCTGCGGCATTTCCCTTCGAATGTTGAAAGGTTTTTGGATGGTCCATTCCACAGGCTCTGGCTGTGGAAATCCATTGGCCTTAAACCCTCTAAAACCTCATTGCTAAAACGTCATGGGGGCGATGGGCTCGATGTCGGGGTCATGGCCGCCCACCTGGCTGGTGCGCAGCACCCAGGCGGAGGCTCCGTACTTGAGAAACCTGTGCACCACCACGTCGCTGGCCTTGCGGGGAAACACCGTGCGCCAGCTGCCCAGGCCCATAATCAGGTTGCGCAGGGGCTCGTCTTCGATGGAGCTGCCGAGGTTAAATTCGTTCTTTTCCCAGGCAGGGCGCAGGCCGCCCAGGGGTTGCAGGGTGTTTTTGAGGTCCTTGCCAAAGTCGGCCAGCTGCTGGAGGGGGGCGGCCTGGTCGGGGTGCTGGTCGATCAGGGCGTCGGCGTGGCGGTAAAAGCTCTCGGCGGTGCTGTGCAGGCTGGCAAACAACGCCTGGTTGGAGTCCTGGGAGCAGTTGTTGGACGGCCCAACAAAGGTGCCGCCGGTGCCGTCGCCGATGCGGTAGCGGGCGGTCATGGCCTGGAGGTGGGCTTCCATGCGGGTGAGGGGCGACCGTCGCTCGTCGTCGAAGTAGTAGTAGCGGTTGAAGGCGTCGAGCTTGACTAAAATGTCGCAGGTGGGGCGGGTGCCCAGCCAGCCCCGCTGGCGATCGCCCTGATAGCGCGACCAGTGAATGGTGCCGGCGATCAGGCCGTCGATGTTGTGGGCGTAGACCTGGTAGTAGCGAATTTCAAACCGGGGCTCGTCGGCGAGGGGGTCGTGGACGACTTCGGCGCGACCGTAGGCAAAGTGGCCAAAGAAGATGGGGCTAAAGGCGGCGGGTTCTTTTTTATGGCCGCCGATGCCGCCGTAGGTGTGGAGAATGAGGGCGCGATCGCCCACCTGCCATTCGTCGAGGGCGGCTGCGATCGCATCTGCCTGCCCGTTGTCGCGGGCGGTACAGAGCACCGAAGCAATCTTGCCCTTCTGGGCCACCACATCGGCCCAGGCCTCTTTGCGAATGTAGCGGTAGGCGGCCTTGCCCCCGCCAAACACCACCCGCTGGGGCTGAAGACAAAACAGCGCCCTGGGCCCCAGGGCCTGCACCACAAACCGGCCCTCGGCATTCGGGGCCCCGTAGATGTACCAGCCCGACTCGTTGTAGGGCGAGGCCTCAAGCGCCTGGGTGGTAGACGGGTCGCTGCCGTAGGCGGCCATGGTGGCCACCGGCGGCAGACTCACCAGAGCTTCAGGCCCATCAAAGGCGCGGCTGGCGCGATTGAAATGCCGCACCCGCCATCGATCGCCCCGATCGCCATCCTCGGGCCCCACAAACTGCACCAGACCGTAGTAGCGGCCCGTCACCTCCATCGGCTGGGTCTCGATCAACAGCGTCACCCCCTCCTTACCCAGCACCACCTGGGGTGACTCCACCGCCACCACCATGTCGTCTGCGGGCAGCGACCCGGCCAGCGACTCCAGCGGGTCAACCCGCAGCCAGTGGTTGAGCCGCACGGGGTTGATCACCCCGCCCACCTGGCTGGCGTACTCGGCATCGGCGCTAAAGTGCACATCGTGGGTGACCGCCTGCACCAGCCGCTGGGTCAGGGGGTTGCTCGACCAGCGCAGCTGCACCACCTGGCCCACCAGCCGCCGGTGGTCGTCGGGGGCGTGGTGAATTTCGTAAAACACCCCGCCAAAGCGCTCGGCCTTGGTCGGCAAAATCAGCCGCCCCACCCAGTCGGCCACGGGCACGTAGAGGGCCGGGTCGGGTCGCTGGTCGAGGGGGTAGCTCTGGTACTGCACCAGGGGATTGGCCTGGAAAATATCGTAGTTGTTGGCCTGGCCACCCCGTTCTAGCACCGCCTCTAAAATGTCGCCGCGCAGCACCGCGTTGATGGTGTCAATGGTCTGCGTGAGCGAGCTGCGGCCATCGGGCAGGCGCAGCTTGGGGTCGAGAATGCCCCCCGGCACCTGGTGCCCCACCGGCCCCAGGGAAATAAAGCTGATCTTGCCCCGCCGCTTTGCCCGGTTCCAGTAGGAGAGGGGAAACAGCGGCCACCGGCCCGGAAAAATCTTCGGGCCGAGCTTTTCGACCACATCCCTGTCGCCCACCAGGTGGTAGAGGTGCTCCAGTTTGAGAATATTGATGTTGGCGCTGATCACCCCGCCCAGGGAGATCACGTCGATGGGGGCCCCCAGGGCCCGCTTCAGGTAGGGGGCGCTGGCGCAGCACATTTGCCCGCCGCCGCTGTAGCCCATCAGCGTGACCGGGGTGCCGCTGTCGGGCCGGTAGCCGTTTTTGATCAGACCGTTGAACACCACCTGGGCAATGCCCTGGTTGTAGAGCGGCCCGTAGCGCTTGTCGGCGGAGACCCCCACGATCAGCACGTTGCGAATGTTCACCAGCAGGCCCAGCACGCTCATCGGGTTGGCAAACCGCAGCTTGTCGGCGTAGCGCCACAGAAACGACAGGGGGCGGTCTTCGTCCAGGGGCGCATTCATCACCGAGTAGGGCATGATGCCGCGAATCAGCGCCACACTGTCGGGCAGGGTAGCGGCCAGGGTGTCGAGAAATTCTTCGATGTCGGGCAGGTACTCAAAACTGGAGATGCCGATGCCGTCGAGGTACACCACGTAGCGACTGACCTGGGCGGGGTCGGCCATCGGTTCGGCCAGCTCGCCCGCATTGACGGTGGTGTTGACCTCATCGTCGTACCAGCCCGCCCACCAGCCCAGGGTTTCGAGGGGGGCCAGCAGCCCGGCCACCACCAGGGCGACCACGCCAATCCAGAGAAAGTTGAGCAGCAGCTGCGCCAGGGTGGGCAGGCCGCCCAGCCAGCCAAACCACCATTCGCGAATGGGGCGCAGCAGGGCCAGCACCACCACCGTCAGCACGGCCATGGCCACCAGCCCCAGCATCGCCTTAAAGCCAATGCCAGGCCGCTCGGCCTTGGGCCCGGCGCTGGCGGCCAGGGGGGCGGAGCCCGGGGAAGACCCCAGGGCCGGGCCCTCTGGGGCCAGGGTGAAGGCCGAGGGCTCGCCGGTGACCGCCGCCAGCACGTCGCCCTGGTTGAAGGCGGCAATCCGCTGGGTAAATTCCTCGTGCCAGCGGCTGGAGGTTTCGGTCAGGGTGTCTTGCACCACCTCGGCCAGGTCGCCGCGGTTGGTGACCAGATCGACCCCGGCGGCCCGGTTGGCAATCTGCTTGCCCAGGTTGGCGATGGGGCGACCCACGGTGTTTTGCAGCACTTGCAGCAAAATCCAGCCCAGGGCAACGTAGCTGAAGGCGTTGCTGATGCCCAGACCTGCGATCGCACCAAACCCCACCACCAGCGCCAGCAGGTGCCACACCGATAGCAGGTTGAGAATGGGCACCCCCAGGTAGGGCAACGCCCCCAAAAAGCTAAACAGCAGCGGGGCATAGGCCAGCCCCAGCACCGTCACCAGCTGCCCCAGGGGCAAACTCTGGGCCCAGGGCACCAGGGTAATCAACCAGGTGCTCACCACCAGGGCCAAAAAGCCAAAGGCAAACAGCACCGCGTTGATGGCCAGGCTAATCAAAAACCGGGCTGGCCTCACCTGGTTGACAAAGAGAATAATGCTCTGGCCCACCCCCTGGGACAGCCCCGCCAGCAGCACCACCAGCAGCGCCAAGCCCATGCCCGCGGGCACCGTAGTAGCAATGCGAAAGGCCTCACCGTTGAGCGCAAACACGTAGCCCAGCACTTCCCAGAAGCGATCTAGCATTGCCCGAGTCCAAAGCTTGTGCCGAGATTTTACTCTAAGGGCGCGGCTAAAACTGCCACTGTGAGGTTACATGAAGGATTTTGGGGTACGCCTCAGCCCCCCTCACCCAGCCCCAGCATCGCCTCAGCCGTCAGGTTCCAGGCGGGGAAGGTCGGCGATGCAACCACCGCCTCCCCCTCAAATACCGTTTCTTCATAGCCCTCGGTCGTCAGGCTCAACACCGTCACCCGCCCCACCACCGGATCGAGAATCCAATACTCGCCAATGCCGCGCCACTCGTACTGGTTGCGCTTCTCAAAGTAGTCGCGACGGCGGTTCTCGGCCCCTGGGCTTACCACTTCTACCACCAGCAGCGGTGGTGCCATCTCCAGGGTAATCGCCGCCTGCCCCAGTTCCCGCATCTGCTCGGGGTGCTCGGGGCGCAACACCGTCAGGTCTGGATAGCGATTTTTGGGCTGGCCCGGCATGGCAATCGCCAGACCTTGGAGCCGAATCTGCCGCATATCAACCACGGACTTGAGAGCTTCGTATAGCCTCAAGGCCCGATACAGATTCTCATCAGACTCGGGCGGCATTTCAACCAGTTCTCCGTTGGTGAGTTCGTAGTAGCCTTCGACCTCCTGGGCATAGGCGAGAAAGTCGCTAAAGGTTTTGGGCTGAGCTTGTACCACGGGCAATCACCTGCTGCGCGATGTCACTATTTTACCGAGTGTGTTCTTTGGCAGGGCCCTCATCGCATCAATTCGTTTGTCTAAGGGTAAACACAGCACCTCTTTGTAGAGAAAGAGCAAAGCGCTAATTTGCCAGTTCCACAGGTCTAGAACATCACCCAGCGTCTGACACTGGTCTTAGTTTCCTCGCGGCGTTCCTTCTTGCCAGACACTTCCACAATGCTTTCGTAGAAATGTACTTTGCTGCAATCATCCGCTACGCTGTCCCAGCGCAGGCCAATAGGCTCGCAGGGGCGGCAACCGGTCCAAAATAGGAATTTTACAAAGGGAGCATAGTGCTGATATGTCATGCCTTTGCCCTGGTGGGCTTCAAAGGCTTCGATGATGCGATGGCCCTAGGGCCGGTCTTTGACCATCGCGCTCCTCCACTGAATACGCCACAGGCGGCAGCGGCTTGGTTGGATCCAAAGCGTGATACATACCCTGGAAAGGGTTACTCGCCACCAGCTTATGCTGGATGCCCAATTGCAGGCGGCTGACAGCTGCATCAGGGTGCGGCGAGCCTGGGATTGGGTGGTGGCTTTGAGCAGTTGTTGGCGAA
>DATIVG010000308.1:0-11083 GCA_035466075.1 Nodosilinea sp. | reverse complement strand
GCTTGACAGAGCACTAGCCGGGTGGGCTAGTCATGCAGGAGCCGTCATGTGGGGCTTCAGTCGCCTGGGGCTTACTCAGGTTCAGGGGTCAATCCCGCATCAGCGCGATCACCACCACCAGCGCCCCTCCCCCCAGCAGCCAGGGCGAGGGCACCAGCAGATTGCCGAGGTGGGGCAGGCTATCCACCACGGCAGAGGTGATCCAGGCCAGGGTGATACAGAGCACCAGCAGCACAAGTTCCATGGTCAACCGTTCCCCCAACGCCTAAGTTTTGTATTCCTCGTGGGTCTGAGGCCCAGGGCAGCTGGGGCGGCCGGTCGGCCCAGTTCCCCTTCCCGCCCTGCTATTCGCTATCAATGGCTAAATCGACAGTTCTACTGAATAGACAGTTTCAAGTTGTGTCTATTATGGCTGGCGGTTGCTGCTCCTACCGAACACCATGGAACTAACTCACGGAGCAAGCAGGATGGCCAGACAACATTGCGGATGGGGAACGGGGGCCGTACTGGCGGGGCTAGCGGTTGCCCTGGTGGGCGGCGTACCAGCGGTGGCTCAGGAGGCCAACTTTGGGGCCTTTACCCTCTCCGAGGGCAGCCCTGCGACTAGCGTCAATGGTTTCACCACCGGCATTTTTGCCCTCTCTAACATTGCGGGGCGCGATCGCAGCGGCACCGTCTGTGTCGGCTTTGCCGACGACACCCCCGACCACATCATGGTGCTGCAAAAAGACTTTGCCACCCTCACCCTGCAAGTCAACAGCGGCGGCAACGACACCAGCCTGCTAATCCAGGGCCCCGATGGCGGCACCGTGCGCTGCGGCGAAGACACCGACCGCCGCAACCCCGATGCCCGGGTACAAGACCAAAACTGGGCGCCCGGCACCTATCGCATTTGGGTAGGGTCCCATAGCCAGGGCCAGCGCTACAACTATTCCCTCAGCGTTAGTCCCTAGACAGTAGT
This sequence comes from Nodosilinea sp., assembly GCA_035466075.1. GTDB lineage: Bacteria > Cyanobacteriota > Cyanobacteriia > Phormidesmidales > Phormidesmidaceae > Nodosilinea. The sequence continues at coordinate 10,122 of DATIVG010000308.1, read as the reverse complement.
CCTGCATAGGGGGCCCAGGGGGGAGCCTGGGGGGAGGTTAACTAGCTAGGGGCAAGCCCACGTTAGGATAGTAAAGCTGCCCTTCACCGTTATGTGAACCCGTGCTCAAAACCCTAATTGCCGACTTCCGCATTGTGTTCGAGCGTGACCCCGCCGCCCGCAACTGGCTAGAGGTGCTGACCTGCTATCCGGGTTTGCACGCCCTGGTTCTGCATCGGTTTAGCAACTGGCTCTGGAACCTGGGCCTGCCGGTTGTGCCACGGCTGATCTCTCACCTGGCTCGATTTCTCACCGGCATCGAGATTCACCCCGGGGCCACCATCGGCGAGGCCATCTTTATAGACCACGGCATGGGGGTCGTCATCGGCGAAACGGCCATCATTGGCGACTACGCCCTGATTTACCAGGGCGTCACCCTGGGCGGCACGGGCAAAGAGAGCGGCAAGCGCCACCCCACCCTGGGCGACAACGTGGTGGTCGGGGCCGGGGCCAAGGTGCTGGGCAATATCTATGTCGGCCACAATGTCCGCATCGGGGCGGGCTCAGTGGTGCTGCGCGAGGTTCCCTCAGACTGCACCGTTGTCGGCGTGCCGGGGCGCATCGTCTACCGGGCGGGCGAGCGGGTGGATGCCCTCGAGCACGGTCGCCTACCCGACTCCGAAGCCCAGGTCATTCGCGCCCTGCTCGACCGCATTGAGGCCCTGGAAAAAGAAGTGCAGGCCATGGGCCAACCCCAGCCCCAGCCCGTCCTGGTGGGCGCAGGCCGGTCTAGCGACGGCATTCACTGTCGCCTGCAAAACCGCGTGCTTGAGGAATATCTCGACGGCAGCGGTATTTAGTTAGGCCCTGATTGGTTAGCCTCCTATTCATCAGCCATGGGTCAGCCGCTCGGCAGAAATGCTGAGCGGCTGATTGTTTAAACCGCTAAACCGCCAGCCGTCAAACCACCGACCTCGGGCAGCTGGATCCAGCCATCTTCTCAACCAACGGCCAACCCGTGAACCTGGTCAGGGATTTTTGATCTCCTGGCCAATGTGACCTTGAATCGCCGGGGTTATGGCCAGAGTCATAGGATTAGTTAATCAAATTCATTTTTTTTATTAATGTCAGGCATCCCGGAAATTACGGAGGGTGCGCCCCCGTCAGCGGGGCAATGTAATATTTTCGTTACAAAAATGCGGGATTGATGGCCTAGGCTTCAGCTTTAGTCCTGTCTTTTTTAGACTGTCTTGAAAATTCTCTGATTTAAGCCAAAAAAGGGCTTCGGGCGTTTATTCAACGACCGATCGGGCGAACCCCGGAGTAGTTCATTTGCTCTATTAATGAGGATTTGGAGCGGTTTGGCGAACTGTCCGGAGGCCCTTTTTTCAGGCAAATTAAGCCTTTCAGCGGATCAGCTCCCGCCCGTCGAAAGTTGGGGTGGTATATCGCCTAACAATGCAGTTAAAATTGAAAGGCCTTGGCTGAGCCGGATGTATTTCTCTAGATAGAGGCGGCGGCAAGTCCAGGCGGATGGCTGTGCACTAGTATCGTTGATAGGTCGGTTAGCTAAGCGTCTATCACCTGTTTCCTTTAGGCGGATCCGCACTTTCTCGGAACTGTGGGCATCTATCGAAGGGAACTGTTAACCTGATCACAGCCTTTGTCTTTGAATTTAAGGAGCACGAGGATCGCGGCATGACCCAAGCAAATCATCTGCTCGGCACCATCGACCCGGATACTGAACTCGATCTGTTGATCGATGGCAACGATGGCGACGAGAATTTTGTTGCTCAAGATGACGAGGCCGGCGCCCAGGACGAGAAAGCGCCGAAGGGGAAAGTAACCCGCCGCCGAGCCCAAACCAAAAAACGCCACTACACCGAAGACTCCATTCGGCTCTATCTGCAAGAGATTGGCCGCATCCGTCTGCTGCGGGCCGAGGAAGAGATCGAGCTGGCCCGCAAAATTGCCGACCTGCTCAAGCTGGAGCGCATTCACGACGAGCTGGTCGATGCCCTAGAGCGGGATCCCCAAGACGCCGAGTGGGCCGAGGCCGTCAGCAAGGATGAGGGCGAGACCTTCAGCCTGGCCAGCTTCCGCCACCGTCTCCACGTGGGTCGCCGGGCCAAGGACAAAATGGTGCAGTCAAACCTCCGTCTGGTGGTGTCGATTGCCAAGAAGTATATGAACCGGGGCCTCTCCTTCCAGGACTTGATTCAAGAGGGCAGTCTGGGCCTGATCCGCGCCGCCGAGAAGTTTGACCACGAGAAAGGCTACAAGTTCTCCACCTACGCCACCTGGTGGATTCGTCAGGCCATCACCCGTGCGATCGCAGATCAGTCTCGCACCATTCGCCTGCCGGTGCACCTCTACGAGACCATCTCTCGCATTAAGAAAACCACCAAGCTGCTCTCCCAGGAGCTAGGTCGCAAGCCCACCGAGGAAGAGATCGCCACTCGCATGGAAATGACCATCGAGAAGCTGCGGTTTATCGCCAAGTCGGCCCAGCTGCCCATCTCCCTGGAAACCCCCATCGGCAAAGAGGAAGACTCTCGCCTCGGTGACTTCATCGAGTCCGACGGCGAAACCCCCGAGGACCAGGTTTCTAAGAGCCTGCTGCGCGAAGATCTCGAGAGCGTGCTGGGTACCCTCAGCCCCCGCGAGCGCGACGTGCTGCGCCTGCGCTACGGCCTCGACGACGGTCGCATGAAGACCCTCGAAGAAATTGGCCAGATCTTCAACGTCACCCGCGAGCGCATTCGCCAAATTGAGGCGAAGGCCCTGCGCAAGCTGCGCCACCCCAACCGCAACAGCATCCTCAAGGAATACATCCGCTAGAGACAGCGGACTGCTGCTCAAACCGTTTTTCTAAAAGGTCGCCCCAGGGCGACCTTTTTTGTGGTCTGGCCGGAGGGAAAAGTAGTCCAAATTTACTTAAATATTGGTTGCCATGGTGGACAGATTATCACTCAGTTGGTACACTTGTTCTGTGAATAACTTGAAGCCGCGGCTAAACCCCTATGGAATCCCTAACAACCGCCCAGCAGGAGCTTTACGACTGGTTAGTCGACTATATCCGCGCCAACCAGAACTCTCCTTCGATTCGGGAAATGATGCGGGCTATGAATCTCCGTTCTCCGGCCCCCATTCAAAGCCGCCTGGAGCACCTCAAAAATAAGGGCTACATCGAATGGAGCGAGGGCAAAGCTCGCACCATTCGGATCCGAGATGATGTCCGGGGTGTTCCAATTTTGGGCACCATTGCCGCCGGTTTTGTCAACGAAGCGTTTACCGATACCGTTGAGCGTCTCGACCTCAACGGGCTGCCCATCCAGTCGGGCGACTATGCCCTCAAGGTGACCGGAGACAGCATGATCGAAGCCATGATCCAGGACGGAGACGTGGTGATTATGCGCCCCGTCAAAGATCCCCAGGGCATTCGAGAGGGCACCATTGTGGCGGCTCGGGTAGAGAGCGGTACCACCCTCAAGTCGTTTTACCGCGACGGCAACCAGGTTCAGCTCAAACCCGCCAACCCCAACTACCCGGTGATGGAGTTTCCGGCGGAGTTGGTCGATGTGCAGGGGCGACTGATTGCCGTATGGCGGGGTATTGACCCGGAGTTTGCGCTCTAACTGCCCTGAACTTCCTGTATTTCACTGCATTTCAGCGATCCCATAGTGCTCCTCGCCGCTGTTGCTAACCCAACAGCGGATTTTTTATGCCCCGTTGCCTACCGGCCATAGCAGGCCAGCGGCAGCTAGTCGGCGGCGGTGGCCTCAGGGGTTGCTTCAGAAGGCTCGACGGGGGGCGCATTGAGCCAGCTAAGGCAGTTTTCCAGGGTTTTTCTGACCGACTCGTGGGTGTATTCGTCGTCGGGGTGGGGGGGCTGGCCCGGCTGCTGAAAGTGGGGGCGGCTGTCATAGAGCTGCCCCCAGGTGACATCGGTTTGGCGCACCAGTTCGTAGAAGGTGGCGGGCGATCGCAGTACGGTCTCCAGCAGATCCTTCACCGCCTCGGTGGGGTGACCCAGGTGGCGGCTAAGGCGGCTGTCGTCATCCATCAGCCACTGCTCTAGCACCCGGTGCAGCGCTCCAGGCCCATCGACTAAGGATTCTTTGAGGGCCTGCTGGACTCCATGCCTGGCCTGCACCAGGCGGGGAATGGGGGATGCTCCCTTCATAAAGCTGCCCGCCTCCTGACCAATGGCATCGGCCAGGGTAAATGGACGGCTGAGGCGCAGCTCCTGCTGAATATCGGGGCTGTCGTCGGGAGTGGGAGCCATAGCTAGAGTTAGGGCAGATGCTTTTGCAGCCGCTGGAGCGTTTTGTACATGTCGGGCAGGCGACGGTACACCGCCGAGGCCTTGAGAAAAACCTTGTGGGGCAGGGCGGGCATACCGGTGACGATTTCACCGGGGGCGACATCGCCGTGAATGCCGGCCTTGGCCGTTGCGATCGCACCATCCCCAATCACCGCCTGGTTGGCGATGCCGACCTGGCCGGCCAGGATCACCCGGTTGCCAATGGTCACGCCACCGGCCATGCCCACTTGGCCCGCCATCACCACCCCCTCGCCCACCTGACAGCCGTGGGCAATGTGCACCAGGTTGTCGAGCTTAGTGCCGCGGCCCACTCGGGTGGTCCCCACCGCGGGGCGATCGATGGTGCTGTTGCTGCCCACCCGCACCCCGTCTTCAATCACCACCATGCCCGACTGCTCCATTTTTTCCCAGCCCTGGGCCGTGGGCACAAAGCCAAAACCCTCAGCCCCGATCACCGCGCCGCTGTGGATGGCGCAGTCGGCCCCAATCTGGGCCCGCTCGTGGATCACACAGTTGGAGTGCAGCACGGTGCGATCGCCCACCCGCGCGCCGGGGTACACCACCACGTTGGGATGAATACACACCCCATCGCCCAGCTGCACCCCCGCCTGAATCACCACGTTGGCCCCGATGGACAGTCCGCTGCCGCAGGTGGCCGTGGGGTCGATCACCGCCGTGGGGTGGATGCCCACAGGGGGCTGGTAGGGGGTGTAAAACAGGGCAATGGCCCGAGCAAAGGCCAGCCGGGGGTCGGGGCTAGTGAGCCAGGCCAGGCCCCGCTCAGTGGCCTGGGCCTGCAAGGCAGGGTTTTGGGGCAAAATCAGGGCGCTGGCCTGGGTGGTGGCCAAAAACGAGGCAAACTTATCTCCTTCGATGTAGCTCAGCGCGCCGGTCGAGGCCTGGTCAACGGCCATTACCCCAGCAATATCAGGATCGTGGCCAGGGTTCGCCGTCAGACTGGAGGCAACGGTAATCTGAATTTTGTCGGCAATGGTGCTGAACTTCATAGGCGCGGAGAGAAACGCAGTAAAACCAACCTGGCTTTTACGCTACCAGAAATGCGACGCATTCTACGTGGGGGGTCTGGGGAAAGAAGTCGGCGGCCTGAGCCTTGGTCAGGGTGTAGCCCCCCTCATCCCGCAGCACCTTGAGGTCGCGGGCCAGGGTGGCGGGGTCGCAGCTCATGTAGACGATGCGCGGGGGGCGAAGTTCGATCAGGGCATCGAGGACGGTGCGATCGCACCCCTTGCGCGGCGGGTCGAGCACCACAATATCTAGCGGGTCGCTGAGACTGGCGGCGGCATCGCCCAGCAGCGCCCCCACATCCCCCGCCCGAAACTCAACATTGTCAATGCCGTTAAGCCCGGCGTTGGTCAGCGCCTGGGCCACCGCCTCCGGCTGCACCTCAAGCCCCATGCAGCGTTTCGCCTGCTGGGCCAAAGGCAGCGTCAGGGTGCCCACCCCGCAGTAAGCATCGATGATGGTTTCCCCGCCGGTGAGCTGGAGCTCATCGAGAATCACCTGCAAGACTCGCTCCGCCTGCTCCGTATTGACCTGAAAAAACGTCGTCGCATGGATGCGAAACCGCAGGTCAGCAAAGATTTCTTCGATATAGGGCACCCCGTCAATCACCAGGGTCTCAGCTCCAAAGATGGCATTGGTTTTATCGGGGTTGAGGTTGACACAGACCCCGACCAGCTCCGGATAGCGCTCCCGCCATTCCTGGGCCTGGAGCTCAATATCCTTCAGGTTGGGCGCCGTAGACACCAGGGTCAGCAGCTGCTGACCGGTGCGACGGCCAATCCGCAACGCCAGGTGCCGCAGCCGTCCCTGGTGCTTGGTTTCGTTATAGACCGACCAGCCCCGGTCTTGAATATCGCGCTTTACCTCCGCCAGCAGCGGGTTGAGTCGTTCGTCCTGCACCGGGCACTGGTTGAGATTCACCAGCTTGTGGCTGCCCTGGCGAAAATAGCCCGCCTTCACCTGGCCTTCGGGGGAGCGGCCCAGGGGGTAGGTGGCCTTGTTGCGGTAGCCCAGCGGTGCCTCCGTCCCCAAAATTGGCAGCAGGTTGGGCGCTTCAAAGCCGCCGATCCGGGTAAAGGCATCCCTCACCTGCTGCTGCTTAGCCGCCAGCTGGGCCGAGTAGCTAATCGACTGCCACTGGCAGCCACCGCACTTGTCAGCCACAATGCAGGCCGCCCGCACCCGCTCTGGGGAAGGAATCAGCAGCTGCTTGACCTTAGCCCGGCCAAAGGTGGGCTTGGCCTGCACCAGCCGCACCCGGACGCTGTCGCCCGGCACCGTGTCAGGCACAAACACAACCCGCTCCTGCCAGCGGCCCAGGCCGTCGCCGCTGCTGCTCAGGTCGGTAATCTCCAGATCCAGGGTTTCCCCCTGCTGCCACTGATCCACAACGGTGCTCCCAAAACAGTGTTGCGCCCCCTAGCTCCTAGGCAGCTGCCTATCGACTGTAGCAAGGGACGTGCCCGATGGGGTACCGCCGTGACCTAACGCAACCCACGGGAGGGTGTCGAAGAAGCAACGGCTGCCCCTCTTGAATTGCCTGTACCCGCCGCGGCCCTCACATGTACTGGTACAGAACTTCGGCGGCAGCATCCAGAGTGGGGCCAAAAACCAGTACCCCTTCCTCATGTCCCGCCATGATCAAAATGCGCTGTTGCATCAATTCCCCTTGCTGCAACAGCCGCTGCATCTCGTAGGCCATAGCCGGAGTGCCGTAGGGAACCGTGGCGGCGGTGGTGGGCAGCACGCCCTGGTAGCGCTGCCACAGATCGCGATTGTGGACATGCATAATCGCTCCAATCGCGTCGCTGTAGTCGTACAGGGCGGCGTGGGTCAGCGATTCGGACGAGGCCTGGATGGGGCCGGTGCAGTGCAGGGTGTTGCGATCGATGTCCCAGCTATCCACCAGGGTGTAGTGATCGGGCCTGGTGACCGGCAGATGCCCGGTCTGGGTGCCGGAAACCACAAAGCTGTGGGGAGAACGGCGAATGCTGATGTTGCCGTAGCCGATGCCGTTGGGGTAGAGGCCAATTTGTTGGGCTTGATGGAGGCGATCGCGCCACGCGATCAACTCTGCCAAAGGAGGTTCAGCCAACGGCGGGCCGAGCGTCCACTGGCACAGGTATTTAATGACGCCCTCATCCATGACGCCTTCCTCGGCAATGGTCATGGCGCTCAGGCTGTCGCCTGTTCCGGAAACAGGCTGAGCAGGCCAGCCTCCGAGGCCGGACAGATGCCCCGCTCGGTAATCAACCCGCTCACCAGGCGGGCCGGGGTCACGTCAAAGCCGTAGTTGGCGGCGGGGGAAGCCTCTGGGCAAATTAGCACCGAGGTGATGCCGTGGGGAGAGAGTCCATCGATATACCTCACTTCATCGGGGCTGCGCTGCTCGATGGGAATTTCGCGCACGCCGTCCCCCATGGTCCAGTCTAGGGTGGAGGAGGGCAGGGCCACGTAAAAGGGCACCCCGTTGTCGTGGGCGGCCAGCGCCTTGAGATAGGTGCCAATTTTGTTGGCGACATCGCCCTGGCGAGTGGTGCGATCGCTGCCCACAATCACCAGATCGACAAGGCCGTGCTGCATAAGATGGCCCCCGGCGTTGTCGGGGATCACGGTGTGGGGCACCCCGTGCTGGCCCAGCTCCCAGGCGGTGAGCTTGGCCCCCTGGTTGCGGGGCCGAGTTTCATCCACCCAGACATGGACGGGAATGCCGCGATCGTGGGCCTGATAGATGGGTGAGGTGGCGGTGCCCCAGTCTACACAGGCCAGCCAGCCAGCATTGCAGTGGGTCAAGATATTGACGGTCTGGCCGGTGCGGGCATGAATATCCTCAATCAGCTTCACGCCGTGCAGGCCAATCTGACGGCACTGCTCCTCATCGGCGTCGATAATGGCTGCGGCATTTTGCCGCAGCCGCTCCACCGCTTCAGCGGCGGTCGTCACCTGCTCCAACACCCGCAGCTGGGAGTTCAGCGCCCAGTGCAGGTTGACGGCGGTGGGCCGGGTTTTGCCCAGGGTCTCCGCCGCCTCGTGCAAATAGCTGCGAAAGTCGTCTACGGACAGGGCCTCCAGAGCCGCCAGATACAGGCCCAAAGCGGCAGTGGCCCCAATCAGTGGCGCGCCACGCACCACCATGTCTTTGATGGCGTGGGCGGCCTCATCCGCAGAGGTCAGATCCATCCAGGTGAGCTGGTGGGGCAGCTGGCGCTGATCGATCACCTGCACAATACGGGGATTTTCCCTGGGCAGGCGAATGGTTCGGGTGGGCTCGCCGTTAATTTTCATGGGGCTGTCCTAGGCATTCAAGAGTGCATTATGACAGACAGCTGGCGACGGCGGGATTGTCCGGGTCTGCTAATCTTCCTGCCGCAGGGCGTCAATGGCCGCCTGGCTGAGCAGCGGCTTGAGCTGGGCCTGCACCGTCTCGGGCTGGTTACCCCAGAGCATTTTGCAAAAGGCGCTTTTGCCCTGTTGACTGGCTCGGTTAAACACGACCGCCAGTTTTTCGCAGTTGGTGGTGTCGCCCATCGTCAAACCTCTCAGATCGTGATGTCAGATCGTGATGCCAGCATAGCGGCTTGGGGCCCCAGCCGCATGTCCCCGGCAGGTAATCACGTAAAAATGCCGTCCTCCCCAGGGAGGACGGCATTTTATACCGACAGATGCTTGAGCAACTAGCTCTCAGCAGAGATCAGCTCGCGCCGTTGCTCCGCCTGGATGACCACCTTGCCGGTGTCATCCACATCGACGGTGGCGGTGTCGCCATCGCCCAGGCGACCAGAGAGAATCTCCTCGGCCAGGGTGTCTTCGAGCAGGCGCATAATCGCCCGACGCAGCGGCCTTGCCCCGTAGCTGGGGTTGTAGCCCTCCTCCACCAGTCGCTCTTTGAAGCGATCGGTCACCTGCAAGTTGATGTTCTTCTCGGTGAGACGAGCAAACACCTCCTTGAGCAGAATTTCGGAGATTTCCTTGACCTCGTCCTTGGTGAGCTGACGGAAGACGATGATTTCGTCCAGACGGTTGAGGAACTCAGGGCGGAAGTACTGCTTGAGCTCTTCATTCACCAGGGAACGAATGCGGTTGTACTGCGACTCGGCCTGATCTTGCTCAAACTCAAAGCCGAGGCCGCCGCCGCCCTTCTCGATTACCTTAGAGCCGATGTTGGAGGTCATGATCAAGAGGGTGTTCTTGAAGTCCACCGTGCGGCCCTTGGCGTCGGTCAGACGGCCATCTTCCAAAATTTGCAGCAGCATGTTGAAGACATCGGGGTGAGCCTTCTCAATTTCGTCGAACAACACCACGGTGTAAGGCCGACGGCGCACCGCTTCGGTTAGCTGACCGCCCTCGTTGTAGCCCACGTAGCCCGGAGGGGAACCAATCAGCTTGGAGACCGTGTGGCGCTCCATAAACTCGGACATATCCAGGCGAATCATGGAGTCTTCGGAGCCGAAGAAGTAGGCAGCCAGAGACTTAGCTAGCTCGGTTTTACCGACCCCGGTGGGGCCAGAGAACACAAAGCTGGCGATTGGTCGGTTGGGGTTTTTAAGGCCAACTCGGGCACGGCGAATGGCGCGGGAAATGGCCCTCACCGCTTCGTCTTGACCGATCAATCGCTGGTGCAGGGTGTCTTCCATGTGCAGCAGCTTCTCGGATTCGGATTCGGTGAGCTTGTTGACTGGCACGCCTGTCCAGCTAGCCACGATGTGGGCGATGTCTTCTTCGGTGACGATCGGCGAGAGATCTTCGGCGCGGGGAGATTCGCTTTTTTTGGTCTGGGCGATCGCGCGAATTTC
>DATIVG010000307.1:0-4078 GCA_035466075.1 Nodosilinea sp. | reverse complement strand
CTATGGACTGGCGAGTTGTTGTTGTTTTACTACCGATCGCGATTGCCGGCAGCTGGGCTGTGTTCAACATTGGTCGGGCCGCCCTGGGGCAGCTGCAAGATTTCCTCAACCGCGAAGCCTAGGTCGCCCGGGGCCTCTGCCTCGCTAGGCTGGCGTTTCCAGTTTCTTTTTTGGTTTCTTTGGTTTCGATTTCTATAGATATCCCCCGGCGCAGCCCCTGCGTCGGGGGATATTTTTCTATGAGCGGATCCAGGAGTCTGTTCATGAGCCCCTGGTGGCGGCGGGCCGGGCGGGCGCATGGGGTACAGGGCTATAGCGCCAGGGCCTTGAGCGCCGGCATTAGCTGTTGAAAGGCAATGCCCCGGTGGCTGTGGGCGTCTTTTTGGGCAGCCGACATTTCGGCGAAGCTCTGGCCCAGGCTGGGCAGATAAAAAATCGGGTCGTAGCCAAAGCCGCCGGTGCCGCGCGGCTCCAGCAAAATCTCGCCAGGGCAAAGGCCCTCGGTTTCGAGCACAATGTCGCCCTCGGGGTTGGCCAGGGCCAGGGCGCAGACAAACTGGGCGCTGCGATCGCGGTCGCCGCAGTCAGCCAGCTCCTTGAGCAGTCGCTCGATTCGGGCGGAGTCGCTGTCGGCGTAGCGGGCGGAGTAAATGCCCGGTGCCCCGCCCAGGGCGTGCACCTCCAGGCCCGAGTCGTCGGCGATCGCCCACTGACCCAGGGCCCTGGCCACCCCCGCCGCCTTGAGCCGGGCATTGGCCAAAAACGTGGTGCCGGTCTCGTCTATATCGATCTCCTCGGGCTTCAGCCGCAGCTGCCAGCCCAGGTCGTCGAGGTAGACCTGCATTTCTTTGAGCTTGCCGGGGTTTCCGGTGGCAACAATAACCGTGGGCATCTGTGCGTTGTTCCTATCAGTGCTCGCCATAGGGCGATTGTATCGCCGTCGCCATCCGGGTTAGGTCACTCTGGGTGGCGGCGGGGTGGCGGCAGGGGGGTGTGGCCAGTGGGCGACAGGTGAGTGCTGGCGCTGGCTGGCGCTGGCTACACGGCCGGTTGCTGCCCCAGGTTTGCGGTTGGTCGTTGAGCGATCGGGGGCAAACGGGCCAAAGGTATAGGGTGTGGCCCTGGGGCGCAAGTAGCACAGCCGCCCATCCAGAACGGGGCCAAACCTGGTAGCTTGGTTGAACAGTTATCGCCAACGCGAAGGTTTAGCCCTTGACCCCTAAGCGCCCCCCCAAACGCTCCAACTACTGGACGCTGGCTCCCTACGTGCGGCGTGAGTGGCGCACCATTCTCCAGGCGCTGATTGGCACCATTATCTTTGTCTCCTACTGGCCGGTCTTGGCCTGGCTGTCGGGCAATATTTTGGAGCAGCTGGCGGCGGGCAATGTGCCGGTGGTGTCTCGCTTCATTGCGATCACCATGGCGGGCTTTGCGCTGCAAAAAATTGGTCAGTACATTCAAGACTCGCTGATGGCCAAGGCGGCCCTGGAGGTGGCCTTTAACCTGCGGCGAGATGTCTACACCCACATTCACCGGCTCAGCCTCACCTACTTTGAGCGCAGCCAAACCGGCGACCTGTCCTACCGGCTCACCGAAGACATCGACCGCATTGGCGAGGTGGTGCAAAAGCTGTTCCACGACTTTTTGCCCTCGGTGCTGCAGCTGGTGGTGGTGCTGGGCTACATGGTCTACCTCAACTGGCAGCTCACCCTGACGGCGGTGGTGCTGGTGCCCATTTTGGCGGTGCTGGCGGGCTGGTTTGGGGAGCAAATGCTCAAGTTTTCCCGGCGCAGCCAAAACCTGGTGTCTGACCTGTCATCGCTGGTGACGGAGGTGTTTAGCGGCATTCGCCTGGTGCGGGCCTTTGCCGCTGAAGACTACGAGGTGGAGCGCTTTACTGTGGAGGCGGAGAAAAACCGCCAGGCCAAGTACAAGGCGGCCTGGCTCCAGGCGGTGCAGTACCCGGTGGTGGGCTTTACCTACGCCGTGGTGGTGATGCTGATTTTGCTGGTGGGCACCTGGCAAATTTCCCAGGGTAACCTGACTGGGGCTTCCTTTGGCAGCTACGTGGTGGCGGCGCTGATGCTGATCGACCCGGTAAACCACGTCATCATCAACTACGGCGAGTTTAAGCAGGGCGAGGCCTCGGTTGACCGGGTGATTGAGCTGCTCGATATCGAACCGGCGGTGCGTGAGCTGCCCACGGCCACCGACCTGCCCAAGGTGACGGGCCGGGTGGAGTACCGCCAGGTCACCTTTGGCTACGACGCGGCAGAGCCGGTGCTGCGGGAGCTGGATCTGCTGGCCCTGCCCGGCGAGAAGATTGCCCTGGTGGGGTCGTCGGGGGCGGGCAAGTCTACGCTGGTCAATCTGCTGCCCCGCTTCTACGACCCCCAGGCGGGCCAGATCTTGATTGACGATGTGGATATTGCCACGGTGACCCTGCGCAGCCTGCGGCGGCAGATTGGCATTGTGCCCCAGGAAACGACGCTGTTTTCGGGCACCATTGCCCAAAATATTGCCTTTGGCCAAAAGGACTTTGATATCGAGGCGGTGGAGGCGGCGGCCCGCATTGCCAATGCCCACGACTTTATCAGCGGGTTTTCCCAGGGCTACTACACCTGGATGGGGGAGCGGGGGGTCAACCTCTCGGGGGGGCAGCGGCAGCGAGTTGCGATCGCACGGGCCGTGCTGCTCAACCCCCGCATTCTCATTCTCGATGAAGCCACCTCAGCCCTCGATGCCGAGTCGGAGGCGCTGGTGCAAGAGGCCCTGGAGCGGCTGATGTGCGATCGCACCGTGTTCATCATTGCCCACCGCCTGGCCACCGTGCGCGGCGCCGACCGCATCGTGGTGATCGAAAAAGGCCACATGATCGAGTCGGGCACCCACAGCGAGCTGCTGGCCCAAAAGAGCCGCTATGCCCAGTTCTACGCCCAGCAGTTCTCCGGCGGCGAACTGTAGGTCGGCCGCCATCCCACCCCGCCAGGTACTACCCCCCAGGTACTACCCTAGAAGAGTCCTCAACTCGGATTTGTCATGGCATCGCCCCCGGCCACTGGCCTTGGCCCCACCTCAGCAAAAGCGGTCTACCACGACGGAGCCAGCGCTCGCCTGTTTATCTGGCTGTTTAGCCGCAAAATGGCCAGGGCCGTCGGTAACGACACCGCCCTCAGCGGCTACGACGGCTTCGTCGATCTCTCCACCCAGATCATGCAGGGGCGCAATGCCCAGCAGCAGCAGGCCCTGGTGGCGGTGGTGCTAAAGTCCCTCGTGCCCAGCCAGGTTCTGTGGCTGATTCGCCATCTGTTTTCGCCCACGCGCCTGGTGTGCGAACTCAACGCCTGGTTTGCCACCCTGCTGTTTGAGTGGCTGGTCGGCCCCTGCGAGGTCAAAACCGTGGAGTTTACCGACGCCCAGGGGCAGCTGCGGCAGCAGCGCAGCGGTGTCCACATCAAAAAGTGCCGCTACCTCGACGAAAGCCGCTGCGTCGGCATGTGCGTCAACATGTGCAAGCTGCCCACCCAGCGCTTTTTTACCGAAGACTTCGGCATCCCGCTCACCATGGTGCCGAACTTCGAAGACTTCAGCTGCGAGATGATCTTTGGCCAGCCCCCGCCGCCCCTAGAGACCGAGGATGCTTACAACCAACCCTGCTTGATTGATCATTGCTCGCTCGCGACCCGCGAGCCTCAGCCCTGTCCCAAGGTCAGGAACTGAGAGCTTCGCCCAAGGTCTGCTCATACTCTTCAAGCGCTGCGAGTACTGATTCCAGCTCTTGTCGGTTCGCCTCGCTGGGGTCTAGTTGGTATCGGATTTGAGCTTTTTGGAAGCGTACTTCCTGTCGATCTCGTCGAGCTTCTTGTCGATCTCGGCGAGCTTCCTCTCTCTCTCGGCGAGCTTCGCGTTCTGCTCTTTTAGCCTCGCGTTCTCCAGTTTCAGCCTCGCGGTTTCCTTCTCGATTTCGACGGTTCCACTCAACGCCGAAATTAGCCAGTGCAGCCAGGAGGGCTGCCACAGTGAGTCGGTTGCTCCAGGTTTGGGGCTCGGCGACGATGCTGAGGAATCGGAAGTCTTG
>DATIVG010000306.1:0-2777 GCA_035466075.1 Nodosilinea sp. | reverse complement strand
ATTGACTTGCGCTCGGGGTTGAGAAACCGCTCGAACAGCAGCCCGTGGTGGATGGGGTCGATGTTGGTGATTTCCATGGCGTAGGCCACTAGGGAGCCCGCCGCTGAGCCCCGCCCCGGCCCTACTGGAATGTTGTTGTCGCGGGCAAAGCGAATGTAGTCCCACACCACCAAAAAGTAGGTGGGGAAGCCCATCTGGATCATCATCTCGATTTCGTATTCGAGGCGATCGCGGTACTCACCGTCAATTTCCCCATAGCTGGCTGTTTTCATGCGCTTGACCAGCCCTTCCCTGGCCACGTGCCCCATGTAGGCCCCGGCGTCTTCGTTAAACTCAGGGGGAATGGGGAAGTCGGGAATGCGCGACTGGCCGAGAATGCCGGTGTAGTCTTCGATTTTGTCGGCGACTTCTAGGGTGTTGGCAATCGATTCTTCAATCACCTCCGGCTCAATGTGATCGCGGAACAGCTGCCGCATTTCGTCGGCGGACTTGAGGTACTCGGTGCCGCTGTAGCGCAGGCGTTTGTCTTCGGTCAGCAGCTTGCCGGTTTGGATGCAAAGCAGGGCGTCGTGGGCCTCCACATCGTTGCAGGAGATGTAGTGGCTGTCGTTGGTGCAGATGACTTTGATATCCATCTCGCGGGCGATCTTCAGCAGCTCCACATTCACCACTCGGTCTTCGGGGGAGCCGTGGTCTTGAATCTCCAGGTAGTAGTCTTCGCCGAACAGGTCTTTGTACCACTCGGCTACGCGCCGGGCCACATCGGGCCGCTTTTGCAAAATCGCCTGGGGTACTTCACCGCCGAGGCAGGCACTGGTGACGATTAGCCCCTCGCGGTACTGCTCTAGCAGGTCTTTGTTGATGCAGGGTCGCGAGAAGATGCCTTTGCCCTGCACCCCTTGCAGGTGGGAGATGGTGGTGAGCTTGACCAGGTTTTTGTAGCCCTGGGTATTTTTGGCTAGCACCACCTGGTGGTAGCGGGGGCGGCGCTGCTGCTGGCCGATGTCGCCGTTGATCAGGTACATTTCGTTGCCGATGATTGGCTTGATACCGGCGGCTTTGCAGACCTTGATCAGCTCGATGGCACCGTACATGACGCCGTGATCGGTAAGTGCGATCGCAGGCATGCCCAGCTCCTTGGCCCGGTCTACCAGCTGGGGCAGCTGACTGGCCCCGTCGAGCAGACTGTAGGCACTGTGAATGTGGAGACCAACAAAGGACATGGCGCCGCAGCTGTATTAGTACAATTTTACTGCCTGGAGCCGTCCTCAAACCCAGATAAATCCAGTTTCTAAGACGCCCAAGCTGCCCCCTAGAGTAGCGGATCTTGAGGCGATCTGCTGGTCTACATCTAGCGATCGTTGAGAAAAATAGAAATCGATCTCCCCCACATGTGGGGTCAGGCCCGGGGGGCCAAAGATAGGCCAATCCACCCTCCGCCGGCCCCACTTCAGGCCCCAGTCGGCAGGGCAGCCCCAGGCTCCCATCCCCAATATTTAATTCCCAAATATTTAATAATGGGGGCAGTCAGGTCACTTGCACGCCAGTTGAGGATGAAACAACTTCCATGGCCATCGCACCCCGCTGGACTAAACGCTATTGGCTGGCGCTGCTGCTGCTGGGAGTAGCAGGGCTGCTCATGCACATCAGCTTCTGGTCTACCCCAGCCGAGGCCTTAATGGGGCACGACATTTACTACATCTGGCTAGAGGGCAAGCGCATTGTCATGGGCGAAAACCCCTACGCCCGAGTGCTCGCCAGCGACATGAGAGCCAACGACAAATACGCCACCTACTTTCCGTTGGCCTATCTTTGCTCGGCCCTGGTTCAAAAAGCTGGCTTCCCAGAGTTTTCAGATTGGCTCTACCTGTGGCGGCCGATCTCGTTTTTGTTTCACCTGGGCATTGTGGCCCTGGCCCTGCGCCAGTTTTACAGCCGGGGGCTGTGGCTGCTGGGCTTTGCCGCAGCGGCCCTGCTGCTGCTGGGCCGCTGGAGCATCTACGTCACGCGGGTGCACCACCTCGAATTTGCCGCCATCTTCTTTTTGCTGCTGTCTCTGGTGCTCTTAAAAAAGCAGCCCAGGGTAGCCCTGCTGGCCTTCAGCATCTCCCTGGGCATCAAGCAAATTGCGATCTTCTTGCTGCCGCTCTACCTCATCTATCTATGGGCCAACAGCGCTAAAGACCGGCGCATCGCCGAGGTCGGCGTAGGGTTGTTGATTATTTTGAGTGTGCCCCTGCTGACATCGCTGCCCTTTGTGCTGTGGAATGCCGAAGGCTTTGTGAAGTCGATTCTGTTTTCGGCGACTCGCCTGGGCAGCTCCCACATCGAGGGCGCGCCCTCCCTGGATGTGACCTTTTCCCAGCAGTTTGACTGGCTGGTGGGGCTGCGGGCCAAGCTGCCGATGCTGCTGCTCATGGGGCTGGTTTACCTGAGCGGCCTCAAAGAAAAAGTCGGCCTGTTTGTCGCCTCAGCGCTGGTGATGATGATCTTTCTTTACTTCAATTCGGTGCTGTTTTTGCAGTACTTTCTGTGGCCGCTGTGTCTGGTGGTCTTTGCCCTGGTGGAGTGGGCCCCGGCCTGGGCTCAGCCCGATCCAGACTAGGGCTGGCAGCTAAAGCGCCAAAGCCGTCATTCTGTGGCACTCTGGGAGGTGGATGCGCGATGGTCAACGACCGCTCGATTGGGCCACCGCAGCAGCCCCTTCACCCAGCACCGGCAACCATAGAGCCAAGGCTATGCAAACGCTATCCAACCCCGTTTCCCCGGCCCCTGCC
>DATIVG010000305.1:0-2681 GCA_035466075.1 Nodosilinea sp. | reverse complement strand
GCAGCAGACCGCCGCCCTGCGCCGCCTGTTTGTGTTTCAATTTTTGCTCGGTGCCGAACAGCAGCAGGAGTAGGCAGCCCTACCCCACGGCCCCAGTCCCAGTTCAACCCCGATCGGTGCACCCCCGCTTTGGAGGGGCCTAGCATTTTGTCGCCCACGGGAAAACTGCCCTAGAGCCCGTGACCCACGGCGACCCTTATGGTGGTCCGTCAGGCCTAAATTTGTAGACCGGGTAGCGCGATCGCAGAACCCAACCAAACTAGGGCTGGCGTTGGGTTTACTGCGTTTCATCCAACCCACAAGAAGCCTGATTTCTATGGTTGACGCCGCCCTGGGGAACAGCAAAGATATAGCCGTAGACACCTGGGTTAGGACATCGAGAAACCTTAGAAACGTTCGAACGCTCAAACGTTCTTGGGGAAAGTGTCTTAACCGGACTGGCTACAGCTATAAACCCTGGATTGATCATGAATTGCCCCTGGAGTGGGTTGTCCCAGAGGCAATTTATGATCAGCTTCGTGATCAGCGCAGGAGAGCCTTCAGACAGGGCGCTATTAAACGCCGATGGCAGAGGGGATGGGGGCTTTCTTCACCTTTCTGGGCCGGTTGACGGGGTCCATGTAGGCTTCGAGGCGCTTAAACACAATGGAGGCCAGCGAGGTCATGATCAGATAGACAATGGCCACCGCCAGGTACACCTCAAAGGCGCGGTAGGTGGTGGCTACGGTCAGCTGGCCCTGGCGAAACAGTTCTTCAAAGCCGATCACAGCGGCCAAGCTGGTGTCTTTGATCAGGGTGATAAATTCGTTGCCCAGGGGCGGCAAAATGCGCCGAAAGGCCTGGGGAAAGATGACGTAGCGCATGGTCTCCGCCGGGTTCATGGCCAGGGATTCGCCCGCCTCCCACTGGCCGCGATCGATCGATTGAATGCCGCCGCGCAAAATCTCGGCCAGATAGGCCGCCACGTTGAGGCTGAGGGCCAGCACGGCGGCAAAGATGCGGTTGAAGCTGATGTCAAAACCCAGGCTCTGGAACAGGGCGGGCAGACCGAAGTAAATCATGAACAGCTGCACCAGCATGGGCGTGCCGCGAAAGAAGTCAACGTAGATGCGGCACAGCCAGCGCAGGGGCTTGAAGGGAGAGATCATGGCAAAGGCCACCAGCGACCCGCCGATCAGCCCAAAGAAGAAAGAGGCTGCGGTCAGCATCAGGGTGATGCCAGCGCCTTTGATCAGGTTCTTGAGCAGGTTGCCCCAGTCGAAGCCGGTGGCGACACCCGCCTGGGCCAAGGCCGGAGCCACCTCGGGGAGCACCGGTGGGTCGGTTAAAAACCACTTGCGATAGATCTGGTCGTAGGTGCCGTCTTGGATCAGGGTGCCGAGGGCGGTGTTCATCTCGGCTAAAATCTCGGAGCCCTTGGGCAGGGCGATGCCGTAGTATTCCTCGGTGACCAGCTCGCCGACGATTTTGGCTCCCTGCAAGTTGGCTTCGTTGATGGCGTAGAGGGTGACGGGCAGGTCGTTGACCACGGCATCGACGTTGCCGTTGATCAGCTCCTGCAGGGCCAGGGGAGCGTTGTCGAACTGGCTGACGGTGGCCCCCTCGATGGCGGTGGCCTGCTGGGCCCCGGTGGTGCCGATGGCCACGGCAATGCGCTTGCCCTCTAGATCTTCGAGGGTTTGAATCTCGGTGTCGCCTTCGCGGACGGCAATGGCTAGACCGGCCTCGAAGTAGGGCCGGGTAAAGTCTACGGTGAGGGCCCGCTCGGCGGTGATGGTCATGCCGCTGATGGCGGCATCAATGTTTCTGGCCTGGAGGGCGGGCACTAACCCATCAAAGGGCAGACTGATAAATCTGACCTCTCGTCCGGCGGCTTCCGCCATGGCGGTCATCAGCTCAATGTCAAAGCCGGTGAGGTTGCCGGTGGCTTCGTCTTTCATTTCAAAGGGGGGAAAGGCGGGCTCGGTGCCGACCTCCCAGGCCGCTGCGGTGTCTTGGGCCAGACCGGCCATCTGTGTGGCCCCCACCCCGAGCAGGAGACAGAGGGCAAGGGCAAGACCGCGCTTGAGCCAGCGCAGGCGGAAGAAACGAGGGATCATGGGCTAGCAGTGACCTTTGGGGCAACAGGTTCCCAGCGGCGATGGCGGGGTGTGATGCACCATAGTCAATTCTGGTTGGGTAAAAATGTTTTGCCCGATACAGATGCCCGGGGGTAGCAATGATTCTCTGGAGGGTAACGCCCACCTGTTAGCTGGCCCTACCCATGACTACTACTCTGCCTGCGATCGCAACCCCCGTCATCGCCTGCGACAACCTTCACAAGAGCTACGGCCCCATCGAGGTGCTCAAGGGCGTCAGCACCTCCTTTACCAAGGGCGACGTGGTATCGATCATCGGCCCCTCCGGCTGTGGCAAAAGCACCTTTCTGCGCTGCCTCAACCGGCTGGAGGCGATCAACCAGGGCCATCTAGAGGTAATGGGGCAAAATGTCTCCGCCGCCAAACTGCCCCGCCAGGCGCTCTACCACCTGCGCAGCCAGTTGAGCATGGTGTTTCAGCACTTCAACCTGTTCCCCCACCTGACCGTGCTCGAAAACCTCATGCTGGCCCCCCGCCGGGTGCTCAAATTTCCCACCGCCGACTGCCGCGACCTGGCCACCCACTACCTGGCCAAAGTCGGCC
>DATIVG010000304.1:0-3499 GCA_035466075.1 Nodosilinea sp. | reverse complement strand
TAATCACCGGCAAGGCCATTAACCGCACCGGCAAGCCCGTGCTCGATGTCGATATCTTTGGCCACATTTTTGACGCCAACGACAACCCGGTCATGCAAAACCGGGGTCGCCTGGGGGGCATTCCCGAGGTGCTGCCGGGCGAGAGCGACTTTGAGCTGCGCATTTCGGTGGCCGCCAGCCAGCCCGAGCCGCTAAAGCTCAAGCAGTTTAAGGCGTCGGGCTTTAGCGCCATGGTGCGCTAGCTCCCGGCGCTGATTTGCTCTAAACGGGCCAAGCGCAGCCAGTATCGGGGTGGTGGGCGGTGTTCCGGCCCCAAAAAATTCCCCCAGTTCGAGCCCGTTAGGGTGGTTGAACTGGGGGAATTTTTTGTTTAGCCGAGGCCCTGGTGCAAGGCCAGGGTCTCGGCAGCTAAAGCACCAATGGAGCGCGAAACCGTGGTCTAGCCTCTGGCCCCGGCCCCGGCCCGACGGGGGGCGGGGGGCGCTTCGCCACTGCGGCGGCGGGGGCGCTGGCGGCGGGGCTTGCCCGGTGCGCTAGAGGCTCCGCGCACATTGGATGTGTCGGAGGAGAAGGAGGGCTCGTAGCCCGCCACCACATCCTGGGTGAGGGACTGCTTGAGCATGCGCTCAATGTTGACCAGCAGGGGCAGCTCGTCATCGCTAATCAGCGATACGGCGCGGCCTTCGTTGCCCGCCCGACCCGTGCGACCGATGCGGTGCACGTAGTCTTCGGGCACGTTGGGCAGCTCAAAGTTGACCACGTAGGGCAGCTGGTCGATGTCGATGCCGCGGGAGGCGACGTCGGTGGCCACCAGCACCCGTACCCGACCCTGCTTGAAGTCTTTCAAGGCCCGAGCGCGGGCCGCCTGGGTTTTGTTGCCGTGGATGGCGGCGGTTTTGAGGCCGTCTTTGGCCAGCTGCTCGGCCAGGCGGTTGGCGCCGTGCTTGGTGCGGGTAAACACCAGCACCTGCTGCCAGTTGTGGAAGCCAATCATGTGGGAGAGCAGCTCCCGCTTGCGGTGCCGGTCCACGGGGTAGACCACCTGCTCAACCCGCTCGGCGGCGGTGTTGCGGGGGGCGACCTCAATCTGCACCGGCGACTTCAGCAGGGTGTGGGCCAGCTGCTGAATGGGCTTGGAGAAGGTGGCCGAAAACATCAGGGTTTGGCGCTCGGCGGGCAGCTGGGCCATGATCTTGCGGATGTCATGGATGAAGCCCATGTCGAGCATGCGATCGCACTCATCCAGCACCAAAATTTCGACGGCGCTGAGGTCGATGGTGCCCTGGCTGACGTGGTCTAGCAGACGACCCGGCGTGGCAATCAAAATGTCTACCCCCTGGCGCAGCTGGCGCATTTGGCCGCCAAAGCTGACGCCGCCGTAGATCATCGCGGCGCGAAAGGGTAGGTGCTTGCCGTAGGTGGTGACGCTATCGCCCACCTGAGCGGCCAGCTCGCGAGTGGGGGTGAGAATGAGGGCGCGCACCATGCGTCGCCCCGTGGGCTTGGTGGCGGCCAGCCGCTGCAGCATGGGCAAGGTAAAGCCCGCCGTTTTGCCAGTCCCCGTTTGGGCACTGGCCAAGATGTCTTGCCCGTCTAAAATCGCGGGGATCGCTTTTAGCTGAATCGGCGTGGGCTCGGTGTAGCCCTGATCGGCAACCGCGCGAAGGAGACCGGCCGCAAGACCGAGTTGCTCAAAAGTCATTTAGTTTTTTGCTCCGAATGGTGCCCCTATCCCAAATCAACTACCTGGGCCCAGTCATAAGAGCAGTGAATTTAGTCAAAAGAACGGCTGCTAAGCAAATTCTGATGGTCAGCGCAGACCGGATGGCTGACGAAGCTACATCCTAGCAGATAACTTCGGCGCCTGGAGTTGGCCAACCCAGCAATGTTTCTAGCTATGACTGTGGATAGTCTCAATGAGAGCTGGCCTGACGGGGCCTGGTCTGCGGCGCGCCGGTAGCTGCGGAGGTCTTGGCAAAGCTCCGATGGCGTAAGATTTTCTACGGAAATATAGGGCGCAAACCGGGATGAGCGAGAACAATCAGGCGGTCTACGCCCGGGTCGGTGTGGTGCGCCACTACACTCAACTCAGCCAGCTTCAGCCCGCCGAGGCCGCCGTTTTGCACCAGCTCCGCGACCGGTTGCCCACCATGCGGGTGCTCGACATCGGCATTGGCGGCGGCCGCACCACCCAGCACCTGCTGCCCCAGGTGGGTCACTACACCGGCATCGACTACTGTGCCCAGATGGTGGCCGCCTGCGAGCGGCGGTTTGCCCACCTCCCCCAGCCCAAAACCCTGGCGGTCATGGATGCTCGGGATCTGAGCGCCTTTGAGGACAGCAGCTTTGACTTTATTTTGTTTAGCTTTAACGGCATCGACTATGTGTCGAGCTGCGATCGCAGCCGCATTCTGCAAGAAATCCACCGGGTGGGGCGACCAGGGGGTGCCGTGCTGTTTTCTAGCCACAACCTGCAATACCTGGCCCGCGCCTTTGATCCCCGCCAGCAGCTTAGCCTCAACCCGCTCAAAACCTACGAAAACCTGGTGATGTGGGGGCTGCTGCGGCTGTGCAACCGCTCGATTACCCCTGCGCAGATCGCCGCCGCCCCCCACCTCGTCATCCAAGACGAATCCCACAACTTTCGGCTCCAGACCTACTACATTCGCCCCGAGGCCCAGCTTCAGCAGCTGGCCTTTGGCTTTGACGACATCGCTATCTACCCCTGGCAGCGATCCACCCAGCTCGCCGCTGCTAGCGACCCCAGCGCCGCCGACAGCGCCTGGCTCTACTATTTTGCGGTTGTCAACAGCGCCCCTAAAACCCACCCGCTGCCGGTGGGGGCGGCCTTTGCAAAGCTCCAGTGAGGCGGCACCCTGGCCCCTAAACTCCGCTAGAGCGCCATTTTCATCTGCCAAAAGAGTTATTGCCCAAATCTGGCCCCTGACCAGGGTTTGGGAGCGATAAAGTCTCAGTAAATTCCCTTAAATCGGAACCCGCACCCCGGTACTGTGAATACGCTGGGGATAGGTGTGTCTACCGCGGGGAAATTGGCTGTCGCCACCCTCCTCGCCGGGTTTTCAACGGGCTAAACGCCGCCTGAATCGTCACTGCAAGGTATGTTGAACCCCTATCCCCTAACTGCTATGCCTAAGACCTTTCTATACGCCAATGCCCCCTCGGGCGATGAGGCCACCCCCGCCAGCGGCTACGACCGCGACAAAGTCCGCATTTTGGTGGTTGGCCCCCCGGCGGCAGTCAATCGAGTGATCTCAGAGATGAGCCACGTGGGCTTTTCTGACTCGGTGGAGTGGAGCAAACCCATCCCCACCGAACGCCAGCAGGAGTCGATGCGGGTGCTGACCCGCTACGTGTTCGCCGACTCTTAGCCCCCCTGACCTTGGGTTTCAAGGTTGCGGCACTGTCCCCTGAGCTGCCTGTGCAGGCAGCTCAGGGGACAGTGTTAGACTGCTGACTATCAAAGTTTTTGATCGAAACT
>DATIVG010000303.1:0-4013 GCA_035466075.1 Nodosilinea sp. | reverse complement strand
GTGGCCAAGGCCTACACCGCCGCCTGCACCCCCGACTTCTTTGTGTTTGACGAGGCCAAAACCCTGGCCTACCGCGGCCAGCTCGACGACAGCCGCCCCAGCAACGGCCTGCCCGTCACCGGCAGCGACCTGCGTGCCGCCCTCGACGCGGTGCTCAGCGGCGGGGCCATGCCCGGCGACCAAAAGCCCAGCATTGGCTGCAACATCAAGTGGACTCCGGGCAACGCCCCGGCCTACTTCGCCGCTGGTTAATTGGGGGTGTTTGATGCCTGCCTGCGTTCAGTAGCGAAGCGTAGGATGGGTAAAGGGCAAAGTCCGTGCCCATCATCAGGGCAATGGGCAGGGCATGCCTTGCCATCCTGCGCCGGGCGATTGCTGCAAACGTCACAGAATGCGAAGAAGCGCTGGATTAGTTGACCGGTCGATCTAAGCTGCAAACACGGGTGCAGCCCCCAGATGAGTGTTTAGATCGCCTCTGTCGTAGAGATCATGCGTCGATTGCGTCGGTTGTGGAACCTGGCCCTGGCGGGCCTGATGGCGGTGGTGCTGTTGCAGGCCGTGGGCTGTGGCGCGGGCCAGGTGGCTGAGCAGCCCCAGCGGCTCACCATTGGGCTAGTGAGCTACGACGACGGGGCCAGCTCCCTGGAGACCTATCAGCGCTTCCAGGCCTACCTGGCCGAGCAGCTTCAGGCGGTGGTGGAGCTAGAGCCCGTTTTCAACGAAATTCGCGCGGTAGAAGCCATTCGCGCCGCCAACTGGTCGCTGGTGTTTGCCCCCTCGGGGCTGGCGGCCATCGCCATTGCCGAGGCCAACTATTTGCCGATTTTTCCGCTGCTGGGTACGCCCAACCAGCGGTCTGTGCTGGTGGTGCGCGACGACAGCGATGTTCAGGCGCTGGGCGATCTGGCCAATCAAACCATTGCCCTGGGAGAGCCGGGGTCGGCCACGGGCTACTACCTGCCCCTGTACGATCTCTACGGCCTCACCCTGGCCAGCATTGAGTTTGCCCCCACCCCGGCGACGGCGCTGGAGTGGATCGCCAGCGGGCGGGTGGCCGCTGGGGCCATGGCCGAAGATGACTTTCAGCAGCATCGCCGCGACTTTGCCGAGGGTGCCTTTCGGATTTTGCACAGCAGTCGCGCCATTCCCCCCGGAGCGGTGTTGATTAGCCCCAATGTCGATCGCAACCAGCAGCAGTACCTGGAGGTGGCTATGCAAAATGCCCATTCCAGCATTGCCTCCGATGCCGGGTACATTCCCAATGCGCCGCCGCCTGACCTGACGCAGCTGATTGCCCTGGTGGAGAAGGTGCGACCGCTGGAGTCGCGGGTAAAGGAGCAGCCTGCGGTGTTGACGATGGCAGGGGCAGACTCGGCTCTCTCTGACGGCAGTCCGTAGTCGTAGGGGGAGGGTAAAGGGTTAGACAGTCAGGGGCAGAGCGGTAGGATACGATTGGATTTGTTTGGTATCGGCTGGGCTGCGGTGGTGAGCAAATGTTTTGCTACGGGCAGCTCAAGGGTAGGTCTAGGGGTGCTCGCTGCCGCGCCATTAACTATCTGGCTGTGGCAGCTGGAATTTAGTCAGGAAATCGCTGCAATTTGGTGAAGTTAGTTGTAGTTGATGGATGAGGCATAGTGGCCTGTCTGTTAGCTGCCGAAACGTTTTTGCAACCCCTGGAGCTGACTCGTGTGACCCACGGACATCGCACCCTTGCCGCCATTATGTTGACCGATGCGGTGGGCTTTAGCGCCCGCATGTCGGTACATGAAGAGCTCACCCTGGCTCAACTTCAGCGCGATCAAGAGCTGATGGAAAAGCTCTGCGAGCAGTTTGAAGGCAAGGTGTTGAAATCGACGGGCGACGGCCTGCTGATGTATTTTGTCAGCGCGGTGCAGGCGGTGAGCTGCGGGCTAGAAATTCAAAAAGAGCTGGCCAAACTCAACGCTGGTGTCGGTGGTGAGCTGGCGCTGCTGCACCGCATTGGCATTCATTTGGGCGACGTGTTCTTTAGCCAGTCGGATGTGATGGGCAATGGGGTCAACATTGCGGCCCGTCTGCAAACGGAGGCTCACCCCAGCGGGCTGTGCATTTCTAAGATTGTCTATGACGTGGTCAAGGCGAGGCTCGATTTAGACGTTACCTACGCGGGGCCGCTCCAGCTCAAAAATATTCAAGACCTGGTGCCGGCCTACCATGTCAATGTTTTCCCCCAGGGGGCGGCGGTGAGTCCGGCGGCCCCCCCGGTGGATGAGCCGGAGCCCGGTCTGGAGGCCCCCGGCGAGGGTCGCCATGTGGCCCCCGGCGATCGGATTGGCGGTCGCTATGTGGTGCAGCGGGTGCTGGGCCAGGGCGGGTTTGGCCGTTCTTACCTGGTGGAAGATGCCCAGCGGTTTGGGGAAGCCTGCGTGCTGAAGGAGTTTTTCCCGACCAAAAAGTCGGGGAGCAATCTGCAAAAGGCGCTGGACCTGTTTAAGCGCGAAGCCAAGACGCTGTACCAGCTTGATCATCCCCAGGTGCCGAAGTTTTTGGCCTGCTTTACCCAGCGCAACCGCCTGTTTATTGTGCAGGAGTACATCGATGGGGTGCCCTACTCGCAGCTGATCAAGCAGCGCCGCCAGCAGGATAGCCAGTTTTCTGAGGCGGAGGTGGTGCAGTGGCTGATGCAGATGCTGCAAGTGCTCGACTATCTGCACGGGCTCAGCATTGTGCACCGCGATATCTCGCCGGACAACATTATGTATTGCCGCGATCGCAGCTTGCCGGTGCTGATCGACTTTGGCCTGGTCAGCGATGCGATTAGCACCCTGCTCTCTGACCAGGTCACCGCTGCCGACGAGGCCCAGCCCGCCACCATGGTCGGCAAATTTGGCTACTCGCCGCCCGAGCAAATTCACCTGGGCCAGTGCTACCCCTCCAGCGACCTCTACGCCCTGGGGGTGACTGCCATTGTGCTGCTTACCGGCCGCTACCCCCGCGACCTCATCGACCGAGAGTCGCTGGAGTGGCACTGGCAGACCTATGCTCGCGTCAGCCCCGAGCTGGAGGCCATTTTGACCCAGCTGGTGCAGCAAAAGCCCAAGGCCCGGTTTCAAAACGCCGCCGCAGTCATGGAGCGCCTGACTCAGCTCAGCGCCGCCAGCGAAACCCCGATCTCGCCCCTGGGGGCAGAGCCCGCCTGGGCACCAGCGCTCAACCCGCCGGACCCGGCCAACGCTAGCTCAAAAATGGCCCGCTCAGAGCTGCAAAACCCCTCGTTTATAGAGACCTGCCGCCAGGAGCTGGCCCGCTGCATTGGCCCCATGGCCAGCGTCATTGTCGAAGACATGATCGACCAGCACCCCCAGGCGACGCCGGAGGAATTTGTCGAGATTTTGGCGGGCCAGCTGTCGAACGGGCGGCAGGCCACCGACTTTATGAGCCGGATTCAGGTTGCGGTAGACGACAGCGCCTCTAGCCTGGGGGCAGTCTCTGCGGCGGACGAGCCAACCGCGCTCGACCCGGTGTCGGATGCCCAAACACCCACCGAACGCCCCAGCCCAGAGTTTCTCAGCCGCTGTCGCCAAAGCCTGACCCGCTGCGTCGGCCCGATGGCCAACTACCTGATAGACGACGTGCTGGCCGATTTCCCCACCCTCTCGCCCCAGGAGCTGGTGCTGCGCCTGGCCGCCGAAATTCCTGACCCCAAAAAGGCCAACGACTTTCGCCAGCAGATGCAGTAGGGTCAGTAGCCAATTTGGAAATTTGCCCAAATCTTCCTTAAAGACGGGGCTGTGAACGAGCCTCAACCCGTTCTTTGGGTCGGGGCAGGAGGGCTCAGCCATCTCTAACAAACTCAGCTCTAGAATGGTCGAAGACGGATAGGGTGAGGTGCGGTGGTTCTTCTTAACGATTTGGCTAGCCGAATAGCGCTGGATGACCCCGAAGAGCGGCGGGTATTGAGCCGGGTGTCGTGGGCGCAGTACGAAGCGCTGCTGGCAGATCTGGGCGAAGAATCTGCCTATCGGGTGCATTTT
>DATIVG010000302.1:0-8953 GCA_035466075.1 Nodosilinea sp. | reverse complement strand
CATGCCTGAAATCAGCAACGCCAAATTTTCTTTAGCCTCCAGATATGCTGGAGGTTAGAGAAAATCTTTGTTATCTATGAGCGAGACCTGGCTTGCCTACTGACGCTTAACCGGCTGAATCGTTGGCGAGCCGACGGCACCTTTGATTGCATCCTGGAGCGGTTGCACCTGCGACTCGATGAACAGGGCCAGATCGATTATCCGGGCCAGCCGTGCGGCGGCCGGGGCCGGGGGGGAAAAGGTGCCTAATGAGCCCGAGGACCACGCCCTGGGTCGCTCTCGAGGCGGGTTCGGCACCAAAGTGCACCTGGTCGTTGACGGCAACGGACTGCCCCTCTCGGGGGTAGTGACGGCGGGTCAGAGCCACGAGTCGAAGTCGCTGGAACCCACGGTGGAGGCTGTGCGGATCAATCATTGCGGCCCAGGGCGACCTCGTTGCCGTCCAAGGCAGCTAGCGGGAGATAAGGGATATAGCTACCGACCTATCCGTCGCTATCTGCGCCGCCGCGGGATCAAGGCGGTGATGCCGACCCGCCAGGACCAAAGACGGAATCCGCGCTTTGACAAGGAGGCGTATCGCCATTCTGCAACAGCACCTTGAGGCCATCTGGCAGAGTAGCCAGCAGCAGCTCCATCAAAAACAAGATCTAGAAACCATAGAAAAGCACTATCACACTGCTGTAGCGCCGCTACAGCAGCCAAAGTCACCTGATAAATCTATGCTCTAGCCAATACCTTGACTACAATAGGCACCCCTTAAGAACAAACAGCTGCTTGCCTCCATAACTCAAGTCTGCTGCTGCAAAAGTCAATAGGACTAGCCCTTATCTTGACCCCATGATCCGAACCGATGGGAAGAGAAAACCTTGCCGTGACGGCCTAATTTCCACCCATAGACAGACTTAATTTGCAACCGGTTTATAGATAACCATAGCTTCAAAAACAATTAGAACGATTGTGAACGAAATCCCAGAGCGGGATCTGCCGACTATCGCTTGAACATTACTCTAGTCAGGAAGTCTCTATTTTCTGATGCATGAGCAAGATGATTTCATGTGGCAGTTGTTCACGATAGTTGTACTAAAAAGTTTGGAGCTTATTATTGCTATGGCTAAACTAGCTAACAACCAACGACAAAAAAGACTTTTTCAAAGCACCCTTGCGATCGGCTTGATCGCCGGATTAGTGGGCGCTTGTGCTGAAGACGCACCGGTAACTCAGACTCCGTCTGGTGCAACCAATGTGCAAACTGAAGATGTTGCTGACGACACTGAAAACTACATCGGTCAAACCGTTACCATCAGGAGTGAACCCATAGAAGTCGTGGGCGATAATTCCTTCACCGTCAGTGATGAACAGTTTTTTGGTGCCGAACCCATTCTGGTTATCAATGCTTCAGGTGAACCCCTGCTGATACCAGAAGATGGTGTTGACGTACAGGTCACTGGAGAAGTTCTTAACTTCGTGATTGCCGATATCGAGCAAGCGTACGGTCTAACCCTAGACCCCGCCCTTTATGCAGATTACGAAGAGCAGCCTGTCATCATTGCTCAATCTATTGCGCTGGCACCTAAACCGGGCGAAATCACCAGCGATCCTACGCAATACTATGGTGAAACGCTGGCCGTTACTGGCGAAGTGGAAGATATTCAGAGTGGCTCTGCCTTCACGCTAGATGAAGAACAGTTATTCGGGTCAGAAGATTTGCTGGTTATTTATGCCTCCCCCAGGGATGGAGTCCAACAGCCGCTCCCCGCAGTTACTGATGGTGAGGAGGTTGCGGTCACCGGAGTACTGCGTGCCTTTGTAATCAGCGAATTTGAGCGCGACTACGACCTGGGCTGGGATCTAGAGTTTCAGGAGCAGCTCGAAGCTGAATACAGCAACAAACCGGTTCTAGTGGCGACGGGTATCTATCCTTCGGCTATTCCTGAAGACTAGTACCAGTCTGCAGCATTAATGCGACGGTCTTAGCTATTACCTAGCCTAAGGCTATCGCATTCCCTATGACCCGCCAGCATCGGTTCCCTACAAGCAACGTACAACATGAGTGGTTCTCAACCAGCGCGATCGCCCGATCAAACCAGCACAAATCAAACCACCGCTAATCAGTCCCAGCAGATCCCCCAACCGCCGGAGGGCAAAGACTGGCTCAAATGGCTTGGCCCCAGCTTTATCTGGATGCTGTCGGCAGCAGGCTCGGGAGAATTGCTCTTTACCCCACGGATTGCTGCCCTCTATGGCTACGCTCTGCTGTGGGCGCTGGTGGCAGCGGTCGTGCTCAAATGGTTTATCAACCGAGAGATTGGGCGCTTTACCGTTTGCACCGGCATAACTATTTTAGAAGGTTTTAAACGGCTACCCGGCCCCAAGAATTGGGCGATTTGGCTAATTTTGGTGCCCCAATTTGTGGTGGCCATCTCAACCGTGGCGGGTATGGCAGGCGCGGCGGCTACGGCCCTAATACTCATGACCGGCGGCACCGTTCAAATGTGGACGGTGATTATCATTCTGGTCACGGCGGCAATTGTATTTTTAGGGCAGTACGACGGCATCGAAACCGTGTCCTCCTACATTGGCATTGGCCGCACGGTGGCTGTTGTCGCTGCCGCTATTTTCGTTTTTCCCAACCTGGGCAACCTCAGCAGTGGGCTAGTGCCTCAGATTCCGAGCGGGGTAGAGTACCAGGAAGTCTTGCCCTGGCTGGGGTTCATGCTGGCGGGGGCCGCTGGGCTGATGTGGTACTCCTACTGGGTAGGGGCCAGGGGCTACGGCGCTGCCACCGCCCACCGAGAAACTCCGGTTGACTTCGAGCAAATCGATGACGACCAGCAGCAGCGGCTGCGGGGCTGGCTCAAGCTGATGACGTTTTCTAACACGCTGGCTGTGATTGGGGCCTTGCTGGCCGCGCTAGCCTTTTTAATTCTAGGAGCTGAGCTATTGCAGCCTCAGGGGTTAGTGCCCCAAGAAAACCAGGTGGCCGAAACTCTGGGCAGCCTCTTGGGCGACCTGTGGGGGCCGTTTGGCTTTTGGTTTATGGTGGCGATTGTCTTTGTTACCTTCTGCAGCACAGCCATGTCGGTGCAGGATGGCTTTGGCCGCATGTTTGCGGACGGTACCCAGATTTTGGTGCAGGGTTTTGGCGGCAGCGGCCGGTGGACTAACGAAACGTTTCTGCGCAAGTTTTACATTGTTACGCTGCTAGCCGGTCTCCCCATTGCCGTTTACCTGCGGTTTGGCGAACCCGTTACATTGCTTAAAACGGCGGGGGGAATTGAAGCTGCTCACATTCCAGTCATAACCGGGCTCACCCTCTACATTAATCACCGCATGTTGCCGCGATCGCTGAAGCCGTCTGCGCTTACTTTTTGGGCAACCGTATTAGCCGGTGTCTTTTTTGCGGTCTTTGCTGCAATCTATCTTGTCCAGCTGATGAGTGGGGGCTAGTAATCCGTATCTGTTGCACTCCATACCCTTGTAGGAGGGGGGAGTTAGGGCACTACCCCACTCGCCAGTTGATCGCCCCTCACCAAGTTTGGAGTGAAAAGAGCACACAGCAAAGCTGTGTGCTCTTAGGTTAAAACTGACAAGCTTTTTCTACATTAAGAAAACATTGCCCGACGTGAGTAAAACGATTGAATTATCGTCTTCGCTCAGGGTTGGAGCCTGAGTGAATTCCACCGTAAAGGCGTCATCTCGGTTAGAAACATCTGAAACAGTTGCCTGCGTTAGCCCACCATTTTTTTGATAAAAAGAGATGGTAGTGGGAGCATTTAGACCAGAAAGAACTACTTCTTCACCACTGGCTAGAATGCGTGAATCGGTAGCTGCGATCGCCTCGTAGGTAATTTCAGAGGCACTCATGTTGCGCAGGGTAATCGTGACTTCTCCCCGCACCGGTGCAATAGACTCAACTGGGGTCAGGCGATGGCGAAGTGGTGGCAGGGTCTCTGTCGAGGCGTCAGTATAAGCGGGCTCAGAGGGCTGAACTGTAGGCAAAGTTTGAGCGTTAGCTTTAACGGCTCCGAGTACCGATAGCAGTAGCAGGCTCTTGCCCAAAAACGATAGCCCTTGCCGCACAGGACTAGTCTTACATATTGTAGGCATAGTTAAAGTTTCCTTCTTGAGATACTGTTTTCAGGCTAATCAAGACTCTCTTCTTTGCTATCTATCAGCCGAAGGAAGCACACCTCTATCAACGGCTATGAGTTGATTACCTGGGGCGATGGCTATAGCGATGGACTACCCACATGAAGATTAAGAGCACCAGACTAATCAAAACCCCTTTACTGATGGGGGCAATTACCTGACTGACCCGATCAAACTGTTCGCCGAGCAAGTAGCCAGCGATCGCTAATGCCCCGGTCCAAAAGACTGTTCCCAGGGCTGAAAAGGTTAAGTAAGAAAGCAGCGGCATGTGGCTCAACCCGGCGGGCAGCGAGACATAGGTTCTAATGCCCGGTATGATGCGCCCCAGGCCTACCGCCCAGTGCCCGGACCCCTCTTGAAAGAACGTCAGCGCCTTTTGAATATCCTTGGGCTGGAACGCCAGCCAGTGACCGTGGCGATCGGTCCAGGCCATGACCTGCTCTAGGCTAACTAACTGCCCCAACACATACCAGGCCAGAGTGCCCACCAGTGACCCCAGCGACCCCGACACAATCACCAACGGCAAACTCAGCTGAGGCTGGCGGCTGCTGAGGAAACCGGCAAAGGGCATGATCACCTCCGACGGAATCGGTGGAAACAAGTGCTCCAGCACCATGAGGGCAAAAATGCCAGCATAGCCAAAGGATTCAAGCCAGTCAGTAATCCAGGTAAGCATGGTAAGGAATAAGACAGTGAGGCAATCGGAATGTTTTCCTGCTGGAAAATCTCATGGGGTAGGGGCGCAGACCCTGCGCCCCTCAGAGAAATCCTGAATGTTGGATACTTTTGCGGCTAGAATTCTCCTCAGGCTGCGATATGTGCGATCGCTAATCGCCCCGCTCGGTGGCAGATTTGGCCGAGGGCCGCTCTAACAGCAGTTTAGCGACCTGCCCTACCACGAGCGGAATCAGGCTAGCGCCAAAGACCAGCCCCCAGGCCTGGGGCGTCAGCCCCGTGGTGCCCAGGACACCCGAGAGGCCGGGCATATAGACGGCGGCCAGTAAAATGCCGGTGCAAATCAGCAGTGCCCCCCAGACGTAGCGGTTTTGCACAATCTCGTTGTGAAAGAAGCCCGAGCCTGGGCTGCGCATGTTAAAGATGTGCCAGAGTCGCGCAAAGGCCAGGGTCATAAACGACACGGTAACGGCCTCGGTGCCGTTGAGCTGCCAGACCCGAAGCGCGATCGCAAAGGCACCCAGGGTAGTAGCTGCAATTAGCAGCCCATAGAGCGCAATCTGAAGCCAGTGGCGCTGGGTCAACACCGCTTCACTGCTCTTGTGGGGCGGGCGCTGCATCATCAGTGGGTCGCCTTCGCTAAAGCCCAGGGCCAGGGCCGGAAACACATCATTGACGGCGTTGATGTAGAGAATTTGCAGAGGCAGCAGGGGCAGGGGCGCACCAAATAGTGAGGTGATCGCCACTGCGATAATTTCTCCCGTATTGCCGGAGAGCAGGTACAGGGTGAACTGGCGAATATTGCGAAAAATAGCTCGCCCCTGAGCGATGGCGGCGACAATAGTGGAAAATGCGTCGTCTTGCAGCACCATATCGGCGGCATCCTGGGCTACCTGGGTGCCGCGCTGGCCCATGGCCACCCCAATGTCGGCCTTTTGCAGGGCCGGAGCATCGTTGACGCCATCCCCGGTCATCGCCACGATCGCGCCATCGGCCTGGTGTAGCGCAATTAGGTTGAGCTTTTGCTCAGGGCTGACTCGGGCAAATATAGAGATCTGCTGTAGCTCCCGGCGGTCTTGGTCAGTCAGGTCTTCCAGGGGTTTGAGGGCCTGCCCCGGCAGGGCCTTGGCCTCGCGATTGCCCACCAGCCCCACGGCAAGACCAATATTGCGCGCCGTAATTGCCTGATCACCAGTCACCATAATCACCCGAATGCCTGCCTGGTGACAGGCCTGAATGGCGGCTTTAACCCCAGACCGGGGCGGATCTTCCAGACCCACCACCCCCAGCAGGGTCAGGTCGGTGTAGGGGTCGGCGGCAGCAGAGTCAACGGTTTTGGTGGCAAAGGCCAGCACCCGCAGCCCGGCTTCGGCAGTCGTGGTGAGGCGCTGCTGCCAGCGATCGCGGCTCTGAGCATTCAGCGATTGCACCCCCGCTGTGGTCTGGTGGTGGGTGCAGCAATCCACCACCGCTCCAGGAGCCCCTTTCACCGCTACCCAGTAGCCGCCTTCGGCTTGTTCACCCTGGCCCTGTTGCTCCTGAGTTTGATGAATAGTGGCCATCATTTTGACGTCGGGGTCAAAGGCAATTTCTTTTTCTTCGGGCCAGCGGGATCGAAGCTGATCGCGGGTGAGCTCGGCCTTTTGCCCCACCCTCAGTAGGGCCACCTCCATGGGGTCACCAATGGGCGTCGCTTCCGGGTCATTAGGTGGGGGCAGCTCGGCGTTGTTGCACAGCACCGCCACCTGGAGCAGCTGCTCCAGGGCATCTGACTGGTGGGGGTCAACGCTCTGGCCATCCTGAACGAAGCCCTTGTCATCGACCTGAACGGTGCCGGTATCGGTCACCACCTGGCTGACGGTCATGCGATTTTCGGTCAGGGTACCGGTCTTATCGGTGCAAATGATGCTGGTCGACCCCAGGGTTTCTACCGCTGAGAGGCGGTTGATCAGGGCATGCTGTTTGGCCATGCGCCGCATGCCCCGCGCCAGCGCCACCGTCGCTACAATCGGCACCCCCTCGGGCACCGCCGCCACCGACAGCGCGATCGCCGTTTCGACCATCAGCATCAGGTCTTGACCCTGCACAATACCTGCGATCGCAACTACCACCGCGATCGCCAGGGTGACCCAAATCAGCCTTCGCCCCAGCTGGTCTAGCCGCTGCTCTAGGGGAGTCTGCTCGCTGCTCGCCTGCTCAGCCAGGGCCGAAATGTGGCCCAGCTCGGTGGCCATGCCGGTGGCGGTGACAATCGCCTCCCCAGACCCCAGGGTAACAGCCGTGCCATTAAACGCCCGGTTGGTCTGCTCCGCCAGAGGGAGGTCGGGCTCCACCGGCTGGGTGGTCTTGGTCACGGGCAGAGACTCACCAGTCAGGGCCGATTCATCGACCTGGAGGTTGGCGGCCTCGATCAGGCGCAGGTCAGCAGGCACCAGGTCACCGCCCTCCAGCAGCACGATATCGCCGGGTACCAGATGGTCGGCCCCCATCTGCTGAACCTGCCCCTCGCGACGCACTTTAGCCTGAGTTTGACTGAGCCGCTGTAGTGAGGCCATCGATTTGACAGCGCGCAGCTCAGTGGTGAACCCGACCACGGCATTAAGAGCGATCGCAATTACTACAGCAATACCCTCAATCCATTCCTGAAAGGCAAAGGCCAGCACCGCCGCCACCGCCAGTAAAGCAATAATCGGGCTCTTAAACTGGTCTAAGAAAATCGCCCCAGCCCCGCGCTGCTGAGCCTCCTTGAGTCGATTCCAGCCGTATTTTTCGCGCTGACGTTGCACCTGTTGATGGTTTAGCCCCTGGCGGGCATCGACGCCAAAGGCCGCCAATATCTCGTCGGGAAGGAACTCTACAACCTCGGCAGTCGAAACGGGACTCTCCACACGGGCTCCTTTTAAAAGCTGAAAATTAGGCTGAAACTGGGCTGAAATCACTTTCTCAACCTAGTTCAGGGCCAGACCCCAGGCTTCTATCCATTGGATTGTTTGTTTCTGCCAAGAGATAGAGTTCCTAGGCAGAGCAACTCCCTACGCTGACAGCAGAGGCCATTAACGATGGGAGATTAGCGTCCAGCCATGAAGACCTCCAACTTCCCTGCCACCGCTGGGTTGCGCAATGCTGCATCAGAACAGGTCGATCGCGTTGTTTCGGTTCCACCCAGCGAAGATTACCCATCTCCTGACGCTAGCCATGTTCAGCTTTCGTCCCGCGAGGTCGCTGTCGCCTCGGGAGGACTAGTGTTGCTGATTAGTCTGTGGCATTTTGGTCGGCAGTACCACAGGCATCGCAAGGCCGAGGCCGCTGGCACCCAAGCTCGCGATCGCCCTATCCCAGTGGTTAGCAGGGCAACCTATGATTTGCCCTGCACCCGCTGCCACTATTTCAATCGCAACACGCATTTACCCTGCGCCGTTAACCCCCGCGTAGCGCTCAAGCCCAATGCCCACGATTGCACAGAATTCCTAGCCAATAATCACAGTCAGCCTACCCAGGAGAGTCGGTAAGAGCCCAGTAGACGGCGGCGTAAGTCTGATGGCTATTACTGATGGGGTGAACACCTGATTTCAGCACAAATCTTTGACGGGGGTGCTCGTTGCTAAGGGCCTTACGGCTCGATTTTCCTCCCTATCCCTCCTGTCATATACATCCTCTGGCAGAGACTCGCTCAGAACTGTCTGTGGCGGTGTATCCCGCCAATCTCAATATGGCTATCAACGATATTCAAATTGCGGACATTCCCGACGCCTGGTGGTTTCACGCGATTCGTCTGCCGTTTCAGTCTGTGTTAATTGCCTGGGCTTACTGGTATACCCGTCCAGAAGTGCCCCAACCTCAATAAAACCAATGGTTGCCTTGACTCCCATACCCTGGATCGCCGTCGCCGGTCGTTTGAGCCTAGCTATCATTTTGGCGGGATTGATTGGCGCTGATCGCGAACTTAGCCAAAAAGCCGCTGGCCTTAGAACCAATATGCTGGTTTCTCTAGGGGCAGCCCTATTTGTTCTAATCAGTATTCAGAGCGGACTAGCTCAGTCTGACACTACTGCTCTAGCCCGTACTTTGCAGGGCGTTATTACCGGAGTTGGGTTCGTCGGTGCGGGCTCTATTTTGCGAGAAGACCGAG
>DATIVG010000301.1:0-4540 GCA_035466075.1 Nodosilinea sp. | reverse complement strand
CGAAAGCCCCGTCACCAGAGGCCCCAAAATCTCATTCAGCTGATCGGCCACTTCGTCCAGCTCAGCATTGATCGTGATCCGAAAGGGCTCCACCACCTGGTTGAGCTCCCCCACAATCCGATCAATTTCAGGATCAATGGCCTCCTGCACCTGCTCCGCCCACTGATCCGTCGTTTGCACAAACGCATCCGATGCACTGGCCAGCTGCCCAGTCAGGTCATCCAGCCAGCGCTCCGTATCCGCCGACAGCTGCTGGGTCAAATCCTGCACCGCATGGCCAAACGCATCAAACCATTGCTTAGACCAGTCATCCATAGGGCTAATTACTCGACTTTTGCTTCAGGTTGTCCAATTCTTGCCGCAGGGCCGCCACCTGCTCCCGCAGAGCCGCCGTCCCGTCAGCGGGTGCATCGTCATCCAAGATTTCAATCGGCCGGGGCTGGGGCAAATTTTCTGGATTGCTCACCGCCCCATCCTGGGCCCGGCTCACCATCTCATTCACCAACCGCTGGGCCTCCTCGGCGGTCATTTCACCCCGCGCCACCAGCTCGTTGACAATCCCCTGAGTCTGCTCCCGCAAATCTTTGAGGGTATCCCCCGCCTTTTCCCCGGCGTAGGAGGCCACCCCCACCCCCAGGTAAAACGCCTTTTTGACCAAATCTCCAAATCCAGCCATGGTCAGTTGCCTCCCTGCTGCTCTGTACACAGCCAGCTTAAAAAAGATGCTGGCCCACCACCAGGGGCAATCCCACACCTCACCATGTGGAAAACCAACCCCCACACATCCAGGCTAAACAAAACCACCCAAACTGAAGCCAGACAGAAATCTTACGTTACCCTAGCCATCCCAACGTCGTAGCGTGACGGGCCTGTAGCGTGATGGGGCCATAGCGTAACGGTGGCAGAACGTCGCAGCGTGCTAACGTTCAAACGCAGCAACCTGCCAACTCACCCACAAACTAAAAGACCCGGAGTCCACGCCTGTCACAAGCATCCCGTAATGCTGCTACCTTCCGGTCCTGACATGATTTGGGCGTTGCGACCGCATGGGTCCGAGTCATCTCTACTATAGCACTCCCCTCTATGACCAACAAAAAGACCAGCAAAAACCTCCCCCAGCAAATCGCCTTTGTCATCGAAATCGACCGCCTCAAGCAGGTTTTGCGCCAAACCACCCTGATCGATGCCTCCCGCCGAGAAAACAGCGCCGAGCATTCCTGGCACCTGGCCATGATGGCCCTGGTGCTGGCCGACTACGCCCCCGCCCCCGTAGACCTCCAGCGCGCCATTCATCAACTGCTCATCCACGACCTGGTTGAGATCGACGCAGGCGACACCTTCTGCTACGACACCGCCGCCCACATCGACAAAGCCCAGCGCGAGCAGCAGGCCGCCGACCGCATCTTTGGCCTGCTGCCCGCCACCATCGGCCACGATCTGCGCCAGCTGTGGGATGAGTTTGAGGCCCAGGCCACCCCCACCGCTCGCTTCGCCGCCGCCCTCGATCGCATTCAACCCCTGCTGCACAATTGGCAAACCCAGGGCGGCACCTGGAAGCAGCACCGCATCAGCCGCACCCAGGTGATGCAGCGCATGGCCCCAGTCGAAACCGGTGCCCCAGAACTCTGGCCCTTTGTGCTGGAGGTGATTGAAGAATGTGCAGCAGCGGGCTACCTGTCGTAGAGCGAGTCAGCCTCATGGCTGGGCTGTACTAATCGCCGATCCCTATCTACCGACGACTAGAATGTAAGCCTAGGTCTGAGAGGCATTGCCATGGTTCAGCAGCTACAGCCCGACGCCTTGGCCACCATTGATTACCCAGACAGCGATGGGCAGCCCATGGCCGACAATACCAAACAGTTTCGCTGGATCGTGGTGATCAAAGAGAATCTGGAGCTGCTGTTTGCAGACGATCCTCAAGTGTTCGTCGCAGGCGATCTACTGTGGTATCCGGTTGAGGGCAACAACACGATTCGCCAGGCTCCCGATGCCATGGTGGTGATAGGGCGACCCAAAGACGACCGAGGCTCCTACCGCCAGTGGGAAGAAGAGGGCATTGCCCCCCAGGTGGTGTTTGAAATTTTGTCGCCGGGCAACCGCTTTGGCGAAATGCTGCGCAAGCTGGGCTTTTACGATCGCTACGGCGTCGAAGAATACTACATCTACGACCCCGACAAACTAGAGCTAACGGGCCTTCAGCGCGGTGAAACAGGGCTAGAGGTGATTGACGCGATGGACGGCTGGGTCAGTCCTCGCCTGCAAATCCGTTTCCAAATGACAGATTCAGGGCTAGAGATCTATCGCCCCGACGGCCAGCGGTTCCTCACCTACACCGAGCTAGGGCAGCTGCTAGAGCGTGAACGCGAACGCGCCGATCAGGAGCAAGAACGGGCGGAGCAAGAGCGGGATCGGGCCGATCGACTGGCGGCGCAACTTCGGGCAGCGGGATTAGAGCCAGACCTATAACTCGGCAGCTCAGCTCATCGTTGCATGCGATTGTGCCGTCTATGCAACGACTAAAACAGGTTCATAAAACAAAGTCATCAGCTTTTCGATGGGCACTGTTTCCATGGCGTAGGTTTGGCCCTCACCATCAGAGAAGTCGATTAAATAGGCTGCGCCATCAAATTCCATCAGGACGGTACCTACTTGACCGCGACGCAGCAAGATAGGCGCTTTGGTCTCTGGATGAGTAGCGGGGAGATCTTCTGTCAGGGCGACGACATCATATTCATGGATAGTCATCTTGAACCTCCTGCGATCTAACGGGGTAGGCATTGGTTAGCCGAGGAAAATCTTCCCCATGGCGGATAATCCAGCAAGCTAAGACCCAGGCTTCGCCTACGTCTGTCTGCATCAAGAAGCGGATATTGTAATGATAGCCATACTGATCTCGACTTCTGACTACGGCGTTGTTGTTGAGCGCAGCGGCCAGAAGAGCCGCTTCAAGTACAGCTCTATTGTCTAGCGTGATTCCCAAACGATTGCGAAACAGAGCCGCTTTATCTTTACCCTTGCGATGATTGGGGTTGAGGCAGTAACGCTCTAGCTTGTCGCCGAGCTGGGCACGACCACCATTGGGTAGCTTCATGGCTTACTGCATGCGGTCGATGGTGCGGTACTGGATGGCTTCGGCAATGTGGTGGGTTTGCAGAGCCTCAGCGCCATCCAGATCAGCGATGGTGCGGCCCACCTTGAGAATGCGATCCATGGCGCGGGCCGACAGCCCCAGCTTGCGCACAGCTCCTTCTAAGAGGGTTTTGCTGGCGTCATCTAGGGGGCACCAGTGCTTGAGATGGCGGCTCTGCATGTCGGCATTGCACTGCAACCCAGGCTCGGTCTTAAAGCGATCGTGGGCGCGCTGCCGAGCCACTTGGACGCGATCGCGCACCGGCTCTGAGGCTTCCCCCGGCTGGTGCTGGGTCATCTCTTCAGGCTTGATGCGGCTGACCACCACCTGCAAATCAATGCGATCCATCAGGGGGCCCGAGAGGCGCGACCAGTAGGCCTCGCGGCTGCGGGGCGTGCAGGTGCAGGGCTGCACCGAGTCGCCATAGAAGCCGCAGGGGCAGGGGTTGGTGCTGGCAATGAGGGTGAACTGAGCCGGGAAGACGACTGACTGCCGAGTGCGGGTGATGGTGACGTAGCCGTCTTCTAACGGCTGACGCAGATACTCCAGCACGTCGCGCTTGAATTCGGTCAATTCATCCAGAAACAAGATACCTCGGTGAGCCAGGGAGATCTCCCCCGGCTTGGGATAGCTGCCGCCGCCAACCAGGGATGGCCCTGACGCCGAGTGATGGGGGCTGCGAAAAGGGCGGGTATTGACCAGCGTGCCCTTCTCCTTGAGCAGGCCCGCGACGGAGTGAATCTGCGTGACATCCAGCGCCTCCTCAAATTGCAGCGGCGGCAGAATGGAAGGCAACCGCCGGGCCAGCATGGTTTTGCCGCTGCCAGGAGGCCCCACGAACACCAAATTGTGACCGCCCGCAGCGGCAATCTCTAGCGCTCGGCGGGCCTGGGCCTGGCCTTTGACATCGCGCAGATCTAGCAGGTTGGCTGCGGAGCTCATGGCCAGCTTGGTATCGACCACCACGGGTTTGTGGCCCGATGGATGGTTGAGAAAATCGGCCACCTCAGACAGGTGGCTGAAGCTATAGACGGTGAGCCCCGGCACCACAGCGGCCTCGCGGCCATTGTCGGCGGGCACCACCAGGCCGCGAATGCCCAGCTTTTGGGCGGCGGCAGCGATGGGCAGCACCCCGGCCACAGCCCGCAGGCTGCCGTCTAATGAGACTTCGCCGAGAAACAGCAGGTCATTGAGGGCGTCGGTATTGACCTGCTCGGAGGCGGCGAGAATGCCAACGCTGATGGGCAGGTCAAAAATGGGGCCTTCTTTGCGCAGGTCGGCGGGGGTGAGGTTGATCACCACCTTGCGCATGGGGAAGGGGAAGCCCGCATTTTTGAGCGCAGCCTTGACCCGCTCGCGGGACTCTTGCACAGCGGTATCGGGCAGGCCGACGACGACGACACCGGGTAA
>DATIVG010000300.1:0-4474 GCA_035466075.1 Nodosilinea sp. | reverse complement strand
TGACGGTGGAAGGGTTTCTCAGCCGGGTGACCCAGCGCTACGCCTACAACACCGTGGTGGCCGAGACCTCTCGCCAGGGCTTTCAGCTGGCCGAAGAGCAGGTGCGAGAAGACGGCTCGGTGCGGCTGGTCGTGCAGCGCTGGAACGGTTAGATCATTAATTTGACCGCTGAGCATTGTCGAGAGGGGCCATGGAGCCCCTCTCACTGTATGGGGAGTAAGCATGGGTGGCCGACGCAATGACACAGTTTGACGGACAGACTACGGGTTTTGAACCGGAGCTAGGCGGGCAACTGCGCCAAACGGATGAGCGTACCGGCTTTGAGCCCGAGCTGGGCGGTCAGCTGCGCCAAACGGGCGTCTACGTGGATGAGATCACCTGCATTGGCTGCAAGCACTGCGCCCACGTGGCCCGCAATACCTTTTATATTGAGCCTGACTACGGCAGGTCGCGGGTTTATCGCCAGGATGGTGACTCTGAGGAGATCATCCAAGAGGCCATCGACACCTGCCCGGTGGACTGCATCCACTGGATTGACTACACCGAGCTGGCCCAGCTGGAGCGCGATCGCAAGCACCAGGTTATTCCCGTGGCCGGCTTCCCGGTGGACAAGGCCATGGCAACGCTACAAATGCGCAAGGCCAAGCTGAAGAACCAACGGCCCCCTCAGAATTAGTCGAGCTAGATTAGTCAGAATTAATCTCACCTGGCGGTACTACTACCACCTCCCCAGAGGGTAAAAACCTGACCTCAACGGTCGTGGGGCCATTCTGGTCAACACCGAGAATGGTGGTGCCAACCTGGGGCAGGGTGGGGGTAGCTTGATAGGTGGCAGAGAAATCGTTGAGGGGGGCGAGATCGACTACGGTGCCGTCGGCCCCCAGGGTGAGGCTGTAGCGCAGGGGGGCGGCCAGATTGGCCGGGGGTCGCCACCGCTGCTGAAGGGCTTGGGTGAGGTTGCTCAGCCAGGCCAGGGCAGTGTCTGGGGCACTGGCAGCCGTCCGGCCAGACTCGGCTGCGAAGACCTCGGGGGAGGCTGGGGCCGCTGACAGCGCGTCGGGCCCGGTGGCGGCGGGTGGAGGTGAGTCTGCAGCAGAAGGGGGGTTGGTAGGATCGGCCTGTGCCCTGGCTCTAGCCGGGGGCGACGGAGCAGAGGGCGCAACCGGGGACTGCTGTGTAGGTGCTGGGAGCTGAGGGGTCGGTGCCGGGCCAGCCCGCGGCGATACCTTGGGTGTGCTGGTACCTACGTCAGCCGGGGGGGCCGCTGACGGCGTGGTGGGCGCAGTGGTGATGGGGGCTGGCAGGGCCTCACCGGCAGTAGATTCTGCGGTGTCGGCAGCGGCGGGCAGCTGGTCTTGGGTGAGCGGCTGACTGGCGGCGGGGCCCTGGGCGGTTGAGCGGTCGGTCGATGGAGTTTGGCTGGCCGATTCGCTGGGCGACAAAACTACGGCTGGGGGGGTGGTGGTGAGCAACTGGTTGCCCAGCAAGGCGGCGATGCCCACTGCCGCCACCGACCCCAGCCAAATCGGTAGCCTGGGCCGGGCCCGCCGGGCCTGGGGAGTAGCCACTTCGGGCAAAATTTGCAGGCTGCTGTCGGCCTGCTCTAGGGCCTCGGCCAGGTCAGACAATTGCAGGGTGGACAGCTCAACTGTGCGCGCGGGCGCG
This sequence comes from Nodosilinea sp., assembly GCA_035466075.1. Taxonomy (GTDB): domain Bacteria; phylum Cyanobacteriota; class Cyanobacteriia; order Phormidesmidales; family Phormidesmidaceae; genus Nodosilinea. The sequence continues at coordinate 2,809 of DATIVG010000300.1, read as the reverse complement.
GGGCGCGGGGGCTCTGGGGCCATGGCCAGGGTAAGGCGGTGGCGGCTCAGCCCCACCGGCTGGAGGGCATACCCATTTTGAGTGACCGCCCCACCGGCCGCCAGGGCTGGCGCGTTGAGCTGGCGCTGTACGTAGGTGTGCACCAGATTGGCGAGGGCCGAAAACTGGGGCTCCCGACCACTGGCTTCAAACACGAGCCCTGGGTCGGCAGCGGGGGGGGCCGGTGGCAGAGGATCATGCTCGCGCAGTTGCAGGTGAAAGCGCGATCGCGCCAGCACCGGCTGCCCGGTCACCTGGCTGAGGGGCGAAAGCTCGCCGACGAGCCGTAGGGTGCAGGTGCCCGCCGCATATTCGTAGGAGGTAATAGCTGCGATCGCGGCCATAGCACTAAGCCCACCAGAGCACTTCTTCTAAGTCTTCAAACATCAACCGTCGCTACTCCCCCGCCCGCTCCAGCAGCGCCACCCACAGCTTGCGGCTGCCCCCCACACCACTGTAAAAGAGCAAATCGACCAGCAGCTTCAGACCCAGGGTCGTGAGTTCGTCCGTGGTGGCGGTTTGATCCCCCTCCATGCGGTCCTGGTAGGCGTTGCTAAAGGCATCGAGATAGTCACCTAGCTGGGCCGTCCGGTGGGGCGGCTGCCCCTGGTCGAGGGCCTGCTCCAGCCGAGCCACCGCCTGGCGAATCGGGTCGCGGTGGTGCACCGCCAGCTGACAGCTGACCAGCACCAGGGCCCGAGCCTCATCCACATCCAGCTTTTTGCGGCCCTGGCCCTTGCGCAGGGGGCTGGCCTGCCGCAGCCGCCACAGGTTGACGCGATCGCTGAGCAAATCCGACACCCCGAGCGCATCCGCCGCCGCCAGCATGGCATCCGACCCCAGGCCCGTCAGGGCTTCTAGGGCCAGCAGCACCAGGTCGAGCTGGGCCTTGATGCTGTGCAGCTGCCGCGGGGTCAGCGCCCCCTGGGGCTGGGCTGAAGTTGACTCACCATTGAGCTCTCTGGGGGAAGACGGTTCCACCGGGCTGCCCTGTTACTAACGTAGAGGATTGGGCTAATTGTGGCACGGGGGTTGCAGTTCTTGAAACGGGTTCGGCAACTCCGGCCGCCCGCCCCACAGCACAAGCGACCTAACGGCTAAACAAGTGCTCTACCGGGCAGCTAAACCCCGGCAACAGCGGGGAGGTCAAGGCATCTTGACTAAATAGCGTTGCACTTAAAACCAACTGAGCAGCCTGGCGGCAATACACTTCAACTTGCCGAGTAAACCGGTCACACATCCAATATTCTTGAACGCCTCGAATGGAGTAGAGCTTGAGCTTGGCTTCGCGGTCGCGGCGAATGTTGTTAACCCCTGGAGACAAGACTTCCACTACCAGCTCCGGAAAATCGGTCAGATGCCCAGCCTCGTCTTCGATGACGGCCAACCGTTTGCTACTCACCCACACCACATCGGGGATCACGCTGTCCGCATCGGACACCACAATACCCGGAGCCGGAATCGCCTCGCCCAGTCCGGTTTCAGTAGACCAGGTATCTAGAACGGCAAAGACCTTGCCAGCGGCCTGCTGGTGACGACGATTTGTAATCATACCCGTTGCCTCTGAAGGCCAGCGCGGGCGGGAACTGGATTTGCGGATAGGCTGCGATCGCTAGTCAATGCTGATAGATTTGCGCGTCCACGTCTAAGCGCGATCGCCTTTTCAAAGCCCCAGGAATCCCTGAGTGTGCTGCCAAATTTCTTTCTCCACACTCGTCAAGGCGTGATCGCTGGGGAGTTCAATCAGCTCTACCCAGGGGCGCGTAGTGCCGTAGGCGCGGCTGGCTTCTACAGATATGGTCTCGTCGTTGGTGCCGTGGAGAATCAAGGTCGGAATTGGGGCGGTTAGGCCATCGTCGCTGTAGCCCTGGGCATCGGTGATAAAGCCGTAGTGGAGAGGCACCTGTCGCTGCTCGGTGTAGTGATAGACCGAGATAGTGCCTTCGGCGCGCCAGGTGTCGAGCTGGGCCGGGCCGAGGCGGGGCAACCACTGCTTGAGAAATTGGAAGGCGGGGGCCAGCAGCACCAGTTTTTCGATGCGATCGGTAACGGCGGCCTGTTGGGCGACCCAGGCGGCGGTGAGGCCCCCGAGGCTGGAGCCAATCAGCACTGTGGGTTCACTCTGGGCCAAAATCAGGGCGCTGACCTGCTGGATCTGACGGCTGAGGGTGAGATGGGCAAAGTCGCCCTGGTTGAGGTCGGGGATCGCCAGGTCGAGGCCGAGGGCGGCGAAGCGAGTCTTCATCGCCTGGGCTTTGGCCGACTGGGGGCTGGAGGCGAAGCCGTGGAGGTAGAGGTATTGGGGCATGGGGAGTAATGGAGTGACGGAGTGACGGGAGGAATAGCGTAGGGGCAGACCTATGTGTCTGCCCTGGCGTAGAGAGGTGAAGGAGAAGAAAGAAGTGGGCGGGGAGGGGTTGGCCCCTGGGGGTATGATATTGAATCGGTGCGTTTCCCCGGTTGGTGGGCAGTGCCCACCCTACGTTCAAGCCATCTTCTGCAAACGCTATGACTTCGACCTATCGCATTACGCTGCTACCCGGTGACGGCATTGGCCCCGAGATTATGGCGGTGGCGGTGGATGTGCTCAAGGCTATCGGCGGCCAGATGGATCTGGCCTTTGAATTTGAGGAGGCGCTGATCGGTGGGGCGGCGATCGACGAAACGGGGGAGCCGCTGCCGGAGGAAACGCTGAAGATCTGCAAGGCCAGCGATGCTGTGCTGCTGGCGGCGATCGGTGGCTACAAGTGGGATACGTTGCCTCGCCACC
>DATIVG010000299.1:0-7013 GCA_035466075.1 Nodosilinea sp. | reverse complement strand
TTGACAAAATCCCGGCGGTTTTGGGTCAGCACCGCCCGCTGGTGGGCAACTGCAAAGGCCAAAACAGCTGGATCAGCCTGGCCCGATTGCCCTGCATCTTGGACAGTGACAACATCGTGACCTAGCTCACGCAGCCGCTCTGTAACTTGCCGAGGGAATTGTTCATCAGCGTACAGCCTCGCCATCGCTAATTTTCAGCATCTTCAGTAAGCGCAGTCGCCTGTGCTTCAAGTGCGATCGCAATTTCTTCGGGGTGGGCGTCAGCATAGGCCCACACATTCACCAAATCGGCGGCCGTCAGGTGAGGATAAGCCTCTAACAGCTCAGCATCGGTGGCCCCCTGCTGACGGAGACTTACAAACAGCCAGACCGGTAGACGGGTGTGAGCAACACAGGCATCGCCACCCATTACACCGCTGGTTTTGGTGATGCCCTGCGAGCGACGGCTCAACGTTTCGGTCAATACCTGGAGAGCGTCGGCTCGCTCCAAGGCGGTCAGGGTTTGAAGCTGGGTTTTCAACGCTTGGGGAGTCATCACATTGGCTCAGTGACTAAGAACAGTTGCTTCTCTAGCTTCGGCTGGCTCCGGCACCGCCGCCGCTTCGATGAGGCCGCCGCCCAGCACCCGGTCGCCGTCGTACCACACCGCCGCCTGGCCGGGGGTGACGCCAAACTGCGGTTCATCAAATACCAGCTGCACCCGCCCGGCTGCATGGCCCGGCTCCAAGGGGATCAGCATGGCTCCCACGGCCTCGCTGCGGTAGCGGATCTGCACCGCCACCGGCATCGGTTCGGTGGGGGCGGCAACCGACACCCAGTTCACCCGCTGTACGGTGCAGTCGGGCCAGTGGGCGTCGCTGCGGTCGGCGACGATGACGTGGTTTTTGCCCATGTCAAAGCCCACCACGTAGAGCGGGTTGGCGGCGGCAATGCCGAGGCCCTTGCGCTGGCCAATGGTGTAGTGGTGAATGCCGGTGTGCTGACCGAGAATGCGGCCCTCGGTATCGACAATGTCGCCGGGCTGGGGGGCCAGGTATTTGTTGAGAAAGGTCTGCATGGAGCCGTGGTGCTCGATCAGGCAGAGATCTTGGCTGTCGGGTTTAGCGGCGGTGTGCAGGCCCAGCTCGGCGGCGATGCGGCGGGTTTCGGTCTTGGTCTGGTGACCCAGGGGGAAGTCGCAGTGGGCCAGCATCTCCTGGGTGAGGTCGTAGAGAAAGTAGGACTGGTCTTTGGCCGGGTCGACGGCGCGGCGCAGCTCGTAGCGGCCGGTTTCAGCATTGTGGGTGATGCGGGCGTAGTGGCCGGTGGCGATGCGACCTGCCCCCAGCTCCTCCCGCGCGTACTGCAGCATCGGCCCAAACTTCACCGCCCGGTTGCACTGGGAGCAGGGCAGAGGGGTAATACCGCTGCCGTAGCCTTCGACTAAGTAATTGATGATTTCGCGCTCAAACACCTCGCGGCTGTCCACCACGTGGTACTCAATGCCCAGGTCTTCGCAGAGCTTGGCGGCATCGACCATGCCCTCGGAGCAGCACTGGCCCTTGCCCTTCATCAGCCACAGGGTGAGGCCCACCACGTCGTAGCCCTGCTGGTGCAGGGTCGCCGCCGCTACCGAGCTGTCTACGCCGCCGGAGAGCCCGACTACAATTCTTTCCATGGTCGAAATGCGGTGCGCGCCGAGTAAGTTGAGCAATAATCCAGTGTTTTATTCTAGCTCACGGCCCTGGGCGCTACGGCAAGCGGGTGGCATACCTCACCCGGCTGGCGACGCCGCTACACTGGTTAGCAGGCCTTGGCATCGGCCCCGGTGACCGTTCCGATGCTGAGAGGCCCGATGTTGATACTTCTAAAGCGAGACCATGACTCGGACCACTCGATCTAAGCGCCGTCGCACCGCTGGCTCAGCCAGCGCGCTGTCCCTCATCTTTGGCCCGGTGGGCATTGCCGTCCTGATGGCCGCCCTGATTGGCGGGCTGTGGTACCGCAACCGCCCGCAGTCAGTGGCCTTCGAGCCCAACACCACCGTCGGCGAGGCTGCCCTGGCCTCGATTCAAACCTTTCCCGACCAGGGGCAGGCCCACGTGGCCCCCGGCCAGCCGGTCAACTACGACAGCGACTTCCCCACCTCCGGGCCCCACGACCCCAACCCCGTGCTGCCCGGCTTCTACAGCCAAGAGCAGCGGCTAGAGGAGCTGGTGCACTCCATTGAGCACGGCAACATCGTCATCTACATTGACCAGCCCGGCCAGCTGGCCGTCGATACCCTCACCGCCTGGGCCAGCGACTTTCCCGGCTATTGGGATGGGCTGGTGGTGGTGCCCAAGCCGGGGCTGGGCCAGGAAGTGGTGCTCACCGCCTGGAACCATAAGCTGCGCCTGCCGGAGTTTGAGCCCCAGGCCGCCGCTGCGTTTATCGATGTCTATCGGGGGCGGGGGCCAGAGAACCCCGTGCGGTAGGGAGTAGGGGAGTAGGCGAGTGGGCGATAGGGAAGGGCAGCCCGGCAATTAAGTTTCGTAGTCGGCCTGGCGTTCTCTTCACCCAGCGGGCACTCTGAAAAGTGCCACCGTCCAGGGTTTATCTATGCTGGCATCATCGCCCCAAGAATTGATCATGTTTAGCGGCAAGGGCGGCGTGGGCAAGACCACCCTCTCCTGCGGGTTTGCGCGGCAGCTGGCCCAGCGCTACCCCGACCAGCGGGTGCTGCTGCTCTCCACCGACCCGGCCCACTCGTTGGGGGACGTGCTGCAGCTGGCGGTTGACAACACCCCCGCGCCCCTGCCCGACTGGCCCAATGCCCAGGTGCGGGCGCTGGATGCGGCGGCGCTGCTGGAGCAGTTTCGGGTTGACTACGGCACGGTGCTAGAGCTGCTGGTCGAGCGCGGCAGCTTTGTAGAGGGCGACGACCTCAGCCCGGTGTGGGACATGGGCTGGCCCGGCCTCGATGAGCTGATGGCGCTGCTGGAGATTCAGCGCATTTTGCGCGATCGCGAGGCCGACCGGGTGGTGGTCGATATGGCCCCCAGCGGCCACACCCTCAGCCTGTTTGCCCTGATGGATTTTCTCGACACCATGCTGGCGGCGCTGGGGCAGTTTCAGCAGAAGCACCGCACTCTGAGCGAAACCCTGGCGGGCCGCTACACCGACGACGAGGCCGACGCCTTTATCGCCACCATGTGCGACGACCTGGAGCAGGGGCGGGCGCTGATTCAAGATCGTGCTCGGGCCGCCTGCTGGGTGGTGGGCATTCCAGAGCCTATGAGCTGGGCCGAGAGCGATCGCTTCATTGTCGCCCTGGGCCGGTTGGGGGTGCCCCTGGGCGGCATCGTCGTCAACCGGGTGCTGCGGACGGCGGGGCACACCCTGGCCAGCCATCGTCAGGTACTGGCGCAGTTTCAAACCATTGCCCAGGGGCAGCCGCTGCTGTGGGTGCCCGCCCAAAGTCAGGAGCCCGTCGGCGGTGCCGCCCTCGACGCCCTGTTTGCCCAAGCCCAGCCGCTGGCGCTGGAGATGACCGAGGCCGAGGCGGCGGACGGTGCCGCGGCGGTGCAGCAGTGGCCGGAGCCGATTCCCCCCGGGATGCAAGACCCGCTGGCGGCGGGGCGGCGGCTGATCATTGTTGGCGGCAAGGGGGGGGTGGGCAAAACCACGGTCTCCGCCGCCCTGGGCTGGGGGCTGGCCGAGCGCCACCCGGAGGCCAACCTGCGGGTGATGTCCATCGACCCGGCCCATTCCCTGGGCGATGCCCTGGGGTTGCCCCTGGGGCACGAGCCCACCCTGGTGCGGCCTAACCTGCAAGCCCAGGAGGTCAGTGCCGAGGTGGTGCTCGACCAGTTTCGGGCCGACTACCTGTGGGATTTGGCCGACATGATGGCGGGGGATGGCGATGTCGCCAGCGGCGTGCACATGGCCTACGGCCCGGCGGCCTGGCGGCAGATTGTGGCCCAGGCCCTGCCCGGCATTGATGAAATGCTGTCGTTGATTACGGTGATGGATCTGCTGGAGCGCAATGAGCAACAGCTGATTGTGCTGGATACGGCCCCCACCGGCCACCTGCTGAGGTTTTTGGAGATGCCCACCGCCCTGGGCGACTGGCTGGGCTGGATCTTTAAGCTGTGGATTAAATATAAGGATGTGGTGGGCCGGGTGGAGTTTATGGGCCGTCTGCGCACTCTGCGCCAGCGGGTGCTGGCCGCCCAGGCGAAGCTCCAGGACCCGCAGCACACGGAGTTTGTGGGGGTGGTGCAAAACCAGTCGGCGATCCTGGCGGAGGCGCGGCGGCTGAACCAAACTTTGTGCGATCGCACCATTGCCCAGCGCTACATCGTCCACAACCGCTACCAGGCGGGCTGCGACCTGCCCGCCGAGCTGTTTCCCCACCAGTGCGTGGTGCGGCTGCCCGCCCTGGCCCCCAGCTCCAGCCCCGGCGACCAGATCAAACAGGCGGCCCACCTGCTGCTGGCCCCCCCGCCCTAGCCCACCCCGGGATCAGCGCCTGCCTGGATCCAGGTCAAGACCAGAGGCCCTACCGGGGGGAGTTGATGAGATCTGGCGACGGCATCGGGCGATAGAATCTCGCAGTAATGTCGGTTCAGTCGGCCCCCTGGGGCATGCTGTAACTGTCCCTGGCTCAGCCTTTCTGAGGCAGACGCTCTCTTAGGCTCCGGGGCCTTTGCTCCGACCGGCTGTAGCCACGGCCATCGCCCAGAGGGAGTTTCCCGGCTTAGCCCGAGACTTTCCAGAAACCTGAACTATACTTAATTCCACGTGTTCTACCTAGCCATTCGCCACCGTACGAGGAGTCAACTGTGACAAATCACAAGATTTTGGTCATCGATGATAGCCGGGTGATCCGCATGCGAGTGCGCGACATGCTTCCCCAGGGCAACTTTGAAGTCGTTGAGGCCCAAGATGGTGTCGAAGGCATGGATGCCATTCGTAGCCAGCGCCCCAACCTGATCATGCTCGACTTTTTGCTGCCCCGCATGAGCGGCTGGGAAGTGTTTCAAGAAATTCAGGGCAACCCAGACCTGCAAAATATTCCTCTGGTGCTGATGTCGGGGCGCAAGGAAGAGGTGACCGAAAAAATCACCGAACCCTTTGAGTATTTTGAGTTCATTCAAAAACCCTTCGAGCAAAAAGAGCTAATCGAGGCCATCAAAGGGGCGATGGTGAAGGCGCGTAAGCCTCGCCGCACCCCCACCCCGGCCCCGGCGGCAGCGACTCCGGCGGCAGCTCCGGCGGGCGGCAGCGATATCAGTGCCGCCGAGTTTCAGGCGCTCCAGGCCCAGGTGCAGCAGCTCCAGGGCGAGGTGGCCCAGCTCAAGGGGCAGTTGGGCAAGGTGTTGGCCTTCATCAAGCAGAAGCTCAAGTAGGCCCCTGCGCCAGCGATGATGTTCTGGTGATAACAGCATAAAGATGACAGTTGAGGGGGAAGACCGGAGCAATGCGGTCTTCCCCCGTTAGTTTTGGCCGCTGATACCCAGGACTGCATAGTCATAGCTGGAGCCAGTGGAGTTAATACTAAATCCGAGTAGCATACCCCCGAAACGATTAGGCCTGTCACGCGGGCCACCAGCTGTAGTTCGTCAGGGCTTTAATCTCGGACTGCATCGACAGCAACGTACGGCAGCGGGCCTCCAGGACATCTTCGAGATCGCTGAGGGCATCAAAGCAGCGGTTGACTAAGGGTTCATCGGCGAGTCGCCAGAGTCGTTCTGCCGGCTGCAACTCGGGAGAGTAAGGGGGCAATACCTCTAGATGGATGCCGTCGGGTATCACGAGGTCTTTGCAGGTGTGCCATCCAGCCCCATCTATCACCAACAGAATCCGCTTATGCGGACCCGCCCCGACTTGCTCGGCAAAGGTGGCCAGGGCTTGGTTAAACCAATCGCCATTCACCCGAGGCAGAATCAGCCATTCGGTGTCGCCCGTAGTGGGATGCACAAATCCGTAGAGGTACGTCCACTCATAGCGTGGGTCGACCAGGGCCAACGGTCGCTGCCCAACTTTGGCCCATAGCTTGCGAATAATCGGTTTTAGGCCCAGGCGATGCTCATCGAAGGACCACGCTTCGACCAGCGCGTCAGGATACTGCTGCTCCAGTTCAGCCTTGCGCTCCGGGAGTTTTTTTAAACGCCTTCTGAGCCTCAGCATCCCCTTTGCGATGCCGGGGACGAGGCACTTGCAGCGATTGCTCCAAGCGCTTGAGATAGTCCCACCCTCGCTGAGGCCAGACTTTAGGTACTCCAGTTACCTCAGCAATAACGCGCGCCACCTTCGGCCCACTCCAGACCCCGTCATCGTCTGGGGGGGATTGCAAGCGAGCCTCCAGGGCTTCGAGCTGCTCGGGGGTGAGCAGACTACGAGACTGCTGGGGCCGCTGGTCTTTGCGGCGATTACGCAGGCCAGCAGCGCCATAGCGGTTGTAGTCTCTCACCACGGCTCGGGCATAGTCGTAGTGAAAGCCCACCGCTTTAGCCGCATCGCTCAACGTCGTGTCGGTGTGAACCAGCCACAGCAAATGCCAGCGTCGAGACTCGACCGCGTCACCACTAGCGCGATATCGCGCTTTGAGCTCATCGACTGAAAAATGAGGTTCGAGATGCAGGGGTCTAGGCATCCCACAATCCTATACCATTCCGGAGGTATACAGGTCGGATTTAGTATAAGTTAACCGAGTGCTCAAATGCGCTTGCCACCCTGCAATTTCAGCTCAGCGATTACAGTGCCGCACCAACTAAAGTATTGAGAAACTTGCTCTGCATGCTGCTATTTGGTTTTAGAGCACCGGTACAGCATCTAGGCGCAGGGGGTGAGGCTAGTTGTGGCATGCAAGCGAGAATGTGGAAGTTATGGTTACTGTGGAGCTGACCTATTGCAGCAGGGTTTGGTAAATCTGCTGCGTGTCGGCGCTGGGGTCGATGCCCAATTCATCCTGCAAGACCTGCATGCACTGGTGATAGGTCTGAATGGCCGTGGCGCGATCGCCGCTCTGACTATGGAGCTGCATGAGC
>DATIVG010000298.1:0-5046 GCA_035466075.1 Nodosilinea sp. | reverse complement strand
ATCAATGGGGTAATCGCAAGCGACTAGCCGATGATTTCAGGTGCCTCGGCAGTAGCCAGGTCGAGGGGGAAGTTGTGAGCATTGCGCTCGTGCATCACTTCCATACCCAGGTTGGCCCGGTTGATCACGTCAGCCCAGGTGCCAATCACACGACCCTGTGAGTCGATGACCGACTGGTTGAAGTTGAAACCGTTCAGGTTGAACGCCATGGTGCTGATGCCCAGGGAGGTAAACCAGATGCCAATCACAGGCCAGGCACCCAAGAAGAAGTGCAGGCTGCGGCTGTTGTTGAAGCTGGCATATTGGAAGATCAACCGACCGAAGTAGCCGTGGGCTGCAACGATGTTGTAGGTCTCTTCTTCTTGGCCAAACTTGTAGCCGTAGTTCTGAGACTCGGTCTCGGTGGTCTCACGCACCAGAGAAGAGGTCACCAGTGAACCGTGCATGGCGGAGAACAGAGAGCCACCGAACACACCGGCTACACCCAGCATGTGGAAGGGGTGCATCAGAATGTTGTGCTCAGCCTGGAACACCAGCATGAAGTTGAAGGTACCCGAGATACCCAAAGGCATGCCGTCAGAGAAGGAGCCTTGACCCAGAGGATAGATGAGGAACACGGCAGTCGCAGCGGCAACAGGGGCGCTGTAAGCGACGCAGATCCAGGGGCGCATGCCGAGGCGGTAGCTCAGTTCCCACTGGCGACCCATGTAGCCAAAAATGCCAATCAGGAAGTGGAAAATAATCAGCTGGTAGGGGCCACCGTTGTACAGCCACTCATCGAGGGAAGCGGCTTCCCAGATGGGGTAGAAGTGCAGACCAATGGCGTTGGACGAGGGCACAACCGCACCGGAGATGATGTTGTTGCCGTACATCAGGGAGCCAGCCACGGGCTCACGGATGCCGTCGATATCCACCGCCGGGGCGGCGATAAAGGCGATGACAAAGCAGATGGTTGCGGTTAGCAGGGTGGGGATCATCAACACGCCAAACCAGCCCACATAGAGGCGGTTATCGGTGCTGGTCACCCACTGACAAAACCGCTCCCAGGCTCCCGCATTGCCGCGGGCGCGAAGAGAAGTAGTCATAGTAAGAGTGCCAATGAATAACAACGAAAAATGAATGATGAATGGGTAGATATATGAGGTCTACTCATCCATATGCAGTGTAAAGTTCCTCTTTTCTATAGAAAACGGTGAGAAAAGAAAGTTTATTTCGTTGTACAAAAGTAAATGATTTTAGTGTGGGATAGCGCTATCCGGTGTGGACAGGCCACCTCAGCTCACCAGCTCATGCCCCTACCAGGCGGGGGAACGGTGAGATTGTGGTTCCAAAAAATTGTGGTGCCAGCTCTGATCCCGAACTCAGGTTTGGTCATCCTCACTGGCAGGGGCAACGGTGATTTGCCCCTGCGATTTGGTCGTTCGAGCACCGAGGACATGGGATTGGGCTGGGGAATAAATCAGAGCTGGCTAGCCTGGCGGCCAGTCGAGGCTGCGCCCGCCGAGCAAATGTAGGTGCAGGTGAAAAACAGTTTGGCCGCCGTCGGTGCCGGTGTTGATCACGACGCGGTAGCCGTTTTCGGTGAGCCCCGCCTGGTCGGCCACCTGCTTAACGGTGAGCAGCAGATGGCCCAGGAGCTCTTTGTCGGCGGGGGTGGCATCGGACAGCTTGGGGATGGGCTGTTTGGGAATGACCAGAATGTGGGTTGGGGCCTGGGGATTGACGTCGGTGAAGGCCAGGCAGAGATCGTCTTCGTAGACAATGTTGGCTGGAATTTCCCGGCGGATGATTTTGCCAAAAATAGTGTCGCCACTCATGGAAAATGCTGGGCTAAAAGACGCCGCCATTGTCGCACGGGCCTGATCAATCGCACACTTTCTGCTCCAGGGGTTTCACGGCGGGGCCGTGGAGAATTTTGCCGTCACAGCTAAAGCGGGAGCCGTGGCAGGGGCAATCCCAGCTGGTTTCGGCCTGGTTCCAGGCGACGATGCAGCCCAGGTGGGGGCACACCGCCGATACGGTGTGGAGCTGGCCGCTGTCGTCGCGGTAGGCGGCTACTTTGCTGCCCTTGTGGGTGACCAGCTTGCCCTCCCCGGCGGCGACGCTATCGGTGGATTCAAACAGGCCCTTGAAGCGATCGCCCACCCAGTGGGTGCCCACGTCGAGGTTTTGCTGAATGGAGGTGGTGGTGACGAAGGGGGTGGGTCGGGTCGATTCATATAGGTCGGCCCAGGGGTTTTGGCGGCCCAGAATGCTGTCTGACAGCACCATCGCCGAGATCACCGACTTGGCCATGCCCCAGAGGCTAAAGCCAGTGGCGACGTAGGTGTGATGGTGGGCGGGGGTGAGCTTGCCGATGTAGGGCAGCTTGTCGAAGGATACAAAGTCCTGGCTTGACCAGCGGTACTGGGGCTCGACGCCAAACTGGTCGCGCAGGTAGGTTTCGAGCCGCTGGAAGCGCTCGTCGGTGGCGTCATCTTTGCCGACTTTGTGGCCCTCGCCGCCCACGATCAGCAGGGTGCCGCCGTCGTCGGTGGGGGTGGTGCGAATGGAGCGGTAGCTGTCGCCGACGCCAATGTACATGCCCTGGGGAGCCTGGGCTGCTCCTGACTGCTCAAGGCGACCGGCGACCATGTAGGAGCGCTGGGGGTAGGTTTTGGCGAAGTATAGCCCGACGTCGAGGATGGGCAGGTTGGTGGTGACTACTACATCTTGGGCGGTGACGGTGGGGCCGTTGGTGGTGATGACGCGGCAGGGGTTTTCGTTTTCAACGGTTTTGACGCGGGTTTGCTCAAAGACGTGGCTGCCGTCGCCGGGCAGGGTGGCCGCGATCGCAAGTATGAACTTGCGCGGGTGAAACTGCGCTTCGTCGGGCATCATGATTGCCCCGGTGACGGGAAAGGGCAGATCGAGGCTCTCGACAAAGCGGGTGGGCAGGCCCAGGGACTGGGTGGCCTCCACTTCGGCCTTGACCTTGGCCAGACCGTTGGCATCGGTGGCAAAGGTGTAGGTGGCTTTGGGCTCAAAGTCGCAGTCGATGTTTTCGCTGGCGATCAGGTCGGCAAGACGTGCGATCGCAGCCCGGTTCGACTCTCCGTAGAGCCGGGCCTTCTCCTGGCCGTGCTGGTCGATCAGATCGGCGTAGATCAGCTGCTGTAGGGCCGCCACCTTGGCGGTGGTATGGCCCGACACCCCAGCTCCCAACCGGTCGGCCTCGATCAGCGCCACGGTTTTGCCCGCCTGCTTCAGCAGCTTAGCGGTCATCACCCCGGCCAACCCGGCACCGACCACCGCCACATCCACCGCCACGTCCTGGCTCAGGGGCGGATAGCTAGAGGGCAGCGTCGAATCGATCCAGTAGGAGATGTGGCGTCCGGTGAGAGTCATAGGAGAAAACCAATTGTGGGGGCAACCCCATTCTCCCTAGCTGCACCGCCCACCCCATCCCTCCCTAGATCAACCTGGGCCCGCCAGAGGGTAGAACTTTAAGCCCGGTCGGTGCCAAACTCGTTGGGGCCAAGCTCGTCGGGGCCAAAGTAGCGGGGCACAAAGCTGCCGTGCAGGCCGTAGGGCACGTGGTGGGGCAGCTTGAGCCGGGCAATCGGCCCCGCCGCAATGTCTTGCCCCGCCAAAATCACCAGATCAGAGCAGCGGCGCTCGGCGTTGTACATCAGCACCAGCACCCAGCCGTCGTCTTCGGCCTCGGCCCCGGGCCGGGGCACAAACAGCGGCTCACCCATAAAGCCCCGGGGCGCGGCGCTCCACACCTCGGTGGCACCGGTGTGGGTGTCGAGCTTGAGCAGGGCCTGGAGCGGGGCATTGCCCTGGGCGGCGTGGGCGGTACCTATAAATAGAGTGCGGTAGGGCCGCCCCATCGCGTCGGGGTGCAGGGTGGGAAACTCAACGCAGCGGCTCAGCAGCGTGCTGACCTCGGCCTTACCGGCGGCGACATCTACGCGAAAGCGCCACAGCTGCCCGGCGGGAACCTGGTCAAAATCGACCTCCCGGAAGTCGCTGCTGCCCTCCAGCGACGGAAATGAGTCGTAGCAAATCGAGTCGATCACAATCTGGCCGTCTTGCTCAAAGGCGTTGGCGTGGTGAAACACAAAGCAGGGGTCGGCCTCAATCACCTGCATGGGGTCGCCATTGCGGGGCACCAGCAAAATTTTGGTGGACTGCTTGGGGTCAAAGCGAATGCATTCGGCTGCCCCCTTAAGCCCCAGCAAAAAGGGAATCGGCCCGAAGCTGACCGGATTTTGAAAGAAGATGGCGTAGTTGGGGGTGAGGGCAAAGTCGTGGATGAAGGCAAAGCCCGGCACGCTATGGCTGTGCTGGCTCAGCGCGTTGCCCTGGGCGTCGAGTTCGTAGAGGGTGATGGTGCTCGACAGCCCAGTTTTAACCGAGAAACCCACCAGTCGCGGGTCGCCGTGGTGCCCCGGATCTAGCCGGGGGTGGGCGGTGAAAGAACCGCCGGGGCCAATTAGTCCATTTAAATAGTCGAGCCCCAGGGTCTCCAGGGTAGACGGATCCAGCCGGTGGGGTTCCGCCGCCTCCCACAGGGCCAGCAGCTTGTCGGCCCAGTAGACCACGTGGGTGTTGGCAATGTTCTTCAGCTTGAGGTCAAAGGCGTTGGCCAAAGGGCCGCCGGGCTTTTGGGTGCCAAACACGCCGCGGTACAGGGGCTTTTGAGCCTGCTGCTCGGCCACATAGCCCGCCGTGCGCACAAAGCGGTTGCGAAAGTAGGCCCGCCCCTCGCGGATGGCGATGCTGCTGATCATGCCGTCGCCGTCGAAGGGGTGCTTGATGGCGTAGCCGTGGATATCCAGCAGGCCGGGGCCGTTGCGAAACAGGGTGCCCTCTAGCTCAGCGGGGATGGTGCCGTCAATGTCGGTAATCCAGTAGCTGTGCTCGTTGGGCTGGGAGCGGTAGCCGCTGCACCAGTCTTCAACGGAGAAGGAAGCGGCGGTGGGACGGGGGGAGGTGGCGGTCATGGTGGGGTAGTTGGGGAGTGACAGGGTGATGGAGGGGGGAGATAGGGGGGATGGG
>DATIVG010000297.1:0-19800 GCA_035466075.1 Nodosilinea sp. | reverse complement strand
ATCGATTCACAGGAAAATTACCCCTGCGCTAGCCAGGGTTTGATTCTGACCCGAGAAATGTGGCACCGTGGATAGTGATTGCGCTTCCCCGCTGGGGAGGCTGCGCCAGCGCCTGAGTTTTGATCGACTTTGATCGACGTTGTATTGACCTGTAGCAGTTTTCCATCACCATGGCTGAACCACCGTCCTCCCCTCCGGTCAACGACGCTCCAGACCCATCCCCGGCTGCGGAAATCGCCCCTGAAATCGCAGCTGGGGCCCAGGGCAACGCCGCTCGGCAGCTGTTGGGCATGAAGGGGGCCAAGGCAGGCGAAACCTCGATCTGGAAGATTCGCCTCCAGCTGATGAAGCCAATCACCTGGATTCCGCTGATCTGGGGGGTGGTGTGCGGGGCCGCCTCCTCGGGCAACTACCGCTGGACCCCGGAATACGTGCTGATTGCCGCCGCCTGCATGCTGCTGTCGGGCCCGCTGCTCACCGGCTACACCCAAACTCTCAACGACTTTTACGACCGCGAGATCGACGCCATCAACGAGCCTTACCGGCCCATCCCCTCGGGGGCGATTTCTATTCCCCAGGTGGCCACCCAGATCTTGGTGCTGCTGGGCGCTGGCATCGCGGTCGCCTACGGCCTCGATCGCTGGGCCGGGCACAGCTTTCCGACCATCACGGCCCTGGCCCTGGGCGGGTCGCTGGTGTCCTATATTTACTCCGCTCCGCCCCTCAAGCTCAAGCAAAATGGCTGGCTCGGCAACTACGCCCTCGGGGCCAGCTACATTGCGCTGCCCTGGTGGGCGGGCCATGCCCTGTTTGGCAGTCTCACCTGGCAGATTGTGGTGCTCACCCTGTTCTACAGCCTGGCGGGGCTGGGCATTGCGGTGGTCAACGACTTCAAGAGCGTGGAGGGCGATCGCCAGATGGGCCTGAAGTCGCTGCCGGTGATGTTTGGCGTCACCACCGCCGCCTGGATCTGCGTGCTGGCCATCGATATCTTTCAGGGCGGGGTGGCCGCCTACCTGATGGCCATTCACCAAAACCTCTACGCGGTGCTGCTGGTGCTGCTGATCATTCCTCAAATCACCTTTCAGGACATGTACTTTCTCCGCAACCCGCTGGAGAACGATGTGAAGTACCAGGCCAGCGCCCAGCCCTTTTTGGTGTTAGGTATGCTGGTCACAGGGCTGGCTTTAGGGCACCGGGTGCTGTAACCACATTCCTTAAGGGTTGTTTAATAATTGGGGCCTCGGCCTCGGCCATACGCTTGAAGAAATGGCCGAAACCCCATACAGTTCACAGAGGACGTGAAGGGCAATAGTGCTATGGCTCGATCTTGGTTAACCTGGCTGTCGTCTCCCCAGGGGAAACCGTTGCGGTCCTCGGGCAAGCGGCAGACAGGCGTTAAATCGGTGGGGTCTTCGAGTCAGACGCCCCCCCGGCGGCCCGCTGCACCGCGCGCTGCCGCCGCGCCCCAGGAGCCCAAGCCGCGCACCTATCGGCCCTTATTCTTGCGGCCTCTGTTTTGGGTGATTTTGCTGGCCGGAGCGGGCATTGCCGGGGGCGGCACCCGCGCCTACCGGGTGCTACAGGCCACCCGCGCCACCCTGCCCGACACGGCCCAGGCGCTCACCTACCAGCGCGACGGCACCGTCACCATGGTGTCGGCAGACGGGGTGATTTTGCAAAAGCTGGGCCCGGCCTCGCGGGAGACCATCACCTACGAGGCCATGCCCGAGCACCTGGTGGCGGCGTTTATTGCCTCTGAGGATCAGCGTTTTTACCAGCACAACGGCGTAGACTACCGCGGCATTGCCCGGGCGGTGCTGGCCAATGTGCAAAATCGAGAGCTGGTGGAGGGGGCCAGCACGATTACCCAGCAGCTGGCCCGCATTGTCTTTCTAGATCAGGAGCGCAGCTTTCAGCGCAAGATCAAAGAGGCCATGATGGCCGTCAAGCTCGAAGAAAGCCTGACCAAAGAGCAGATCGTTGAGCGCTACCTCAACCTGGTGTATCTGGGGTCGGGGGCCTACGGGGTGGCCGACGCCGCCTGGGTTTACTTTGGCAAAACCATTGACCAGCTCACCGTTGCCGAGGCCGCGATGATTGCGGGTATGGCCCCCGCCCCCAGCCTTTACTCGCCTGCGGTCGATGCCGAGGCCGCTCGCAGCCAGCGCAACCGGGTGATTCGCCGCATGCTGGCCACCGAGGTGATCACCGGGGCCGAGGCGGAGGAGGCGATTACCTCGGGAGTTGAGGTGACGCCCAACCAGCCCAAGTTTCTCTACAGCGAGTTTCCCTACTTCACCATCTACATTCAAAAGCAGCTGGAGGCCCTGCTGCCCCCCGACCAGCTAGAGGCCGGGGGCCTGACGGTGGAAACCACGCTAAATGTGGTGTGGCAGCGCCGGGCCGAAACCACCGTTGATGAGGCGGTCGAACGCTACAGCGGCTGGCAGCGGGTGGGGCAGGTGGCGCTGGTGGCGGTTGACCCCCGCAATGGCGAGATCAAGGCCATGGTGGGCGGCACCGACTTCAGCAGCGAAAACCAGTTTAACCGGGTGACCCAGGCCCAGCGGCAGCCGGGGTCTACGTTTAAAACCTTTGTCTATACGGCTGCGATCGCAGGGGGCATGTCGCCCTACAAAGACTACGTCGATGCCCGCTACGTCGTAGACGGCTACGAGCCCAAGAACTACGGCGAAACCTACAGCGGCGGCATGGATTTGCTGCGCGCCCTGCGCAACTCAGTCAACATTGTGGCGGTCAAGCTGCTGGTGGATGTGGGCTTTGACCCGGTGGTGGAGCTGTCCAAGCGCATGGGCATCGAGTCACCGCTGCTGCCCGCCTACTCCCTGGCCCTGGGCACCTCCGAAGTCAACCTGCTGGAGCTGACCAGCGCCTACGGCACCCTGGCCAACAAGGGCATCCACCGGCCCGCCCACGGCATTCGACGGGTGCTTAACAGCAGTGGCGAGGTGATCTACGAACACCCCAGCGAATCGACGCCGGCCGTAGACCCCGACACCGCCGCCATCATGACCTGGATGCTGCGGGGCGTGGTGGAGGGTGGCACGGGCAGCAACGCCTACCTGGGCCGCCCGGTGGCGGGCAAGACCGGCACCTCTGAAGACTATCGCGACCTCTGGTTTGTGGGCTACATCCCTCAGCTGACCGCCGGGGTGTGGATGGGCAACGACGACAATACGCCGACTCGCGGGGCCAGCTCCATGGCGGCGGCGATCTGGCGCAGCTTTATGGGCAAGCTCACCGACGACATCCCCGTGGAGCAGTTTCCTGAGCTGCCGCGGTTGGGGGGGCGCAAGGGCAGCATCACCCTCAGCCCGGTCAAGCCAGGGCGGGTGGTTGCCGATGGTTCCCCCTCCCAGTCGGCGGAGGAAGCCAGTAGCGGGGGCGGCACCAGTCGCCAGACCGCTCGCCCAGAGCCCAGCCCCAGCGAGGGCGACAGCTCACCGGCGGCAGGCGAGGCGGCGGGCGAGCCCACCCCCTCGGGCCGCAGCCCAGAGCCCGACGCTCCGGCCCCCATTACCGAAGATCCGCCCGCCGCCGCACCGACAGCACCAGCTCCAGCACCGCAGCCGGTAAATACCAACCCGGTGGCCCCGGCTCCGGCTCCAGCTCCGGCCCCTGCGCCACCGCCCTTGGTGGCACCGCCGCCGCCCCTGGAGGCACCATCTCCCGTAGGGGGAGAATAAACCCGCCCCAAACGCTGAATATCTCCGGCTGGTGAGAGAATCGGAGTAGTTCCTAGGGGCGATGCCTGGGGCGACCCACCTGCCCTAGGATGTTGACCGAGACTATTTTGGAGTTTGAATCGGCTATGACACTCGTTTTTGCGATCGCAGGTGAAGGGCTTCCCTCCGCCTTTGTGCTGGTGTACGTGGTGGGCTTTATTGCCGCCGTCGCCATTGGCTCCATTGCCTGGTACAACTCCAAGCGTCCGCCGGGCTGGGAAGACAAAGACAAGCCCGACTTTGTTCCCGCCGTCAAAACTGAGGATGGCGACGACAGCTAGGGCAGTTGCCTAGTCCACAACCCGCAAACGACCCTGGCGGATGGCTTCGAACACCCGCTGGGCCGTGGCGTGGTCCTGGTTGCTGAGGGTCGGCTGGCTGAGCAGCACATCCATCAAGTTTTGCTGCACCTGACGGCTAATGCGGCGGTCGGCAAAAATCTGATCGACAATCGCTTTGAGAGACTGGTCAGTGGCTTGGGACATGACGGTTACCAGGGCTGTTGAGGCTATATTGACTATCCCTCGTTTCTTCCCAAACCACCGTGACAGCGCCCCAGGCCACGGATGATTGCCGTCGCCCCCAGGCGTGATCGCAGACAGCTGAAAAAGTGGCCTAGATCACCACCATTTTTGAGCGGCAAAATTTATTGGAAGACGGTGCATAGATCGGGCAATGGCGGGATCACAGCCCCCCTTGCGCCGTCCGCAGCCCTCCAGCAATGACAGCCTTGCCAAGGCTGTGTTTTAGCTTGAATATCAAGAGATTTTTTGCTGGCGATCGCTGCGGTAGCGCACGTACTCCGCCAGCCCCGCCAGCAGGGCCGAGCTTAAAATCAGCACCATGCTGAGGGCATTGATATCGGGCTTGACCCCGGTGCGCACCCGGCTAAAGATCTCCAGCGGCAGGGGGTTCACGCCGCCCCCGGCGGTAAAACTGGAGATCAGCAGGTCATCCATACTGAGCACAAAGGCCAGCAGGCAGCCCGCGAAAATACCCGGTGCCAGCTGGGGAATCAGCACTTTGATCAGGGCCTGGGTGGGGGTAGCCCCCAGGTCGAGGGCGGCCTCTTCGAGGTTGGGGTCGAGGCGCTGGAGGCGGCTGGCCACCACCACCGCAATGTAGGCGAGGCAAAACACAATGTGGGCGGCGATCACCGTGCTGAGGCTGAGGGGCACCGCCAGGGAGGCCAAAAACACCAGGGTAGCCACCGCGATAGCAATATCGGGCACGATCAGCGGCAGGTACGACACCCCCCGGTACAGCGCCTTGCCCCGAAACCGATAGCGGGCCAGGCCGATCGCCATCAGGGTGCCCAGCACCGCCGAAATCAGCACCGCCACGCTGGCAATGGTAAGGCTGTCTTGCAGGGCCGAGAAAATGCGGCGATCGCTGAACAGCGCCCGGTACCAGCGCAGGCTAAACCCCTCCCACCCGGCGCTGTAGCGCGAGTCGTTGAAGCTGTAGACCCCCAACACCACGATGGGGATGTACATAAAGGCGAACATCAGCGCGGTGAAGAGGCTGGGCCAGGTGAGGGAGCGGGACATGGGAGTGGGGAGTGATGGGGTGAGGAAGTGAGGGAGATAGGGGGGATGGGGGGAGTTTTGAAGTTTGAACTGGCTCTAGGGTTCTGAGACGGCACTGCGGTCGCCGTAGCGCAGCAGCAGTGCGATCGCACCACTCACCGCCAAGATCAGCACCATGCTCAGGGCCGAGCCAAACCCCCAGGCGCGGGTAGGGCCCAGAAACTGGTTGTAGATCAGCCGCGAAATATTCATCGATGACGCGCCCCCCAGCAGGGTGGGCACCACAAAGTCGCCCAGGGTGCTGATAAACACCAGCAGACAGCCCGCCGCAATGCCGGGCAGGGTCTGGGGCACCGTAATCTTCCAAAAGCCCTGGCTGGGGGTGGCCCCCAGGTCAGCGGCCGCCTCCAGCAAGCGCCGGTCGAGCTTTTCCAGGGAGGCGTAGAGAATCAGCACCATGTAGGGCAAAAAGCTGTAGGTGAGGCCGATAAACACCGCCGTGGGGGTATTCAGCCAGTTTTGCCCCGGCAGCCCCACCGCCGTTAGCAGGGTGTTGAGCACTCCACTGGGGCGCAGGATCGTCGTCCAGGCGTAGGCCCGCAGCAGCGATGACGTCCACAGCGGCAAAATAAACCCCACCAGCAGCAGGTTGCGCCACCGCCGGGGCGACATCAGCGCCAGCCAGTAGGCCACCGGAAACCCCAGCCCCAGACACAGCACCGTCGCCCCCACCGCAAAGGACAGCGAGCGGCCAATCACCCGCAGATAAACCGGCTGCAAAATTTGCAGATAGTTGCCCAACCCGTAGCCGCCGCTGGGCTGACCCAGGCGCAGCCCCGGCACCAGGCTAATCTCTAAAATCAGCAGGGTGGGCAGCACCAGCAGCATCAGCAGCCATACCCCGGCGGGCCCCAGCAGCGTCACCGGCCCCAGCCAGCGGCGGGGAGCCAGGCGATCGGCCCAGGGGCGAGGCGGCGGGGCGGTGGTGGGGGCCATTGGGGGTGGGGGAGTGAGGGTGTAATGGGGTGGGGGAAGTTTTGAGTTTTGAGTTTTGAATTCAGGGGTGGTCGGTATCACTTAAAACTTAAAATTCAAAACTCAAAACTCTTGCTTTAAGCGCTGGTGACTTCTGTCCAAAACTGGTCAAACAGGTCGGTGCTGGCGGTGTCTACGGCGACAATGCCCTCGCTCTTGGCCAAAATCTCGTCGGGGGGGTAGAGGTCTTCGTTGTTTTGAATGTCGGCGGGCAGCCGGTCAAAGGCGGCCTGGTTGGCGGTGGCAAAGAACAGGCGCTCCACCGCGGCGCTGGCGACCTCGGGCTCTAGCAGGAAGTTGATCCACTGGTAGGCGGCATCGACATTGGGAGCGGTTTTGGGAATCGCCAGGGTGTCGGTCCACAGGGAAGACCCGCTGGCCGGAATGATGTACTGGATGCTGTCGTCTTCGAGGGTAAGTGCGATCGCATCGCTGGAGTAGGCCATCGCTACGCTCAGATCGCCCCCCAGCAGCTCGCTTTCAAAGCCGGTGGTCTTGAAGGCCGCAATGTGGGGCCGCAGCTCTAGCAGCCGGTTGTAGGCCGCTTCAATCTCGGCTGGGTCGTTGGAATTGTAGGAGTAGCCCAACGATTTGAGGGTAGCGCCCAGGGTTTCGCGCATGTCGTCAATTAAGGTGATGCGGCGGGAGAGAGCGGCCTGGTTCTCCCAGAGGAAGTCCCAGTCGAGGGGTTCACTGGGCACCGCCTCTCGGTTGTAGAGCAGCCCCGTGGTGCCCCAGCAAAAGGGCACGCTGTGGGCATTGTTGGGGTCGTAGGCGGGGTTGGCCCACTGGGCTTTGATATTCTCCAGGCCGCTCAGGCGGCTGCTGTCGAGCGTGGTCAGCAGATCGAGATCGATCATTTCTGACACCATGTAGTCGGTGGGGTAAATAATGCTGTAAGCATCGCCCCCGCCCGCCTGGAGCTTGGTCAGCATGATTTCGTTGGAGTCAAAGGTGTCGATTACCACCGGCACGCCGGTGCGCTCGGTAAAGGCATCGGCCAGGCCCGCATCGGTGTAGTTGGCCCAGGTGTAAATGTGGAGGGCACCATCGTTGCCGCCGCCGCCCGCCGGGGCCCCGGCCAGGTTTTGCCGACAGTTGGCCGCCGCTAGCCCGGCCACAGTGGCCGCCGACCCCTGCAGAAACCGCCGCCGACTCAGCGACAAACGACGGGGGAAGGGGGCTATCGGGGGTCGCATTCCAGGCACGGCTTTCTCCCAGGGGGCTAGTAGGGCAGGGGCTAACAGAATCGGTACAAACAGCTAGGACTAATTTTACCCAGGCGTTTGACTTTTAAGCATATGGGTCGCCCCCATCGGGGCCAGCGAATCCAGGTCTAATCCACCGAGGTAGGTTACCAGCCCCGGCGGGTCAGGCCGCCTCCAGGGCCAGGCAGTCGTCGGCGGCCCAGTGGACGTAGACCGCAGTATCGACGGCAATGGGGCTCTCGGCCCGGCTTTGCTGCCGCACGGTCAGGGTTTCACCAGAGGTGAGCTGCACCACGCAGTGGAGGTGGGTGCCGAGGTACATCAAATGGTTGACCTGGCCCTGGTAGCAGTTGCCGGTGGCCCCTGGGGCGCTCAGGCTGAGGTTGATTTTTTCTGGCCGCACGCTGACCACCACGTCGCGGGGGAGGGCGGCATCACTGGCCCGCGCCAGCACCCGCAGACCGCTGGCGGTGGTCACCTGCACCGGGGCCGTGGTGCCGGGGTCGATGCGGCCGGGCAGCAGGTTGGTATCGCCGATAAAGTCGGCCACAAAGGGGGTGCGGGGCCGGTCGTAGATATCGCCGGGGGTGCCAATCTGCTCAATCTGGCCGTTGTTCATCACCGCAATGCGGTCAGAGAGGGAGAGGGCTTCTTCCTGGTCGTGGGTGACCATAATAAACGTGATACCCAGCTGGCGGTGCAGGTTGGCCAGCTCGACCTGCATCTGCTTGCGCAGCTTTAGGTCGAGGGCCCCTAGGGGTTCGTCGAGCAGCATCACCGCTGGCCGGTTGACCAGGGCGCGGGCCAGGGCTACTCGCTGCTGCTGCCCACCGGAGAGCTGGGTGGGGTAGCGGCTGGCCATGGCGTCCATCTGCACCAGCCGCAGGGCCTCGGCGACGCGATCGCGCACCTGGGTGGCCCCCAACCGGCGAATCTTGAGCCCGAAGGCAATGTTATCTCTGACCGTCATGTGGTCAAACAGAGCATAGCTCTGAAACACGGTGTTTACCGGGCGGCGGTGGGCGGGCACGGCGCTGACGTTGGCCCCCTGGATAAACACGTCGCCGGCGGTGGGGGTCTCAAACCCGGCGACCAGGCGCAGGGTGGTGGTTTTGCCGCAGCCGGAGGGGCCCAAGATACTAAAAAACTCGCCCTGGCGCACCACCAGGTCGAGGTGGCGCACCGCCATCTCGGGGCCAAAGGTCTTAAACACCTGCCGCAGTTCCACGTCGGGCTGGGCCTCGGTCATTGCCGCCGCCACCGTAGAATACGCCGTTTGAGCCATGGCTATGTCTCCCCAGTTGTCACCCCAACTGTAACGAGCCCCCCGGGGATATACAAGTCTATAAACCGCCGAATCGGTGTCAAGATTTATCGCCCCAGGCAGAGTCTGTCTCTACTTTACCCAAGCCCGCTGGCGGGGATGCATTGTGAACCCAAAACGCTACTATGGCACCAGCAATTGCTGCGCAGATTCTCACCCCAGTTAGCTATGGCTTTACCTCTGATGCCCTGTTTGCGGTCCCTGTTGCGGTCCCTGGTTTACCCCGCGCCAGCCAGGGGAGCGATCGCACTGGTGATGGCGGGGGGAGTTGCGATCGCAAGTTGCCGCCCCAGCCCCCCCGAGCCAGGCCTCCAGCCCACACCACCCACCACCGCCGCGCCAGCGCCAGAACCGCCCACCGCCGCCGTTCCCACCGACACCCCAACGCCAGCGGCAGCCAGCCTGCCCAATAGCCTGATCGCCCAGTGGCAGCCCCTCAGCGACGTGCTGCTCGTCTTTGGCCCCATGACCCTCACCGCCGATCGCGTGCAGTGGGGCAGCGGTCAAACCAGCCCCTACACCCTAATCAGCACCGAGGGCGGCTACCTGCTCCAGCTCGAAAGCAGCCCCAGCTTTTACGACACCCAAAACCGCTACATCAAACTAATTCCCACCGTTGACGCCACCGGCAACTTCGACTCCATAGACGTAGCCTTTTACCCCAGCGACACCCAGCTTGCAGACGACGAATACGTCATGTATGGCTCCTACTTTATCGAGTAGTGCGCTCCGCCCCAGCCCCCCATGATCTAGACAGCGTTTCCCAACAACTCTCACAGCATTTTTGCCGTCAGCGAGATGCACAGACCTCTATGAAGTCCATCCTGGCTACCTGTCAGCGGTGCCTGCCGCAGTCGAGCAACACGGCCTAAAATCCACCCATAAAAAAGGGATAGATGCCATAAACCCTTGCACCTATCCCTAGTTTTTAGAACTGCTTGAGTAAGCAGCACCGTGAATCCCGATCAACTTGAGGCCAACTCGCTGGCTATACCGGTGAGTTGGCCTCAAGATTACTCCGGGCTACCCCGGTTTTCTAACACTTCTTGCACCTGCTCGCTGGGCGTATAGCCGTAGCCAAACACCGACTGATCGGAGTCATCCAAAATCTGCGGTGTGAGCATTACCAGCACTTCATTGCGCAGCCCCTCAGTGGAGGTGCTTCTAAACAGCGCCCCTAAAATCGGCAGATCCCCCAAAATTGGCACCTTGCTAATCGTAGACCGCTCAGACTCCTGAATGATGCCGGTCAGCAGCAGCGTCTGCCCATCTCGCAGTCGCACGGTACCAGAGCTCACTTCTCGCTCCGCCAACAGGGCAATGGTGTTAGCCCCCGAGCCCGTATTAATCTGCTGGCTGCTGGTCAACGAAGTAATTCTTGGAGAAACGTTGAGACTAACAAACCCGTTGTCGTCAATGCCCTCAACCTGCAAGCTCAGGGTCAACCCGGCAGGCTCTTTTTCTACCGTTGTCGTCGTCACTGGCGGCGTGCTGGCAGAGATAGTGGTCGTAATGTTAGTCACTACCTCCTGGGTCAGCGCAATACTGGCAGCCTGCCCCTCCTGCACTACCAGAGTCGGGTCAGTGAGAATTTTGGCATTGCCGTTAGTAATCTGCGCCTGAATCTGTAGCAAGAACTCTCCAGGCACCGAGAAAGCAGAGGAAGCCGGGTTCCCGGCAATACTTCCTGGGCTCAAGGGTGTAGCTACCCCCGCTGGCGTCTGCCCCCCAAAGTTAATCACCCCAGCCCCACCGGTACTGAGAAAGTTGGTGCTGCCAATAGCCGACGAGAAGCTAATCCCAAAGCGATCAATGGCGCTGAGGTTAACGTCAATAATTTTGATATTGACCGCCACCTGCCGCCGCCGCAGGTCCAGGCGAGTCAAATACTCACTGGCCAGGGTAATCAGGCGAGGCTCACCCACAATAGTCAACGAGTTCAACCGATTATCGGCCACCGCCTGTAGCCCCTGCAGCGGCCTAGCGACAAAGCTTTCTCCCTGCTCAGGCACATAGGTCAGCGGTTCAATCGTGGTTTCATTGGTGGTCACCACCCGCTGAATGGGCGGCACTCCCTCTGCCTCACTCTCAATGGTGATAACCTCAGTCACCTCTTGGTTAACCGTCTGAGTGGCAATCGCCCCTAGAGAAGCCAGGAAACCCGCCGCTTCAATGGCATCGACCTGGTTGAGGCGCAGCGTGCGGCTAGCCACAGTCCGAGCCGAATCGGGTAGCTGTGGCCCCACGTAAATGGATCGGCCCACCCGGTTGGCCTGCAAGCCAGTCACGCGCAGCACGTGGTTGAACACGTCTTGAACCGACTCATTCTCAATGTCCAGGCTCACGGTAGGGCCTTCACCGCCGCCGCCCTCGGCCGCTCCTGCGGCTGGGGCACCCGTGGCAAACACCACGTTCAAGCCCGCTGTTCTAGCCAGCAGAGAGAGCACCTCACGGGCTGGGGCATCGCGCAGCAGCAGCTTAGGAATGCGCTCGTTACTGCCCAAATCAAGGGTCGTACTCAAAATCTGGTTTTCTGCCACGGCGATATCGCCCACCGGCGGAGCCACAGCCCGAGGCAAGAAGGGAGGTGCCTGCTGAAGCTGGGGCTGGGGCACCGGGGTGCCGTCAATCGTGACATCCGGGTTGGGTACTAGCACATCGGGGCTGGCAGGCGCAGGCACCTCAGGGGCCGCCGACTCTTCAGGGGCCGCCTGGGCCACTGCCGACGGGGTTGCCGGTGCTGGCACCGTGACCAACTCCTCGGGCACCGGAGTCGGGGCCTGGGCCGCCTGACCGTCGCTGCTGATAGACAGCACCACACGATCGCCGTTTGACTCAATTTCGCCTACGGGTGCCTGGCTCGTACCGCTGACGGTAATCCGCACACTGTTGGCATCTAGGGGCGCTACCGAAATCTGGCGGATACCGGGAGCGGGGTTGTCTTGGGTAAACCCAACGCCGTTGGGCAGGTTGAGCTGAGCTCGGGTAATGTCAGCCCGCAGGGTATTACCCTGATTGACGGTAAAGACGTTGCTGTTTTCACCGCCTTCGGTTTCAAACACTAGATCGAGGCCAGCGGCAGTGGGGTTGAGGCGCACACTGGTAATGCTGGTCACCGAGGCTAGCCCAGCCTGGGCGACTACGGCAACTAGGGCACTGCTAAACAAAATTGGGTGTAGCTTCATCAGGGGATTCACGGGTTCACTCCTCCATCACGGGTGCGGCAGGGCCGCGCGGGTTTGACTGATCATTGAACGGGGCTAGGCAGGCGGGTAAACCCACCAGAGCAACTAATGTGGGGCTCCAAAGGGTCGATTTAGCCTCCCTCAGGAGGAGCTTCTTCTCCCTCAGCCGGGGGGGCGGGCGGCGGCGGCGGTACACTGGGGTCACCCACAGGCACCAGCACCTCCAGGGTGTAGTCGGTCAACAGCAGCCGACTAATGCCGACCAGCTGGTCTTCACTGACCCCAGGGGGCGGGGGGGCAATGCTCTGCTGCACATCACGAATGATGATCAGCGGCTCCAGGCGCTCAATGTTGCGCATGATGCTGAGGGTCTGGGGAAAGAGCGCCTGCATCGAAACATCGACCGTGAAGCGCTCTAGCTTGCCGTTGAGCTCTGGCGGGCCATCGGCCAAAAGCACCGAAGGGCCAGGGTTAAACCGCAGCAGTTCGGAGGTGTAGAGCTGGCGTTGGAGGGTTTGATTGGCGGCAAACTCTGTCTTCACCCGCTGAATCTGCTCTCGGCTTAGCCCCAGAGCGGCCAGCTGGGCATTGTCGAGGCGAGCAGGGTCAGCCCGCAGCACATCGGCAATGGCGGCATTGCTGTTTTGAATTTGCTGATTGATATCCAGCAGCAGCGTATCGAGGGTCTGAGAGTTACCCAACAGACTGTAGATGCCCACCCGTTGCTCCAGGGCGGTGTCGAGCTGGGCTTGGAGCTCAGCTCGATTTTGCAGCCTGGCCTTTTGCTGATCGACCTGGGTTTGCTTCTGGGCAACCTCGCCCTCCAGGATGGTCTTTTCTTCGATCACGGGTTTGACCAAGAAGTTGTAGAGGGCAAAGGCCCCGGCCAACCCCAGCACCGCGAGGGCAATGCCTTGCACCTTTGGGGTCATCTCGACGCCAAAGGCGGTGGGATAGGTTGGCCCCACTTGGTCTAGGGCCTGATTATCCTCGGGAAGGAAATTACCTGTGGTGGTCATTCGATCACTCCTTTTTCTCGCAGGGCCCGCAGACGACTAACCAGGCCAACCGTACCCTGGCGCTCCAGCTCGTCGATGAGCTGGGATGCCGGGGTGTTGGTGATGTTGGCGTTGATGCCGTAATCCACCAAAAAGTCGGGATCTCCCACCGGGGTACCGGGACAGCGACCCTGAATGGTTGGGTCGAGCAGCGTGGGCTGCTGCTGGGCCTGGGCAATGGCCACCGTCGACGATTGCAGCAGGGGCGAACGCTGCAACACCAGGGCAAAGTCGTTGATTTCATCGTAGGAGCAAGACACCCCTTCAATGGAGATGCCGCCCGCCCGGGGCGGGGTGGTGGTGGGGTCAATTTCTGAGGTGCTGCCCGCCGTTTGGCTCAGGCTGAGAATTTGCACGCGAGCAGGGGTGCGGGTGCGAATATCCTGCAACAGCGCTGACCAGGGCACAATTTCGTTGAAGACCGCCGCAAAGGCGTTATTTTCGGCCCGCACCAGGTCGATTTGACCCTGAATGCCGCTGATTTCGGCCAGCTGGGTTTGGAGCTGGGCGATTTCAGTATCGAGGGCAGCGCTGCGTGCCTGAAGCTGATTGACCTGGCTGCGGGTGACGGCCCAGTAGCCACCCACCAGGGCCAAGGGCACCAGGGCGGCCGCCAAGCCCAGAAAGAGGGGGCGGCGATCGCCAACGGGCGCGCCCCCCTGCCGAGCTCGGGGCTTGGCCTCAAAGACCCTGACTTCGCGGTCTTTTAGAAAATTGATGTCTAGACTGTACATGGTTACACCTCCCTCAGACCAAGACCGATTACCGTGGCTAACCCAGGCCGCTGCCCCTCGGGAATGTCTTCATCGACCTGTAGGGAGAGGGCCGAAATGGGGTCGATTTGGCTGGCGGGCAGGCTCAGCCGCTGGGCCAAAAACTCGTCGAGCTGGCCAATTGAGGCACCGGGCCCGGCCAGCAGCAGCTGGGCCACTTCCATGTCTTCGCCCTGGTTGAGGTAGAAGTCGATGGAGCGGCGCAGCTCGTCTGACAGTTCGCCTAACACCCGCAGCATGGCGGTGGTGCCGGGGTTGGTGTTGCCCATTTGCGGAGCGCCGACGGTATCCATGGTTTGGATGGGCACCGTCATGCCCTGGAGCAGCTCGGTATTGCGGGAGGGGGGCAGGTTCATGGCGCGGCTGAGGGCGCTCTGAATTTGAAAGGTGCCGATGGGTACGGTGCGCGAGAAGTGGGGCACCCCATCGACCACAATGGAAATTTCGGTATTTTCAAACTCGATATCAACGACGGCGGCGGCCTCCTGGGGAGTAAACTGCCGCAGCTGCTCGCGAATGGTGCGAATCAGGGCAAAGCTGGAGGTTTCGACCACGTTGAGCATCAGCCCCGCCTGCTGGAAGACGTCGATGTAGGGATCGGTGAGGTCTTTGCGCACGGCGACCAGGAGTACCTGCACCTTTTCGATGCCGTCTTCATCGACGAAGTAGCCGAGTTTTTGGTAGTCGACGTCGGCCTCTTCGCGGGGAAAGGGCAGGTAGAGGCTGGCCTCCTGGTTGAGCACCATCTCTCGCAGCTCGTCGTCATCTAGCTCGGCGGGCACCGGAATGACTCGGGTGATGGCCCGGCCAGGGATAGCGGTGGTGGCCTGCTTGACCTTGAGCTTGCTCTCGGCCAGCACCGTCTGAATGGCGTCGGCCATGGCAGCGGCGTCGAGAATTTGGCCTTCTTCGTAAATACCTTCCGCCAATTCGACCGAGGCCAGGGTATCTAACTTAAGAACAGTGCCCTGCTTTTTCAGGTGGGCCAAATTGACTTTCTCGGGGGTTAGCTCAATGCCAACGCCACGAGGCTTACGACTAAAAATAGCTTTGAGACTATCCACGGCAGTATCCGAAAAACAGGTGGGTAACCAGAAAACCTGCCCCGTTTAAGAACAACAAGGCAGACCCAAACAGGCCCGTTTACTCTCCTAAAAAGCCATTTTCAGGCGCTTGGGTAGAGACGCAGTGGCCCAGCAATCAGTCCAGGGGAAAAAGTGCTAACGAATGGTACACAATTTGATTCAGAATTTCCACTTTTCTTGCTTAAGGAATAGAAAACCCTATCGCCTGACTGCACACCCGATGCCTTCGCCGTTGCCCCTGACAGAATACCGAACCCCTGGGGCCTGGTATCACCAGCGATGTTACACACAATTCTGAAAAGTGAGCACTTAATATTAGAAAAATATTGACAACCGCCTGATCCCCCGATTGATCCCCTGGAGTGAAACCCATGTCTGCTTCCCTGTCTGCCTCTCTGCCGGGCCCCCTGGCTGGCCCCCTGCCGGGCCTCGGCACGCCTCTACATGACGATGCCCAGCGCCTGCTGCTGCTGGGCTCGGGGGAGCTGGGCCGGGAGGTGGCCCTGGAGGCGGTGCGCCTGGGGCTGGAGGTGGTGGCCGTGGACCGCTACGACCATGCCCCGGCCATGGCGGTGGCCCATCGCCGCCACGTGATTGACATGCAGGATGGCGATCAGCTGCGGCGGGTGGTGGAGCAGGAAAGGCCAGGGCTGATTGTGCCGGAGGTGGAGGCGATTGCCACGGAGACGCTGGTGGCGCTGGAGGCGGAGGGCTGGCGGGTGATTCCGACGGCGCGGGCGACGCAGCTGACGATGAACCGGGAGGGCATTCGCCGCCTGGCGGCGGAGGAACTGGGGCTGAAGACGTCGCCCTTTCGCTTTGCGGGTACCGAGGCGGAGTATCTGGCGGCGGTGGCGGCGATTGGCCTGCCCTGCGTGGTGAAACCGATCATGAGTTCGTCGGGCAAGGGCCAGAGCACTGTGCGCCAGGAGTCTGAGGTGCTGGCCGCCTGGAAGTATGCGGGGGAAGCGGGGCGGGGCAAGAGCGATCGCGTCATTGTCGAAGGGTTTGTGCCCTTTGACACCGAGATCACGCTGCTGACGGTGCAGGCGATCGACGGCACCTACTTCTGCCCCCCCATCGGCCACCGCCAGGAGGCGGGCGACTACCGCGAGTCGTGGCAGCCCTGCGCCCTGCACCCGGACACCCTGGCCGCCTGCCAGGCGATGGCCCAGGCGGTGACCGATGCCCTGGGGGGCTGGGGGCTGTTTGGGGTGGAGCTATTTATCGCGGGGGCGGCGGACCAACCTCAGACCGTGTACTTTAGCGAGGTCAGCCCGCGGCCCCACGACACCGGCATGGTGACGATGGTGAGCCAGCACCAGTCGGAGTTTGAGCTGCATGTGCGGGCGATTATGGGCCTGCCCATTGGCGAGATTAGCCTGGTGCAGCCGGGGGCTTCGGCGGTGATTTTGGCGGCGGGGGCAAGCGATAGCCCCCGCTATGAGGGTTTGGATCGGGCGCTGGGCGTGCCGACCAGCAAGGTGCGGCTGTTTGGCAAGCCGGTGGCGACCCCCAACCGCCGCATGGGGGTGGCGCTGGCGCTGGGGGCAACGGTGGAGGAGGCGAGGGAACGTGCGATCGCAGCTGCCGCCCAAGTTCAAGTCGTACTCTAAGCAACCTTGCCCACAGTCATCCACCATAGGCGACCAAATTGGGCGAGAATAAACAACCATCAATTAGCCCGTTTCAGGTCGGTCTTCAGTTCGTCGCTGTTTCTCTCCTTAAGCACCCCAAGCACCCCCATGAGACTACGCTCCTACGCCCGTTCCAGCGCCCGTTTTGGCCTATTTGCCCTGCTGGGGCTGCTGTTGAGCTGGCTGGTGGCCTGCGGCGGCCAGCCCAGCGCCACCGCCCCCGCCGAGGGCGGCAGCCAGGAGGTCGAGTTTTGGACCATGCAGCTCCAGCCCGACTTTACCGACTACTTCAACGGGCTAATTGCCGACTACGAAACCCAAAACCCCGGCGTTACAGTGCGCTGGGTCGATGTGCCCTGGGCTGACATGCAGAGCAAGATTCTCACCGCCGTCACCGCTGGCACCGCCCCCGACGTGGTCAACCTCAATCCCGATTTTGCCGCCCAGCTGGCCAGCCGCAACGCCTGGATGCCCCTGGATGACAAGGTGCCCGCCGAGGCCAAACAGGTCTATCTGCCCAATATCTGGCAGGCCAACACCCTCAACGGCCAGAGCTTCGGTATTCCCTGGTACCTGACCACCAACGTCACCCTGCACAACCAGGAGTTGCTAGAGGCCGCCGGGGTGGAACCGCCCACCACCTACGCCGAGTTGGCCACTGTGGCCCGCCAGGTCAAAGACAAAACCGGCAAATACGCCTTCTTCACTACCTTTGTGCCCGAAGACTCCGCCGACGTGCTGCAATCCTTTGTGCAGATGGGGGTGCCCCTGGTCGATGACCAGGGCCAGGCCGCCTTTGACACCGACGCGGGCCGCGCCGTCTTTCAGTACTGGACCGACCTCTATCAGCAAGAGCTGCTGCCCCAGGAGGTGCTGACCCAGGGCCACCGCCGCGCCATCGAGCTATTTCAGGCGGGGGAAGTGGCGCTGCTGTCCACCGGAGCCGAGTTTTTCCCCACCATTGAAGCCAACGCCCCGGATATTGCCGCCGTCACCGGCAGCGGCCCCCAGATTACCGGCGACACCGGCAAAACCAACGTCGCAGTGATGAATGTGGTGATTCCGGCGGGTACCGACGTGCCCGAGGCAGCGCTGGATTTTGCCCTGTATGTCACCAACGACGCCAACCAGCTCAGCTTTGCCAAGGCCGCCAACGTGCTGCCCTCCGCCGCCGGGGCGCTGGCGGACAGCTACTTTGAGGCCGAGGGCACCGAGGGCGTGGAGAAAGCCCGATCGGTCAGCGCCCAGCAGATGAACCAAGCCGAGGTGCTGATTCCGGCGATGGATGGCATCAAGGAGTTGCAGGCGATTGTCTACGACAACCTGCAAGCGGCGATGCTAGGCCAAAAAACCGTGGATCAAGCCGTCAGCGATGCCGCAGCGGCGTGGAACAGTCGCTAGCCGCAAGGTTCAGCTATGCCGCGTCGGACTCGATAGGCCTTACCGACAATGTCAACCCCACTGACTTCAGCACCGCAATCAGATTAATCAGCGTTGGGTTACCGTGCTCAGACAACATTTTGTACAAGCTCTGACGATTGAGGTCTGTAATCTCCGCCAAGATTCCCACCCCGCCGTGGGCGTCGGTTACATAGCGCAGCGCCATCAAAAACTCGGCAACATTGCCTCCCTCAATCGCCGCTGAGAGATATTCAGCCGCCACCTCAACATCTCGCAGCTCTTCCGTCAAAATATCGTCGTAGCTTTCAGTCGGCATGGCTTGTGTACTCCTGCCAATAGTCATGGGCACGTTGAATATCCTGCTGTTGCGATGCCTTGTCGCCGCCCCAGAGCAAAATCACTACCTCCGCCCCAACCAGCCCAAAGTACACCCGAAACCCTGGTCCAAAGCTGAGCCTCAATTCGTACACCCCGGCCCCTACACTGCGACAGTCGCCAAAATTGCCCAGTCGTAGCCGATCAATGCGCTGCAAGATCCTAGCTTTGGAGTGTTTGTCTTTGAGACCTTTGATCCAGGTCTTGAAGGGCGTTTTGCCATCGGGTGTCACGTAGGACTTGATGAGTCTCGGCTGACTTTCCATGGAAAGATTGTCGCATAAAAGCGACTCGGCAGCCAAGGATTTTTCAGGGAAGAACTTACTTTTTAGTAACTGGGTGGCGTGCCTAGTGCAGGGTCAACAATAGAAATTAGGATGGCCGTAGATTGGTTGAAACGAAGGGTCACCCAACACCACACTAGGCTTGGCTAAATTCCACTGTCTCCAGCTGCGGCGATGCGTCGCAGCGTCTTCTCGCCGATCGCAGCATGCCGGGGGTGATCGACCAGCCCTGTGTCTAGCAGCACCGCGCCAAAGAAAATGGCCCATCCCAAAGCTCGCCGTCGGGTGGGCTCAGAGAGGGAACCGTAGGCTGCGATCGCATCTAGTCGAACCTTTCTATCGTCAAACAGCATCCACACGGCGGCCAGGTCGGTGGCGCGATCGCCCGAGGTGATGTCACCCCAGTCGATAATGCCGGTTAGCAGGCCGTCTTCGACCAGAATGTTGCGGGGGTGAAGATCGCCGTGGAGCCAAGTAGGTGGCGTATCGATCGGCGCAATCAAGGCCGACTGCCACAGCGCTTTGAGGGCGGGCGTGATCAGATCGGTTTTGGTTTCTAGGCGCGCCAAACGCTCAGCCGCCGCCGCCGACCGGTCTTTCAGCGGCACGCCACGGAAGGGGTTCTGGGGCGCATCGGCCGGTGCGGGGGTATGCAGAGCCCGAAGAAACTCACCGAAACGGCTTGCCTGCATGGGATCGGGCAGTTCTAGATCGGCGGGGCGACCGCTGAGCCAGGGCAAGATACTCCACCGCCAGGGGTAGCCGAGGGCCGGGCCCCCCACCCGGTAGGGAGCAGGAACGGCGATTGGCAGTTGAGCGGCAAGGCGCGGTAGCCAGGTTTGCTCATGGTCGATCAGGGCAGCGGCGATCTGGCGGCGGGGAAGCCGCACTGAGAGGCAATTGCCCAGGCGAAACATGGCATTGTCCCAACCCGCATCGACTAGCGCAATGTCTAGGTGGGCCAAATCGGGGTGCTGATCGTGCAGCAACCGTCGCACAAGGAGGCTGTCCATGGAAACTTCGGCGTCTGGGGTTTTAGCTAACCCGCCAGGATCATTTCGCAGCATCGTGAGTCCCAGCGTTGAACGCATGAGGGCACAGCATCACCGTAGAGCAGCCTTGGCTGGCTAGCCCCCTGACCGCCAGTGGCCAAAGAC